>JBGSUA010000017.1:0-3931 GCA_041753575.1 Desulfatiglandaceae bacterium
GACCTGCGGCCAGGTCGGGATAAGCTCTTTTGCATAGGCACCCCTGCCCGCCCCGAAGTCGGCTATCTTTTTACAGTCTTCAAGATAGGGTTTGAAGAGCCCTATAACGGCTTTTCTGTAATTGACCGCCTGCTCCATGACTTCGAGGTTGTAGTTGTCGTGCATCGTCTAACTACCTATACTTGTCGCGTCTGGACATGCGGGGTTATGACTGAAAAGCGTTCCTGATAGACCGGCTGAAGCCCTTTGGCCAGTTTGCCGTAGTGTCTTAATGCCGCCCATGCGCAGGTTAGAAGATGATAGGAACGGATCTTTTTCCCGTCCTCTTTTGTCCGGGGAGAATAACGAACGGGTCTTTCAACAATCCTGAAACCTTCCTGAAGCGATATGGCGGTAAGCTCGGTTTCTATGCCGAAGCCTCTTGATCGGACAGGCATCCGCAGAAGGTCGTTTCGCCAGAAGGCCCTGCTTCCTGAAAGAATGTCTTTGGGTGTGGCAGATCCAAATCTTATCTGTAAAAGCCGCCTGATGAAGGCGTTGGCTCTTTTGGATGACCAGGTCAGAGCAAAAGGATTTCTGCAGCCGACGCACATGATGCCGGGAGCAGCCAAGAGAGCAAGCTCAAGACTGTCTTCGATCTCGTATTCCCCATCTGCATCGTGAAAGACTATTACCCTGCCTCTTGCCGCCCGCACCCCGCAGAGCATCGCAGCGCCTTTTCCAGGGATCGTACAGGAAATACACGATGCCCCGGCATCCAATGCAGCCTGCCAGGTCTTGTCAGTGCTGCCGTTATCTATCACGAGAACCTCAGCGTCCGGAAAGACGCTCAGGGCCTTTTTGACTTCCCTTCCGATGACAGCTTCCTCGTTTCGGGCGGGAATCAGGATCGATATGTTTTTGTCCATGTCGGATCTCCCATGCTGTTTATGGGAGTATTACTTCCCATGAACGGACTCGGGTTCTCCGTAGCGAAGGAGATTTACAAAAAGGATTTTGTTCTGAGTGTTTGTTTGGTCTGGGTTAATGAGGCCGGGCAGAAATGAAGGAGAGTGTTGTAGTGGAGAGGTTTCCTGTCTTCTGGTCAGTTTTTTACAAAGAAATTCACCCCTTCGGAATGTCCCAAGGAAGACTTCAACCCTGTCGTTCGGAAGTAATATATTTACGTACGAAAGGCTTTCCTCCGGCATATTCCTCCTTAGCAGAGTTCAATGTCGGAGGGGCCTTCTTCTTTCCTACTATCAGTCTCATCCGCCATGTGCGGAAGGAGCGTTCAGGAGCGGCCCAGCCGCTCCCATCTTTTTTTAATTCGGAGGATCAGTTGTCGTGTCTGGATTTTTTGATTCTCTTTGCCTGAAAACCAAAAACTGCCTTGCCCGCGAGCTGGGTGACGGCGATAACGGCCCCAGATATAATTTGCTCTTACTGGGATGCGTGTTTTCATTCCTGCTTGTCCTGTTTTCTCTACCCATGCCAACTGATGATCTCTACAGGCATATCGTCTCCCATCTCTACGGCTATGATTACCGGCAGCTCTATCCGTTTATGGATTTTCCAAGCTGGAACTACTGGATCGGGTACGAAAAGGCCCTCGCCTGGCTTCAGGGGCCTCCCTTGGAGCTTTCAAGAATCACGGTTGTCCGAATAGTTCAGTTGACTGCCTTGGTCCTGTCTTACCTGGTTGTTGTGTTTTCTTTTTGGAAGGTCTTAAAGACAAGAGCTGATGGCCAATATTGGGTCATGGCAATTCTTCTTGTCGTGTTTCCTCTTTTTGCCTACAGAGCAGCAGCCAACGGAAGACCAGAGATATTTGCGACCATCTGGATGATAAGCGCCCTGCTTGTCTCAGCTCCTCTATGGGTTTTTCTGGGAGCCCTGATTGCACCCATCTATGGGCTCATACCCATCTATGCCATAGGTGCGGCTTTCTTAAATACAACACTCAGAAAGAGAGTCCTTGCTTTTGTTCTTGTGCTTGCAATCCAGGTGGGGTTTTGGCTGTGGTTTACAGACGGGAAGTGGCCGGAGATATTTGGCTACCTTCACAGGTGGGTCGAGGGTCGAAGTCTGCCGATCGCGGAAAACAGTTCCCTTCTGATTATGATGCTCTTCCAGTTGAAGGGAATTGCCGCGGTAGGGTTGTTGGTTTTGGCTTGGAGCGTCTACAGGCCGGCGGAGGCTCAATTTCGAACCAGGCTTTTGCCAGCTCTCTTTGTCGTAATTGCTTTTGCAGCTCCAAACATGAGCCGCTATATGGCAATTGTCGTGTTTACTCTTTTGATAATAGCGGCAATATGTCTGGCTCAGAGGCCAGAGGCTCTGCGGCTGAGTTCCTGGGTAATCAGAGTTTTCTTGTTTTTGGCTGTGGCTTTTACGGGCACCGTCAAGGTCTCAAACAAACCGCCTGTCTTTGATATCCCTGTAGGCTCAAGGGTGTTCGCCCTGGATGGCCAGGCGGCCCTGGCCTTACCTTTCTATTCATCAGGCCTAATCGAGGTCATCCCGTCCATGGAGCATGGCGGAAATGCTCAGGTCATAAAGGAGGCTTTGTTAATGGCAGCGAAGACAGGGACCTTGGATTGCGGGATTCTTAAGGAGTTTGAGATCACCCATGTTGTTGAGAAGTCCTTGAAGGGAGAGCCTCCCGCCTGTTTGGAGCTTCAAAAAACAGATAGGGCGTGGAGGATGTGGAGGGTAAGGTGATCTACTTTATTGCGGGCAATCTTTTCCGAACATCTTTTATGCCGCCGATTCCTTCGGTGGCGAATTGGATCAAGCAGTTTAGGCCCTGGATCACAGCATGCACACAATTCTGCAGATTCTGAGTCTGACCCTTTTTGAATGAGACTGTCGAGCTTACCGGGCGCAAATAACCGGGAGCGCCACTAGACATTGCCCCCCGGCCTGGCCCTGTGCAACCCACGCATTTTCCTGCAAGGCCAGTATTACTCTTGCAACAGGCCTTCTATTTATTGCGGCCCGCCTGCCATATATATCTTCAAGCATTTAAGCATGGAAGCCTTGTCAGCCGCCGGGACCTTCGCAGGTTCTTCAGATCCCGCTACCAGCCCCGGAGGCCCTTACCTGTTTGATCCCGCCTTTGGGCGGAATGCGGGAGACCGGCGCTGGACAGGGAACGGACGGTCCGGGCCGCCTTGACGATCACGGAGGCTGCCTTTTCCCTGTGCTGAGGAGGCGGAACCCTCTCTGCCTATGATGATTGGACACTCGCCCTGGGATAAATTAGTGTAGCATGAGGGCGAGGAGAGGGTGAACTACCTCGCCCTTACGGACGAGGCTTCCTGGTTCAACGACAAGGTGCTTCTTAGGTTGCCTATAGGCAACGGTCGTCCACAGAGCTTGTCTCTCCAGGCGTCAATTCGGGCAGTTCCTGCCCTATTGAGTATGTTGATTGCAGCATTGTGGTCACGGTCCAGGATTATGCCACAGAAAGAACACGCATGAATCCTGTCGGCAAGAGATTTGGGAACACGTTCTCCGCATACGCTACAAATGATGCTCGTGGAATGAGGGGCAATCTTCTCGAACTGGATACCAGCATCCGCCGCTTTGTATTCCAGGTGCCTGAGAAATTGTCCCCATCCAGCATCGGATATCGACTTTGCAAGGGGATGGTTTCTGACCATCCCCTTGATGTTCAGGTCCTCAACTACAATAAAGCCGTAGGCATCAACAAGTTGACGGGAGACCTGATGATGAAAATCAGACCTCTGATTACGAACCTTACAGTGAAGCTTCGCAACTACCTTCTTTGCCTTTGCTCTGTTGGAAGAACCTTTCTTCCTTCTGGAAAGCACTCTGTGTTTCTTTATGAGTTTATTTTCAGATTTACGAAGGTATTTAGGATTATCTATGGCCTCCCCTGTAGAGAGGACCGCAAAAGACTTGATGCCAACGTCAATGCCAATAG
>JBGSUA010000018.1:0-3092 GCA_041753575.1 Desulfatiglandaceae bacterium
CGAGCACCCCTTAAGCCCATTCTCACGCGGATAGCTTCTCTGCTGCTTCGCCTAATGGGCCCTCCTTGGGTGAGCCAGGTAGTAGAATCTCGATAAGTGTTTGGTGCAAAATGCGATTCCTGGCACCCGCTTTGAAATAAAGTCGGAATCGCTGCCAACAGGCAAATGGACTCGTAAATCCGGCAGACGAAAAAAGAAAATGATTTTTCGTTAGGGGGTAGTTTTACCCTTGACAGCCGGAGGCATTATAAGTGTTAGGCATTATGAACTCATGATTCAAATTCACCACGGGGCAAGCCAGACTGGGGGATGATAGATTGAAGAGTTCCGATTCTGATTTCGTCATGGTTTGGGACAGGAACCGTTATTGTGCCCTGGGAAAGCTTCTTTTGCATTACGATATGGCTACCTCGTCTAAGTACCTCGATGAAGCCATGCCTTGAAAGAATGGAGCACGCCTCTTTGCCAGAAAGGATTCGAAGTCTACCCAAATGCCACCTCGACTTGGGTTACGAAAATCTCGCCGTGAAGACGTTGATTAACCTCTTCGGATGATGCTGCTTCAAAGAAGAGTTCCAATGCTTCTCGAAGATTGTCTCGAGCTTCTTCAATACTACTCCCTTGGCTCGCTATATCTAACGCCGGGCATAAAGACACGTACGCATTACCTTCACGTTCAATAATTGCCGTAAGTTTCACTAATGGCCTCCTGTTTTACCGAATCTACTCTTCAAACGATATTAACACGGATTTTTCCATTTCCCAGTCTATGTCTGGGTTAGTCCTATTCCAATTGGCTGTCTTTGGGACAATGGCAATAGATTGGAATTGGACATGTTTGACTTGGGCTTTTGGATTGTCATCCAGAAACTTTTGTATTTCTTGCTCCATAAATTCGTTTGCCGAGAATTTCCTGGTTTTTTCTCCTCCCCTTTTAGCCTGGAAGTTTTCATCGGCCCGCACTGAGAATATTTTGACTTTCCTTTTCTCTTTCTCCCTTGTCGTATGCCTACTCTTCAGCGGGCGCGACTTTTGCGCTCCGCTGCAAGAGCAAGGTTTTACATTGTAATGAAACCATTCCAATCTAATCGTATCAGCACTTGACATCATTCAAATGTGTATATATCATCAATTCCATACACACCATATATAGGAGCCAAAACGATGCGCACCAATATTAACATAAATGACGAACTCCTGAGTGAGGCCATGACACTCAGCCGGCTAAAAACCAAAAAAGCTGTTGTTGAAACGGGTCTTAAGCTTTTAGTTCAGATTAAGAAACAAGAGCGAATCAAAAGCCTGCGTGGAAAACTGAAATGGGATGGGGACCTTGACGCAATGAGGTTAGATCAGTGATTCTGGTCGACTCATCCGTATGGATCGATTATTTCAACGGTATTTCCACGTGGCAGACAGACATGCTTGACGCTTATCTCTCGAAAGTTAATGTTATCATTGGGGATCTGATTCTCACAGAGGTTCTTCAAGGTTTCAGATCCGATAAGGATTACGAAACAGCCAAAAACTTCCTTAGCACCCTCCCATTTCGCCAAATCGGCGGTTACAATGTCGCCGTTCAAAGTGCCCAAAATTACCGGCGCCTTCGAAAAGCTGGTGTTACTGTACGAAAAACGATTGATTTAGTTATCGCAACCTTCTGTATTTTGGAAGGATTGATCTTGCTCCATGATGACCATGATTTTGATCCCATGGTATCCCATTTCTCCCTTGAGACACCTACACAGCCATAGTTTCGTTTCGCAGAAAGTTCAAATTTTTTCTTGATGTAGATGCTTCCTCTAATTCCGGCAGCGGCTGCCGTTTCTCTCGTGATACTTATATGACCTATGAAAAGACGCCCCTCTACCCATCCTATCTTGTTGTGAACGTCGCTAGTATATCGTTCCTAAAATAGTATTGCATATAAACAAGGGTAGTGATATAGTCGGAAAAAACTAAAGGAGCCGATTATGTCACGACAGAGAACACGTAGCGCCCTGGTATTGGAAGACAAGGATGTAAAGGAACTGGAGAGCGTGGCGTCGTCAAGAACGGAGGCCTACTCCAAGGTTAAACGAGCAAGGATTCTTTTGGCATATTTTCGAGGCGAGAGCATTTCGGCGATTGCCAGGTCTCAACAAACAGATCGGCCGTTGGTGGAGAGATGCGTTGACAAGGCACTGTCTGCCGGTATTATGACGGCATTAAGAGACCTTGCCCGGCCTGGACGCCCCTCTATCATAAGCGATGAGGACAAGGCCTGGGTGATAAATTTGGCCTGCACCAGGCCGTCGGCTTATGGATACGCTGCAGAGCGCTGGACAGTGTCGCAACTGGCTCAACACATAAGGAACCACTGCGTGGAAAGCGGGCATCAAGCCTTGATAAAACTCGGCAAAAGCGGGCTTCATAAGATTCTCACCAAGAGCGAAATCAAACCTCACAAGACGAGCTATTACCTTGAGAGGCGCGACAAGGAATTTGACCGGAAAATGGCCCAGGTGCTTATGGTGTACAAGGAAGTTCAACAGAGTAAAGAAGGAAATAGTGAAGGGAGCGACACCGTCATTTCCTACGACGAGAAGCCCGGGATTCAGGCCATAGCCAACATTGCCCCTGACCTTTCTCCAGTTCCCGGCAAGTACAAGACCTGGGCAAGGGACTATGAATACAAGCGACACGGAACCCTTTCACTTCTTGCCGGCATAGACCTCTATGACGGGCATGTCCACGGGCTGGTCAGAGACAGGCACCGGAGCAAAGAGTTCATAGAGTTTCTTGACATGGCGGACAGATATTATCCGGAGCATTGGAAGCTGAGGATCATTCTTGATAATCACTCAAGCCATGTATCCAAGGAAACAATGAGTTGGCTCAAAGGCAGGCCCAACAGGTTTGAATTCATCTATACACCTAAGCATGGTTCCTGGCTGAACCTGATAGAGGTCTTCTTCAGCAAGATGACCCGTGCGTTTCTGCGATCGCTCCGGGTAGCATCGAAGACAGAGCTAAAGAAGAGGATAGAGAGATACATCGAAGAGGTCAATGCGGCGCCGGTTGTTTTCAAATGGAGCTACAAACTCGATGAG
>JBGSUA010000019.1:0-1936 GCA_041753575.1 Desulfatiglandaceae bacterium
CGGAGGGAGTCATGGAAAAAGATCCTTCTCCCTTGAAGGTCAAGGAGGTGATGGTGGATGGCCGCCGTTACATCGTCTGTCTCAATGAAAGACAGGCCCGGAAGGATGCGGCGGACCGGCAGGCGATCATCGATTCCCTCGCAGAGAAGCTCAAGACCAATCCGAAATCCCTTGTGGGGAACAAGGGCTACCGAAAGTACCTGAAGCTTGATCGTGAAACCGTCGCCCTCAATCAGGAGAAGGAGTGGTGCTCATGGTTAATATTTTGAAGTGGGTTAAAAAAGGCGTTTTAAATTATTCGTTCTCTCTGATTTTCTTAGCATCAATTTTTCACATTGGTATCGCCTACATAAATTCTCGGGAATCGGGCAAAGCCGCCTAATATTCAAGCAGCATTGTTCATTGTAATAATTCAGAACTTTAGTAGATGTTGCCGATAACTTCTTTATCCTCTTCTTTGATTATATTCGAACCGAACATAACACTTTAATTGCTCAGCAGGTAAGTCTCGTAGGCCGAGCCAATTGGCGACTGAGGGCGATCAGTCCTCTTTTGAACCTGAGGCCCAGATGTTGGCGCCAAGACCTGCCAGCATAATCTGACGAAAAGACCAGACCAACTCACGGCCGTCAAAAAGGTGATCAAAGGCAGTCCACTGAAGTAAGATGCCGTCGTGAATTGCCAGTATAACGGCGGCCATGATTTCCGCTTTCAAGTCGCTACGAACAGAGCCGTCCTTCTGCGCGTCTTTAATCAGGCGCACAATGAAGCTTCGCTGTTGGTCCATGATGTTGAAAAACGCTTTTACATTCTTGTCCTCCGAAGGGGACAGCTCCAGCGACAGATTGCGAAGGCAGTGAACAAGATCCGTGTGTTCTAACGCGAAACGAGCGTTGAATTTGAATATACGAAGGATTCGATCTATTGGGCGAGGTCCCGCCGACAGGACATCTGTCATAAAAACATCCAGATATTCCTTTTGCAAACGTTCCACAACGGCGCCCAGCAGTTCAGATTTGCTTTTGTAATGCCAGTAAAGTGCACCTCGAGATATTCCCGACTCGCGTGTGACTTCCTCGATGGTGGTCCCGTTGAATCCCCTGCGCCCAAAAAGACGAGTAGCGCACTGAAGGATTTTGCTTGGGGTCTCTTTTGCTTTGCTATCGTATTCTTTCTTGGTCATCTACCATTCCAAACGTTCATGACAGCAATATTTTGTCACCCCCGAGCATGAAAATCCCCTTTCCCACAACTGAGAGAGCAGCCCTCTTTTACTGCCCCCTGACCCCCGATCCCTGCCCCCTGATCCCTGCCCCCTGGGTTGGTGAGGGTATTTTCACGGTAAATAATCACCTGCAACTTACTTCGCACAGAATATCATGCAGCAGCAATTCTGTAAATCGCTTAAGGCCGCTTTCTTAAGTTGCTGAGGATATGCCGGTGTATGTGTAATCGTTTTCATTGGACTCGCACACCGCGTCAACTCTGAGGGGGTTTCCATGCCGGTGTTTAGGTGAATGATACAAAGTAGTTCCCAAAAACCGCGGCTGCAGGGATATTCATTTATCATGGAAGGCCAGAATTGAGCTCTAACCTTCCATAATAGTTAGCTACTTCAAATCCCGAGGTTTTATCCAGTCGGTTGCGGAGACAAATATCCCTTTTTCGATGTCTGCCCTGAATATCTTGCTATATGGTGAAGGCGGGTGGGCCTTGGGTGTATAGGTCATGGGTGAAAGCAGCCCGCCGCAATCGAAATCCTTTATTGTTTCCAGGGCGTCAACGAATTTTTCGACCGTCATATCTCGCCCCGCCCTCTTGATGCCCTCGATGGTCATTATGGCATCGGCAACTCCCTGGATGTATAGGCTTGGCAGCTTGGGAGAGCCGTGGCCGTATTTCTCCGCTATTGCCCTCATCTCAGCAGCGGCCGGAG
>JBGSUA010000020.1:0-4730 GCA_041753575.1 Desulfatiglandaceae bacterium
CCTTCTCGGCCCCTATAGATCCTTCTGACGTTTTTAACGATCTGGAAAAGAACTCCAGGAGCAAAGACGTCTCCTCAAAATTGACAGCGTCGCCGTTTTATTATGAAGCCAGCAGAAGCAGACCCGGCCTGCTGGACAGGGTCAATCTCAAAACAGGGGAACGTCGGACAGGGCACTTTGAAAATGGCGAGTTCAAAGCATCCAAATGAAAAACCAAAGGCAACTCTGGATATTGGCAGGCGCCAACGGCACCGGAAAATCCACCTTTTACCGTCTTTTCCTGAAATCCCGCGGCGTCAAACTGACCAACGCCGATATCATTGCCAGGGCCATAAACCCTGTAAATCAGGTAGCTGCCGGCTATAAGGCGATGGTTCTTGCGGAAAGGCTTCGTAAGGACCTCCTGCTTCAAGGAATTTCCTTTTGTTTTGAAACGGTTTTTTCACATCCATCCAAGATAGATTTCATTGCCAGGGCAAAATCACTGGGCTACCATATCGTCCTTGTATACATCCATTTAGAAACCCCGGAACTGAATGAAGCCCGGGTACACCAGCGTGTCGCTGAAGGCGGCCATTACGTACCTCCTCAGAAAATAAGAAGCCGCATCCCTAGGACCATGAAAAATATCGCAACCGTCCTTCCCCTGATAGACGAAGCGCGACTGCTGGACAACTCCCTGTTTGATGCCCCTTTCCGAAAGATTGCCGTTATTGAACGCTGGGCATTGACTGAGTCAATAAGTCCGCTGCCGGGCTGGGCAAAAAAAATATTGAAGGAAATAGCAGCCATCAAGGGCCCACGTCGCAGCGGAAAGTCAACACTAATGGCTCAGATCATCAGCAATTCCTGAGCGCGAGATATCTTGTTTTCGTAACAGCTCGGGCGAATTGGGGTTTGTTGACAATATACTCCTTACCAATGACTATGAAGATCAATTGGATGTGGACGGTATAAGAGTCAGATGCGTTCCAACTGTAAAGTTCTTGCTGCAATGAAGAAGGGGACGCCGTTCACATATACAGATTTGGGCGGTCTAATAGTCTATCCACCACCATGGAACGGCAATTACCTTCGGATGCAGCCATTCCAGGCTGGAGCCGGCATGTATCAACACGGCGCGTGTTGACTGCGGATAGTCTTCCATAAAACACAATAAGTTTTTGATATCGTGAACCAGGGGCCGCGGTGTCATTTTTACCTCAACCGCAAGGAGACTGCGTCCTTTTTCGATAACTAAGTCAACTTCGCGGCCGGAGACCGTCCGCCAATAATAGATTGCAGGTTTTGGTGTCTGCATTTCAGCCCATGCCCTGAGATGGAGATAAATCATGGTCTCAAAGTGGGCGCCAAGCTCCCGGCAGGTCTTTAGCGTTTCGGAATCGTGAATACCGGAGAGAAACAGGCTTAAGGCCGGATCCAACATGAAGATTTTTGGCGCTTTTACGATCCTCTTTTTTCTGCTCTTGCCGAAAGCGGGGACTCGGGTCACAAGGTGGGTTGCTTCAAGGAGGCGGATATAGCGATGAGTGGTGGCCTGGCTCTGACCGCAGTCTCTGGCAACATTAGCCTGATTAAGGATCGTGCCTGTTCTGAACGCCGTGTTCTGCATGACCTGTCTGAAGTCAATAAGAGAGCCTACCTGGGATAGATCACGCAGGTCCCGTTCGAGGTAGGTGCGGGTATAGCCTTCCAGCCATGCGAGAACCTGCTCATGGTTGGGGAGAGTCAAAACCGGAGGGAAAAACCCTCTTAGAAGATAAGGTATTGGGTCAATGGCCTCCAAGTCCTGATTTGGAATCTGCCACGCGGGGTCCCAAAGGCTGCTGAAATTCATCTGGCCCGAAAGACCTTTTTCCTCGCCAAGTGTAAGAGGGAAAAGATCAAGGTAAACGGCCCTCCCGGCCAGGCTTTCAGATACTCCCTTCATCAGAAGCAAATCGGCTGAACCTGAAAGAATAAATCGCTTTTTGCCCTCTGATCTGTCAACAGCCAATTTTACCGCTTCTAGCAGGAAGGGAAATCTTTGGACTTCATCGAGGACGACTCTGTCTTGCCCCAGCCAGAGAGAGGATGGGTCCAGCCTTGCCTTTTCCTGCAGGTGAAAGTCGTCCATGGAAAGATAATCGAAGTCCGGGAATTCCTGCTTTAGGAGGGTGCTCTTGCCGACTTGCCTGGCGCCTGTCAGCACAGTCACAGGAAAATTGTCAACTAACAATTTGATTTTAGCGGTTAATCGTCTATTGATGTATATCATTTCACATCCTGACTGAATATATTTCTCCATTTGATCTATATATCCAGATTGCATTTCTTGTCAAGCCCAAAGATGGGTACGTCCTTTACATTTGCAGATTTGGGGAAAAACAGAACCGCAGAGCAGCAGAAAGACTGCAAATCATCCCGTCCTTCTTGATTTGAGTTGACAATAATGTGAGAAATTGTTCACTTGGTTGGACAATAGACGATGAAGTCCGAAATCATCAAGAAAATCATAGCAGAATGGCTTGAAAACAAAGTCCTTCCGCCTCTGATAAAAAGGTACGCGCCGGATTTATTGCTGCCGCGGGCTTCGGAAATCATCGCCCTAGCCGGTCCCAGGCGGGCAGGGAAGACCTGCTAACGGAAGCAGGAAGTTATTCAGTCTAACCCTCATGCAGGGGTGGGCACAACGCCAGTATGCGCATGTCTGTCGCGCTCGCGACGCAGACAGGCAACCCACTTCTATGTCCACCCCTCACGGATGGACATTTTTAGACCGGCCGTTTCTGGACATTTTTTCAGCGGAGGCAATAATTCTGAAGAAGGGTTAAATATAAGTAGGGTTTCAAGAAGCATAAAGCACCTTTCCGGTTCGCTTGATCTCTCCGATAAATGACTCAGGAGATGCAGCTTGGTATTCATCAGAAGTTTATAACGTTGTTTACTTTTGCAGTTTTAGCTCGGCAGGGAGACAGTAATGGAGTTCAATAACCTAAATGCGCTTCCTGGTTTATAATCCCTGGATCAAGCAAGAACTTCCACAAAGGTACAACACTAAGAGAGACGTTATCCACGGTGGTTGTGGTATCAACGCTCTTTGTGATCAACAGGACATTTTTAGCCTTCGGAAAGCGATTCAGAAAAAGTCTAATGCCGTCAAAACGTCTGTCCTTCCAGTCAAAGTTGGTTACGTATTTGACTTCTATCGGCAAAGGATCGGCCACTGAACCGACAACAAAATCAACTTCCCTTTGGCTTTCCGCATAGTAGCCGCAAGGAATGCTATTTCTCTGCAATTCCATAAAAACGGCATTTTCCGCCTTGCTTCCTTCGTCGCCGCTTCCTGTCAAGAGCGTTTTCAGACCGTTATCCCAAAGATAGATTTTTTTGGGAGCATATATCTTTTCGGCATAGGAAGTCGTCCATTTTTCTACAGTCTTAACAAGGAAAGCCGTTTCAAGGTAACCGACATATTCCTTAACCGTATCAACAGAAAGCCCCAGAACTTTGGATAATTTATTAAAACTGGTCCGCGACCCTGTGGAAGCGGCGATCAGCCTCAATAAGTCCTTCAGAACATAAGACTTCTTGATAGGATAAAGGCGCGTCAAATCACGGGCAAGGATATCCTCCAACAGATTTGCCATATAATCCTGGGAGGGATTCAGTGCCTGCTCCGGGTACCCTCCAATGTGCAAATAGTCGTCAGCCAACTGCTCGTATTTATAATCCTGCGAGAGGGACGGCATTTCTCCTCTGAAGCGTATATATTCATTAAAGCTGAGCGGAAAAACGGTGCTTACGATTTGTCTGCCCGTAAGTTTCCCGGCTTGTCTTTCGATCAATGAGGAGGTTGAACCGGTGCAAAAGAGCTTGAGTGATTCCAGGTCATAGAGGGCCTTGATCTCGGCCTCCCATTGAGGGCTTTCCTGGACTTCATCCAGGAAAATATAAAGTTTCCTGTCGCGGTCGTGCATGAAGCGCTTACGGAAGTTGCGGACGTGCTGTGATATGGATATCCCTGACAAAGCAGGGTGATCCATGGCAAGCTAGAAGATATCCTTTTCAGAGCTACCTTTTTGCAGGAGGGCCTTTATAAACTGTTTCAGAAGGGTGGTCTTGCCGGTGCGCCTGCTGCCGATAAAGACTTCGATCTGTATCCGGGCGAGGTAAGCCGGGATTTTTGCGAGATAGGCATCACGACTTATGCCGGTATCGATTTCCTTTCCTTCCCACCAGGGATTCAGGGCATAGTAGATTGCGTCCATGCTGATACGCATACTCCAAATCGAAACTATCATCAAATAGTTTCGATTTTAATCTAAACTATTGACAAAGGGGACGCCCTTTACATTTGCAGATTTGAGGGAAGGCATAACCCCAGCGCCACTGAGCGGTACAGAGACAGTAAATCATCACATACGAGGAAAAGCCAAGATGCAAACAAGAGTTGGTTTAGCCACAGCAGTAATGATGGCGATGGCCCTTGGCCATGTAAGGGCTGGCTGCATGAAGCAGATGCGCTCCCTTGTCCGGCCAATGGCTCTTGCAGCCTGACAACTTCAGTTAAGTCAAGTAATTAGCCATTTAGAGATTGACTTAATGGGATTACTTCTACTACGACATATTATCTTGCATAGTTGTGAAGGATGTGATATGCAGCCTTCATGGAAAAAGAAACCGTATTTTTCGGGATAGACGACTACATGGCGATGTATGCTCCCTACATCAAGAGGGCTGAAGCCAGA
>JBGSUA010000021.1:0-45183 GCA_041753575.1 Desulfatiglandaceae bacterium
TTCCGGCAATCGATAGGGCTCTTCTGAATAGTTCATATGCTGTCCTAGAGCTGTAGGGCAATCCATGCCCATTGGGGAAAAACCAGGTTGTGGAATCGAAATTTCGAAAGACTTGGCATTTTGTTTGATATAACCTGAATCTCTTTACAAGAGATGCTGCCATCGGAATGATCCGCTCCTTTGCATTTTTCGTATGGCGCAGAATCAGCGTTCCACTCTTCAAATCAATGTCGTTCTTTTCAATGTGCAATGTCTCTGTGATTCGTGTTCCGCAACCCATAAGGATACGGAACACGATCGGGAAGATCAGATCGGAATGCCTTGATATGCCATTTTCACACAAGCGATCTATTGCTCCAAGCATTAGGCCGAGTTCCTGTTCGGAAAAGATATATGGGGTATACGGGTATTCTCGGTACGGTGCCAATCGTAGCGGAATAACTTTTGCGTTGTAGCCCATTCGTATCATGTAAGCCCCAAGCCCCCTAAGTACAGAGATTCGGTGACTTCGATTCGTCTCGTTTTCCCATGCTGTCTTTTCGATCCATCGATTTACAAGTTCTTCTGAAAGAATGGGAAGGTCGGGGTCAATGTCATTTTGGAGATGAATGATACGTCGCAGGGCATGAGCCGCTTTCTCAAAATTGTATCCGATTGCCCGCTTCTCCTTGATATAGTCATTCACAATGTGTGTGAACGTTTTTTCATTTTTCTTCATGAGACAACACCTCCTCCGGATCGAGAACACACTCTCTCAACCGCGAAATATCGGTATGTAGATATATACCTGTGGCTTCAGATGTAACGTGACCGAGAGTAGAAGAGATGATCGGAAGCTCCACATCATTTGCGAGCATGACGCTTGCCAAGGTGTGGCGAAGGGAATGCATACCTTTTGGTACATCGCGTGGGAGTCGTACCCCCGCTTGCTGGACTCGTTTTGCCAGTATAGAATTCAGTGCATTGGAATGAATGCCGAACGGTCGTATTGGGATCGTAGAGGTTAGAAAAACTTCCGAATGCTCAGAGGGTGGTCTGCCATGTTGCAGATAGTCAATGATTGCCCACCCGACATCACGCAATAACGGTAATCGCAACGGATTCCGAGTCTTGTTCTGTATGATCTCAATTACATTTTCGTTCCAGCGCAGATTGGGCAGCTTCATTGTTTTGACATCGGCAGAACGTAGTCCATATCTGGTGATCAACATTAAAATTGAATAATCGCGTTTACCGACGGGGTTTCCGCGATCTATTGAATTTAGAACGCTCAGTATATCTTCTTGTCGCCACACCTTCGGTAGTTTGAACTGCCGGTTTTCTTTTACTACTGGTAATTTTTCAGTCAGATCATTTTGGGTCAATCCCATGCGATAAAGATGGCGGAAAAAGACACGACACGATGAGAGCATCGTTGCGATGGTTCGGCTGTCCAATTCTATTTGGGTCGCCAAGAATGCCGATATCGTTCTACCGGTGATATCGTTAAAACTCGATACTCCTTGTTGATCAAAATAGAGCAGCATACGTTTTATTCGATTAAGTCTTGTATAGGTGCCTCGTTCGGAATAATCTGCATCTCGGCAAAAACTGACGTATGATTCATATCCGTTTTTGAATTGATGAGGAATCGCCTGAGAAGCAAGCTTCCCTTGCTTTTTTAATGCGATGTACCCATGAAGCTGCCATTCCGTAAGGCATTGGCAGGGCCGGATTAGGTAGTACCATCTTGAATTGTATGCTTCCCTATTTTTAACTACGAGACGGGGATCAATTCCAAACGATTCCTTTAACCACCTCTCTCCCACCTCTATGGAATATTGTTGAATTTGGTTGGACTCGGCATAACGAATAAGTCTTTGGTAGGTCCGGCGATAGGATGCAATGGTTTCGGAAGCATATCCGAGCCGTTGCAATTCTGTGAGAACAGATGTACTCAGTTCTTGGAGTGTTACCTTTTCCATAATTTTCTCCTCGTATAGTGGTTTTTGTGAGAAACATTATGGAAAGTTACAAAATTAAAATGTAAGAATCAGTAGTGGATTACGCTTGATACTTTACATAAGTAAACGCTTTACATAATTGCCATTATGGAAAGATTTGCATAATGGTAAGACCTATCTTGCAGCTTTTGACTTCAGTGCTTTTAAGGGCGCATCCCTCCTCTATATCGCCCACAGGGAAAATATCCTGGATTCAGCCCTTGAAACATTCAGGAGCGCACTTGGCGATAAGTCCTTTGGCAGTATCCTGGGTGGAGGGAGAAAAGGAAACCTCGGGCAGAATGCTATCTTTGCCATGATTCAGACACTCGGCAGAAAAACCGTCCTTGAAAGCTTTTCTCCTGATTTCTTCGACTACATCGTCCTTGACGAGTTTCATCATGCTGAGGCTGCTTCGTACCGGAAGGTCATCGAATACTTTAAACCCCGTTTCTTTCTTGGCCTGACTGCCACTCCGGAGCGAATGGACGGAAGAGATGTCCTGGCGCTCTGCGACTATCAGATCGGCTACGAGGTGCGTCTCCTCGAAGCGGTTGATCGAGGGTGGCTCTGCCCATTTCAGTATTTCGCTGTTTATGATGAAACAGATTATAGTCGCATTGCCTGGAGGGGAACCGGATACGATGAAGCCGAGCTTGAGACGGCTCTTAGTACCGACCGCAGGACTGATGTGGTTGCAAGGAACTTAAAGAAATTTCTCCCATCCCATGGCAAGATAAAGGCATTGGCCTTCTGCAGCTCCATAAATCATGCTGCATATACGGCGAGACACCTGAGTGATGATTTCGGGATCGAAGCTACCGCCTTGTCCGGTATGACCGACGAGGAAGAGAGACAAAGAGCAATAAGGAGGCTGGAATCTGAGTCAGACCCTTTGCAGGTAATATGCTCGGTGGACATTTTTAACGAAGGCCTCGACATACCAAATGTGACCCATGTGCTTTTTCTAAGACCTACACAGTCGTTCACGGTCTTTCTCCAGCAACTCGGAAGAGGCCTCAGAAACTCGCCGGGGAAGGAGTTTCTTGTGGCGATTGATTTTGTGGGGAACTTCCGTAAAGCCAATGTGGCGCCTCTTGCCCTCGCGGGGTATACATCCGTTGAGCATTTCTTCGAGAAAGCCTGCAAGATGGGAATAAGCAAGATCAAGGGAACCCTCCCGCGTGGATGCTTTTTCAGCCCTGACCTGGAGGTCGAGAGGATATGGGATGAAGAGATACGAAGGATAATATCGGAGAGGCTTTCTCCACAAGAAAGACTCAGTGCGTTGTATCAGGACATAAGACAATGCCTCGGGAGATCCCCGAATCTTACCGATCTTTACGGAAGCGGAATCGAGATAGATCCAATGGCCTTTATCCGCGCATTCGGCAATTGGATAAGGGCAAAGAGATACTGCGAGGGCAGCCTTCCTCCCTTTGAAGAAAGCCTCCTTGACACCCAGGGAGAGGCCTTTCTTCAGCATCTTGAAAGGGACCTCAACCCGGTGCGTTCCTATAAGATGGTCGTTCTCACGGTATTATTGGGCCTTCCCGGCGGAGCATGGGAAGTTGAAGAAATAGCGAAGGGTTTTCTGTCGTACTTCCTTACACACAGGGACCGTATGGCTGACTACCCTGAACTTGCCCGTTCTCATGCTCCTGAGGAGTTCCCGCTACACAAGGTTGTTTCAAAGCTCAAACAGATGCCTCTTAACTTCCTCAGCAACACCGATAAGGATTTCTTTATCCTCGATAAGCAAAGAGGCTTGTTCAGTATAAAGGAAACGGTTCTTCCCTTCTGGGAGAAGAGCGTTTTCAAAGAGCTTGTCTCTGACCGTGTTCAGTTTGCGTTGCTCAGGTATTTCAGAAGGAACAAGGGTAATGATCGAGAGAATCCTGCGGGAGGTGAGGAGGACTAGGGTAGTAGGCGCGTTCCTTGATGGGCATTCTGCAATGATGCTTCTGCTGCCCGCCTCAAACATATAGCTGACACCTGCGGGAGAGCCAAAACTTACCTGAATATGGAGTACTCAAAGAGATATCCAAGGAGACAATGGCAGCATAATCATGCTGTGGTCACCATTGCCACCAGTACGAAGACTTCTTTACAGTACAGAAACTACCGTTTACGCTGAGGTCAAGGTGGGTTCAGTGCCATAAGACGCGACCAAAATGACTCAGGGGAAGCTGTTTGAATGCGGCCGGAGTAATGTCAATACCTATGCGGACTTGACCTTTTCAAGCAAAAGGAGAAAAGAGGTAGCGCCGCTTCTAGATCATGCCTTATAATCTGGCGAAACTGTCTTCCATAGAAGTCCTGAATTAGTCTTATCAGCTCTGCTGAGGAACATCTCTGCCTTTAAGAAAGTCCAAGGCCGTGGCGTATTCTTTGGACAGGTCAATCCCTGGGTCTGCTTCAGGCGCTATTTGTTTTAACCCCACATACATGTATGAAACCAATTGCAGTCCGGAAAAATCCCCCTTGAGGGACTTGAGGTTGTATCTCTGTTCCGGTTCATTGATCCTGAAACCAGCCCTTCCGAGAAAAGCGATTTCCATTGTGATGGCCTTAGTCTGCCCTGGCCCAAGCTCTTCAATTGTCACGCTGGTTCTAGCTGATTGAATCCGCTGACGCATCTGGGATAATTCCCCATGGAAAGAATCATCGGCCTTATCAATGCGGATAAGGCGGCCTTTGTGGCCCCCCTATATAGGGAAAGGTGGGGTTGTAATCGGCTTACTAGAAAATTACCTTGAAATTTTTAGAGTAAGCCGTATAGTGTTTGTAATGATATTGTCAATACATATGCTCGTAATCAGGAGAAAACTATGGCAAAAACAGCAATAATTCAAACACGTGTCGACCCGGCAACGAAAGAAAGCGCCCAGATCATATTGAAAAAATTAAATATATCAATGTCAGAGGCTATCTCCATGTACCTTTCCCAAATAGCATTACATAACGGAATCCCTTTTGAGCTAAAAATTCCTAATGAGGTTACAGCTAAAACACTCAGAGATACTGAGAACGGAAAAAATCTTCATAAAGCCGACTCTGTTGATGCATTATTTCAGGAGCTTGATAGTTGAACCTGCATTATACCACTCAATTCAAGAGGGATTATAAAAGGATTAAGAAACAAAATAAGGATGTTGGTAAATTGAGAGCCGTCATTGAAGATCTTCTTGCGGGGCAATCCCTGAAATCAAAGCATAGAGACCACCAACTATTCGGAAATTGGGAAGGCCATCGCGACTGCCACATAGAACCAGACTGGGTGCTAATTTATAGAATCACAAACGGTAACTTGTACTTGGAAAGAACTGGGTCACATTCTGAGCTATTCAAAAAATGAAAATCGGAGGTAGCAACTATTTGTTTACGGGTGTGACAGCGTGGCATCCCATCGAGCCGCCTGATACTTTTCAAGGTCTCCTCCTGAGGCTTGATAAATGCCTTCTGGTACAATCACACTACAAACCTAAGGAGGAAGCCTAATGAGATTCTGCCGTGAAAAACCGCAAATCCTATTGCCGAATCGATCTTCAAAGGGAAGAACTCAAAACGATTTGCGAATCAAGGCAGGATATGGTCTTCTGTTTGCGACGAGGTGGATGTTAGAAACACTCAAACCAATCCGAGAAACGTCTGCCTGACAGTCTCATCAAGCGACTGACAGGCCTTCCGGAAGGCCATTGGCTGTCCCATCACGACCGCGCGTTTTCTTGCCCTGGTTAAGGCCGTATAGATGAGCTTACTGTTAAGCATGATATAGAAGCTGTTGATCATGGGAATGAAAGTATAATCGAACTGATTGCCCTGAACCTTGTGGATGGTAAGGGCGTAACCCAGATCAACGATGTTCTTGAAATCATCGAAAGCATAGATCACGATCCTGTTATCGCCGGAGGGGTCAGGGTAGAGCACTGAAAATAGCCCCTCTGCCGCATCAATGGACCATACAAGACCCAGGTTGCCGTTATAGATGCGGACCTTTGCGGCCTCTTCCATTATGTCTGCCAGGGATAGTCCATCTTCGACACGCTTTTTGAAATGTCCAAACTGGACCGCGTACATATTCTGGTTGTGCAGGTAAATCATCTTGTCCTGGCTCTGGAGCAGGAAACCCCGGATCATGCCCGAGCGGGGGTTCATCCTGGTGCAGGATGACCGCATTCAGATCCTATTTGGCGCGACCGGACGGGTGGCGGAAGCCAAGAGGTCGGAGGCTTTAAAGGCCTGCGGCGACACACTGCATAGCGATGCTTGCCGAACGGTCATGCGGCGTCTTCTCGCCCTGGAGCCTCACACCCCGGATGGCCCCTGGCATAACCTCCTCCGGGAATCGCTTGGTCCGGTCGAATACCGCACCCTTGTCGCCGCCCTCGAAACCCAGGCGCACACAGGGGTCGCAGAACCGTCAGCGCCTTACGAGTTGACCAAAATGAAACAGGGGAGGCTGTTTGATTGATGCGGTACTTGCGGATAATGAATACAGAGCTGACGTCAGCCTGAAAAAAATAGGAAGATGTTGTCCGTAGCCGTGCATCAAATTGAGAATTTATTCAATTCGAGGGAGAGACACAGATGGAAAACAGACTCTTGGAAGAGGCCTTGAAAATGCCGCCCAACGAGAGGGTCGAGCTTGCGGAATTGATCCTGACCAGTATCGATTACGAACATAAGGAGGTTCGGGAGGCCTGGATCGCTGAGGTTCAGGCTCGAATGGCCGCAGTCCGTGAGGGCAGTGCGAGGCTGCTGGATCTTGAGAGTCTGTAAAGGAGGGGGATCACCATGGAGGAAGAGATCCTCGAAGATGATCCACACCTGACGAGAGAGGATATCTACGCATGCCTTCGATATGCCGCACGTTCCTGCAAAAATGAGATACATGTGGCACTGGAGACGGTTGCCGCATGAAACTTGATAAGCCATTGAGCGGTGGTTTTCCCGCGGGGGATCAGACGGCGTTGGAAACACGCATCATGCAAGATTGGAGGGCGCTATGAGCACGAGAACATCAGACATTTCGGAACTGAGCGTTGCTGAGCGGCTTCAGATGGTCGAAGATATCTGGGATAGCATTGCTGCGGTCCCTGAGGCCGTTCCAATCAGCGAAGATCAGAAAAGGGAACTGGAATCGCCGGTTGGAAGCATATCGCCGGAATCCACATTTCGGGTCTCCCTGGGTCGAAGTCAGGGAACGAATTCGTAACAAATCGGGATCATGAAAAAGCCCTTGATCGTCAGAGAGGAAGCAGAATCCGACCTGGCAATGGCCTATCAGTGGTTCGCAGCTTTCTGCGATACCAGCTTGCGGCCTATCCCTTTGCCGATGAGGGGCTGCATGGGCAGATGCGGCGGCTCCTCTCCCTCAATGAGACGCGCAAATCGCCCCTGCTGAAAGGCCCGTATATCAGCCTGTCCCGTCCCTTCCGTCAGGGGGGTCTGTAGAAGACCTTGTGGCCGAAGGTGTGTTACATCCTCCATGCGCCAGCGGATTCCAGTCGAATTCAGCCATGTGTACGGTCACCATGACCCTTAGGAGTTCCCACTAAACAAGGTTGTTTCAAAGCTCAAACTTGACTTTACAAGTTAGCATCACAAAAAAATATCAGCCACTTGCCATTTCTAAAAAATGGCAATTACTTCTGTAGGACCCTATCTTCTCGGATTTTGAATCCAAGACTGGATAGTATTTTGACCTGTTTTTGGTTAGGCTTTTCCAGCATCGGCTGGGGTTTTCTCTCGACTTGTGGAAATAATAGGGTGGTTGTGATAACCTAAAAAAGTATCGGCCGAGCTGCTGGTCTGCGTTTTACTTCTCTTAAAGCAGGCCTATGATCAGCTCCAAGAGCATATATATATGGATTTTCCCTTGACCGGAAACCTCTCATCAAATACGATGATCAAGAAACCTACGCTGGTTTCCCCATCGAAGGGACAAGAAAACATTGCGTCAGGAAACGGTATCAAAAACGGTATAAATAAGTTTACCATATTACTTTTTGTTGAACTTTCAATAAGATGTAACAATAATTTTTCTATGTTGATGGCTTTCTTGACCTTCCAGTGTTTTCTCGTCCGGGAGCCATGAATCTTTTTCGTTTCATTGGCTCCCCAAACCCACTTTTCAACTGGGACAGATCGTCTGCTGGTCAAAAAGAACCGCCGGTTACAAACTTTGAAAGTATATTTTTCAATGTGGAGCCTGGAAAAGTATATTATCTTGGAGATATTTCTATCAATGCATATGTAAAACATGAATCAATAAATATCAAAACTGGAAAATTTCTACTCGAAATCATCTATATTTTATCATCATCGAATGAACAACACATAATAACATTTATATCCAGGCTTAACATTACACCAAATATGCATTCGATTAACTTATCCTACAATTGGAAGAAAAACTTTATTGATCTGAACTACAAACAAACACAAAAACAATATTCGCTAACCATGCACTCTGTCTCCTCCGGTGAGCTTCAGCCTTATGTCAACCCTATGACATAGTCCAAGAGTACAAGATCTGATCAATGAATCAGAGAGAGGAGTTGAAATGAATTCAAAGACCAAGATTGGAATCATTATATGCGATCGTTACCACCGCTGTGCGGGAGGAAAGTGTTTCCGAGCGATGAAGAACAAGGAAGGGGCATTCAGCATTTACCCGGACACCGATTTGGAGTTGGTTGGTTTTACAACGTGTGATGGCTGTCCCGGAGGGAACATTGAATATGCCGGCGACGAGATGGTTAAAAATGGGGCTGAGGTTATTCATTTTGCCACCGGAATGGTCGTTGGTTATCCTCCCTGCCCTCATATCCGGACATTCAAGGCCTTCCTCGAAAAACGCTATCCGGTCAAGGTCGTCGTAGGAACGCACCCTATACCAAAAAAGTATCTCGACATGCATGCGGATCTTGGCACATGGGAGGATCCTGTCTGGAAGCCGCTTATTGAGCCTTCCATGGCCGATGAAGCGACCCGGGCCAGGTACGATTAAGGATAGCCCCATAGCTTTTCACTTCTTGCGGCATGTGTTCAAGAGACATTGAAAGGTTTCGGTGTGATATGACTACTCTGCCAATCGAAAACTGTTACTGGGTTGTCCCGGGGAAGCTCCTTGCAGGTAAATACCCCAGAGACAAGGGCGAGGAATCTTCCCGAATAAAAATCAATGCGCTTCTTCGTTCAGGCATTAAGGTGTATGTCCACTGGCTGGGGAGGTGTCGCAGAACGGGTTTAATAATAGGATGCTGGTTGATACACCAAGGCCTCAAAGGACCAGAGGCGCTTGTGCGTCTTTGAGAACTCTTGCAGCAGTGTCCCAAGGCCTCCTTTGAGTTCAAGCGGCTTGGCTTTTTCCCGCCAGTAACGGATATGATCGGGCGCGGACCATTCGGTCTTGAGCCGAATCAGTGGACCCCGGGACTGATTCGAAGAATGGTTGAGGTTGGATGGGCGTGCAGGAAATCCGGAAAGGGCTTTTACGAATATGGCGATTGAGCTGTGGACGTCTTCGGGAGGTTAATCCATGGAGTCAGGCAGAGACATACGTAAGCTTGTGGATACGGCCTTGGGGAAGCGCCCTGCCGATCTGGTGGTCAGGAACGGGACACTGATGGATGTGTATACCGGGAGGATGCTGCCGGGTCGTTCCGTCGCCATGGTGGATGAGTGGATTGCCTATGTGGGACCCGACGCCGAGCATACCATCGGCCCCGAGACACGGGTGATAAATGCCGGCGGTGCTGTGATCTGTCCGGGGTTCATAGATGCCCATACCCACCTGATCAACTATTTTAGTATTCCCGAATTCCTCTCGTATGCCATCCCTTCGGGCGTAACTACCATCGTAACGGAACTGGAATGCTACGGGTTTACTCTGGGTGCGGATGGGGTGAAGATTTTTCTGGATCAGACAGATCTCTGTCCCATCAAGATTTACGCGCTGGTTCCGCCCATGATCTCCCTTAGTCCAGCCGTGAAACCGCTTATGATCAGGCCGGAACAGATGGTCGGGCTTTTTGAAGACCCTCGTGTCATCGGGCTGGGAGAATCATTCTGGCAGGGAACGATCCTGACATCTGACGATCGGGTGCTGGAACTCATCCGTGAGACCAAGAAGGCGAGGAAATCGGTCCAGGGTCACGCGGCCGGGGCATTTGACAGAAAACTGGCTGGCTATGCTGCCACCGGCGTGGAGTCCTGCCATGAGGCCATTTCCACAGAAGACGTGCTCAGCCGCCTGGAGATGGGGCTTTACGCGATGATCCGGGAAGGAGATATCCGCCGGGATCTGGAGATAATCATCCCTTTGCAGGGCAAAATTGATGCTCGCAGGCTTATCCTGGTGACCGACGGCACCAATCCCGCTCTCCTTATGCAAAATGGCTACCTGCAGGATGTGGTTCAAAAGGCGGTTGACTTGGGAATCGCTCCCATGGACGTGGTCCGTATGGTGACGCTCAATCCGGCCGAACATCTGGGGTTGGACACCCTGATAGGCGGGATCGCCCCCGGTCGTCACGGGGACATCCTTATTCTACCGGACTCCCAAACTATAAAACCGCAACTGGTGATCTCAAAAGGTCGGGTGATAGCCAAAGAGGGTCGGATGCAAGTGAGTATCCCCCCAGCGGAGTATCCGGATCGGCTCATGAACACGGTCAGGGCCGCACACGTTTCGCCGGCTGATCTGGGTGTCCCCGAATCCCTTGCTGACGGGGAGGGGATGGTTAGGACCCTGGATATTCAGCAGGGTGGTCTGGTGGCGCGCGAGGGAAGAGGGCGCCCCAGGGTTGTCTCCGGACTTCTGGCGGCCGATCCGGAAAATGACCTGTTGAAGATATTCTTCATGGAGCGCGTCAGCGGCCGGGGAGAGGCCTTTATCGGGTTTGTCCGGGGATGGGGGCAGAAACGGGGGGCAGTTGCCACGACCCTCTGCTGGGACGCGGGCGGTATTATCGGGATCGGCGAAAACGATGAGGATCTGGCCGCTGCCGTCAACCGCCTGATAGACATCCAGGGAGGAACCGCGGTCTTTGTGGACGGAGGGCTGAAGATGGATCTCTCTCTTCGCGCTGGGGGGTATGTTTCGGAACTGAAGATGCCGGAACTTGCAGACCGGCTGAACAGCTTCCAGAAAATCATGACCTCACTGGGGACAACCTTGGATTTTGCACATCTGACCCTGAGCGTCCTTACCACACCTGCCATCCCGTTCATTCGCATGACGGAAAAAGGGTATTATCGCTTCAGGGAAAGCGATGTTGTCGGGCTTGGGGTTTGAAACACGAGCTAAAACCTCAGGCTGTAAAAGACCGTCATCGCTGGCCGCCCTACTGCTCTGGGTTGCTAACTCCGTAAACGCGAGGGAAAACTTCGCGCTGGTTGGCATTCAGCCAGCCTCACGATGCGTCTTTTCGTAGATCATTATCTCTCACATGTGGCCAGCCTGGTATCGCCTGGCGTGGAGGAGTTCCATTGGCTTGTCCCTGTGAGACCATGTGACACTCTATCGCTCCGAGTAACGGTTACGGATACCAGGCGATCGCGTTCAAAACCTGAGTGCGGTATTCTTCAGTCATACTGTGAAACACTTAATCAGCATGGTCAAGTTGTAATGACCATGAAGGCAATCAACTTGATCAAACACAAATCAGGCCTTGCTTAGGTGCTCAGTTGATATCCTGTGGCATGGGGAAGACTCTAACTGTGAAACACTATTCTCCTGATGAACCATGCGGTCGAGCTGATAATGAGCAAAGCCAATATCAAGACACCCCGCGAATTCAGGGCGGGAACCGAGGAAATAGACTCCTTCAGGTATATAGGATTGTCGGGCGAATCCTCTCCAAAACGGTTGTCGTAATTGAAGCGTATTTCCTCAAGCACAGAGTCATAGGGCATGGGATCGGTTCGTTGCCAAACAAGCTGGACCCATCGCACGGGCACCCCATAGTCATCTCCTCCAAAGACAGCCGGCACCGAAACCGGATAGGGGGCATTACCAAACATGGGGACCGCTCCAAGGTTCGGGATGGCGGCTAAGGTTTCAATTATGAGTCAAGGAGATAGGGCAAATCATGTCGGAGGGAATCGGGTTGGGTGCAGCGCAGCATAGGAAAAGGGCTTAGAGGCAGAAGTTGAAAGGCCATCGGTTGTGCTCATCTGTCGGGTAAATTTTTTCGACGATAAGGCAGAAATTTTTAACGATCTTCCAGTAGTACTCCGGCGGGATTTCCCATGGAAGGATATCCGGCGTCTCATTAAAGGCATCTATAAGATATGGCTGGTCATTGTCATCTATCGCCCATTCAAAGGAATTGAAATCATAGTCAAGGGCCTTGTTCAGTTGCATTGTGTATGTCTTTATCTTGTCATAGATGTTTTTGATGTCGGAGTAGTCGCTCACGACATATTTCTTCTCATTCGGGAAATACCTCACGAACAGTGGTTCGAAGAACCTGAAGGCATACACCCGATAGTAGGTCCTGTACTTGATAAGATCCTGGAGGATGTAAATGTCTTTCCTGCAGTTCTCATCATAGACCTTCTTTAGTTCCTCCATGGCAGTTATGAAAAAGACATTCTGCCACGCGTAGCCCCTGTATGGCTTAAGCACAATCGGGAAATTGATCTTTAACTCATCAAGGTCCGGCATCTTGACCGCATCGCTTTCCTCCTCGTTGATCTTAGGCAGAATGATAGTCCTGGGATGGGGTATGCCCATTTCCAGGCACATGGTATATTCGGTGATTTTGTCGTCGCAGATATTCGTGAAGGGGTTGTTGATGACATAACTCCCCTTAAGAGAGAAATTCTTCAAAATTGTCCTCAGAAACTCGTCCTGAAAGCTTAACCTGTCAATGATGATCCGGTAGTCGCAATGGATAGGCATCTCCACGTGCCGGAACTGCATGTACTCGACCCGCAGGCCTTTCTCAGTAAGTCCTTGAGCCACATCCTCAGTGAACCTGTCGCCCCTGTTCTCCAACAATCCTACTTCATTCATCTGTTTTACCCCAGGTTCCTGTACTTTTTGATAAAATAGATGATGCCTTTAACATCAAGATCATTATAATAAGGGTCTTTAAGCCGCTCCTCCACCTGCTTGAAATTCCTCTTCTCAGAAATGATCCTGAAGACGATTTGAGCAAGCTTCTTAACATTCTGGTTTATGCCACTCCTGTTTGTCTTGGAAACATCCTTGCTCAACTTAGCTATCTCCTTAACGCTCCTGAGGGTTATGTCAATAGACTCCTTTGGTAATACCGCGCCGTGGCCGGTTATGACATATTTGATTTTCAGCCTGGCGATTTTCCGAAGCGAGGAAAGATACTCATCACCATATTCGAAATAGGGCACAGGGGTACAGAAATTGCACTGCTCATAGCTCACGCCCTGCGGCTGAACTGTGTCGCCTGAGAACAAAATCCTCTGATCAGGCAGATAGATGCACAGGTCGTCTTTTCTCTCGCAGTGGCCGGGAGTCGGGATCACCTCATAGCTGCTTTCTCCAAAATGGAAATAGCTTTTGCGCCGGATCAGTACTTTCGCCCTGGGGTTGTTCTTGTGCCCGACGACCACCAGGTCCTTGAATGCCTTTTTCAGCTTTCCGATGTTGTGCACATGGTCCCAGTGAGAATGGGTAAGGAACGCATACTTTATGGGGATCTTCTTTCGCCTGCTCAGTCTCAAGAAATCCTTGGCAGTGTTCTCCTCGCAGCCTGGGTCAACCACGACCAGAAAACCCTTCTCAGCGACGATAGACCCGTCCTCAGAGGTATAGATCTTCTTGGCCGTTTGTATCATATTTGTATCACTTATGGCGATCAAACGAGGATGGTATATAAGTGCATCTGAGCCCTGCTGGTCGGTGTCTTAAACCGAGGGTTCAGGATAGAAAAAATATCAGGTAATAGTCTGATAGTCCCTTTCCCAGGACTGTGACGCGGTTTTGGATGGCTTGGCAGCATCGCTGGGCTTTTCCTTGAAAACAAAAGCTACTTCTTCGTTGCGTTTTGGGAGCCATTTTTCTAATATGAAAGCTTAATGGTTGGCGAGCGTCGTGTCAAGTCACTCCGGAAAGGAAGGAGATTTGGAATGGGCTATGACGTGATTGTGATCGGATCTGGTTTCGGCGGGAGCGTCTCGGCCCTGCGTCTGGCAGAAAAAGGCTACCGTGTGGCGGTTCTGGAAAAGGGCCGGCGTTACCGCACAGAAGATTTTCCCCAGACCAACTGGAACCTCAAAAAGAGCATATGGCTTCCTCAGCTTGGTCTTTACGGCATTCAGGTGCTCACTTTCTTGCGCCACGTGGCCGTACTTCATGGCACCGGTGTAGGCGGGGGCAGCCTGGTTTATGCCAACCAGCTTCTCATCCCTCCTGATGATGTTTTCACCCAGCCCCAATGGGGTAAAGAAGGCGGATGGAAGATGCGACTGGCGCCACACTACGAGCGGGCCAGTCAGATGCTTGGTGCCAACCCCAGCCCTACCGTGGGCAGAGCCGACCGATTGCTGCGCGAAGTCGGCATTGAGCTTCGGGGCGAGGACACCTTTCATAAAAATGAGGTGGGTATCTTTTTCGGCGAACCGGATCGCACCGTTGCTGACCCATATTTTGACGGCAAAGGTCCACCGCGCACCGGCTGCACCTTCTGCGGGGCCTGCATGATCGGCTGCCCGGTGGGGGCCAAGAACACGTTGGACAAGAACTACCTCTACCTTGCCGAGCACCAGCACGGGGTAGAGGTCATTCCTGAAACCGAGGTCACAGGCGTTGTTCCTGCTTCCGGCGGCTACGATGTCCACACCCGGCGATCGCTTCTGCCTTTTCGGTCGCTCAAGACCTACCATGCCGGCAAGGTAATCTTTAGCGGCGGGGTCATGGGAACGGTCAAACTGCTGCTCAAATGCCGACACAATAGTATGCTGCCAAGGTTGTCCGACCAACTTGGAAACTTCGTGCGAACCAATTCCGAAGCCATTCTTGCGGTGCGCTCGCGGGACCGTTCTGTGAACTGGAACGACCAGATAGCCATTACATCGGGGATCTACCCGGACGCTGCCACCCACATGGAGATGTGCCGTTACAACAAGGGCTCAGACCTGCTCTACGGCCTGTTGACCCTCCTGACCGATGGCGGGGGCCACATTCCAAGGCAGATCCGCTTTGCCGGCAATGTCATCCGCCATCCTTTCAATTTCGTGCGCAACCTGTGGTTTGTGGGCAGTTCGGCCTGCACCTCGGTTCTACTGGTTATGCAGACCAGCGATAATTATCTGCGCCTGGAATATGCACCTCGCCCCTGGCGGCTCGGCGGCCGCAGCATGAACAGCAGCCTGCCTTCAGGTCAGGAGCGCATTCCATCTTACATTCCAGTGGCCAATGACGTGGCCCGCCGCCTGGCTGCGAAGATGAATGGAGAACCGCTCAGCAGTTGGACGGAGGTGTTATTAGACGCGCCCACCACCGCCCATATTCTGGGTGGCTGTGCCATGGCTGAGGGGCCGGAAAAAGGGGTGGTGGGGTTCAATGGTGAGGTGTTCGGCTATCCTGGACTTTATGTGGCTGACGGTTCGGTGGTGCCGGCCAACCTGGGCGTAAATCCGAGCCTGACCATAACGGCCCTCTCCGAGTTCATTATGGACCAGATGCCGGCAAAGAGCTGAAATCGCTATCGGTAGGCATCACTAAGCAATGTGTCTATTCTAAGGCTGTCTCAAGGAGCGCGTCTATCCTGGCCTCGATCTGATGGTCTGTAGTGTGTTTCAGGTCAATCGCCTTCGCGGGGCATTCTGAGACGCAGATGCCGCAGCCCTGACACAGGGAGGGAGATATCTCCGATACACCCTTATCGTTAATAAATGGTGCTCCAAAAGGACACACCCTTACACATATCAGGCAGGATGCGCATCTGTCAGGATTTACAAATGCCACTGTCGCAAGGGTGCTCATTTCTTTTTTACAGAGAATCTTCATGGCCTGCTGGGCAGCGGCCTTTGCCATGGCTATGCTTTCAGGTATGAATCTGGGGCTGTGAGCGAGTCCGGCGAGGAAAAAACCGGCCATGGAAAACTCGGTTGGTCTTAACTTGACGTGGGCCTCCAGAAAAAACCCTTCCGGCGTCTTATCGAGTTTGATCCTTTCAGCGAGTGATATGGCCCCGTCGGACGGCCTTATCCCGGTGCTGAGGACGACCAGATCCGACATCACCCGGAATTCCTCGCCGGAACTCCTGTCCTTGAAATCAATTATCAATTTGTCATCTTCTCTGTGCATGGCCGGAGCTTCCTGGGGGATATATCTGAAGAAAAGAACTCCTCTTTTCCTTGCTTCAAGATAGTAAAGCTCTTTGAATCCGAAGGTCCTCATGTCCCTGTAAAGGATGACCACCTGTATATCAGGGTTGACTTTCTTTAGTTCAATGGCATTTTTGACTGCCGCCGAACAGCACACTCGGCTGCAAAGAGGAAAATCTTTGTTGCGCGAGCCGACACATTGTATCATTACTACGCTCTTAAGGCCTGCGGCCCAGGCTGGATCTTCCTGAATCCTTCTTGAAAGATCAACCTGGGTTGTCACTCCTGGATACTTGCCGTAATCATATTCAATCGGCTCGTATGCCTTGCCGCCTGTTGCAACTATTACTGCGCCGTAATTGATTTCTTCATTTCCGTTTGGAGAGCAAAGGGTGCCTGAAAAATTCCCTATCTGGCCTTTGTGGCCGGTGAGCTCTGTCTTAAGGTGCAGCCTTATCTTTGGATGGTGCTCGATCCTCTTTACGAGATTTCTTATCAGCATGAGAGGGGAGTCGCCTTCGAGGGTTCTGGTAAGGTTATTGGCAAAGCCGCCGAGGCGTTCTTCTTTTTCGACCAAATGACACTCAAGCCCCTGATCGGCAACAGCAAGGGCTGCGCTCAGCCCTGCTATCCCTCCGCCTATAACCAGGCAGGATCTTGTGACTCTGTAGGTACTGGACTCTAATGGCTCAAGGAGTGCGGCCCTGGCAACGCCGGCCCTTATCAGATCCTTTGCCTTTTCTGTCGCAGCCTTTGGGTCGTCGCTGTGTACCCATGAACATTGATCCCTTATGCTCACCAGCTCAAAAAGATACGGGTTGAGTCCTGCCCGCATCAGGGCTCCCTGAAATATTGGTTCGTGCGTCTTAGGTGAACAGGCCGCCACCACTATCCTGTTAAGCCGGTTATCCTTTATGGTGTCAACGATCTTTGAAAGGGTTTCATTCGCACATGAAAACATGAAATGGTCGGCGTGGACTACATCGGGGAGCTTTGAGGCATAGCGGGTCACGTCCTCTACATCCACTACACCGGCAATGTTTGTTCCGCAGTGGCACACAAATACTCCTACTCGGGCTTGCGGATCGAGCGGGGCCTCCTCGAATTTATTGGGCCTTCGAATGGCGGATTCCCTTGCATCCGCAAGGAGGCAAGATGCGTCCGAAGCGGCGGTTCCCGCCTGGATGACTGTCTCAGGGATATCCTTCGGTGCCTCTACCGCGCCACATACATAGACACCTGGAACAGATGTTGATGCCGGATCGTCAAATGATGCGTTAAGAAACCCGTACTGGTTGCACTGCAACCCGAGAGTCTTTGAAAGGTCAAGAAAGCTCTCTGTCGGCTTCAGTCCGCTTGAAAGCACCACCAGTTCATATTCTGTTTCCTTCTTGCATTTCACATGAGGGTCGAAGGTCTCTATCACGAGGTTATTGTTGATAGGATTCAAATAGACCTGAGAGATCATGGATCTCAGGTAGTTGACCCCGTGGGTATAACGTGCCCTCTCAACATATTCGTCGAAGCCTTTGCCGTGGGCCCTTATGTCCATGAAATATATGACCGCATAAGTCTCGGGTTCATGGGTTTTGGTCAGTATGGCCTGCTTTGCGGCGTGCATACAGCACACAGAGGAACAAAACGGTCTGTTTCGAGCGGCATCTCTGGATAAGACACACTGTATCCACGCTACGCTTCGGGGAACCTTCCCGTCTGATGGACGCTTTGGGTGCCCGCCGTATGGGCCTGTGGCTGAAAGCATCCTCTCGTATTGCAAAGATGTGACAACATTTTTATATCGCCCGAAGCCGTATTCTCCGTGCTCTTTTCTCAAGGCAGGCTCAAATCCCGTCGAAATTACTATGGCCCCTATCTCAAGGTTAAGTTTTTCGGGTTTCTGCGCGAAGTTCACCGCCTTCGCCGGGCATATCTTACTGCAGATTCCGCACTTGCCCTTTGTAAGGTAAAGGCAGTTTTCAGCATCAATGGCGTACTTAAGAGGCACGGCCTGAGGGAAGGTAAGGAATGCGGCCTTCCTGGTCTTGAGTTCGCCGTTAAAGCTATCAGGTACCTTCTTGGGGCATTTTTCCGCGCACTTGCCGCAGGCGATACATTTGTCTTCCTCAATGTATCTGGGCTTTCTTTCGACAAGAACCCTGAAGTTACCCGGATGGCCTTCCATGGAAATGATCCTTGAGCTTGTCAATATTTCCACATTAATGTCCTGGGCAGCCTGGACAAGCTTCGGGGAGAACATGCAGGTTGAGCAGTCATTAGTGGGGAAGGTCTTATCCAGCATGGCCATGGTTCCGCCAAGGGTAGGGGACTGCTCAAGCAGATAAACGAAAAATCCGGTCTGGGCGAGGTCAAGCGCGCACTGAATGCCGGCGATTCCGCCTCCAACCACAAGCACCTTGCCGCTTGTCTTTTCGATGCTGGATTTCTGAGGAGATAAATCTGCCATAAGAAGATTGTCCTAAAAGATTCCCTTCTGGACCATAAGTGTGTAAGGATCGGCAAAGTGTGAATTGAACCATCCGGATTCAGGCCTTTCATTAAACGCGAGCCTCAGAAGTTCGGTAATGTAAAATATGGGCAGAGCCTCTTGATCTTTCAGAGGCTGGGCCGTATCAAGATTGGTCTGACAGAGAGGACATGAGACCACAACGGCTTCTGCGCCTGCCTGTCTAGCCTTTTCCAGTATTCGGCCTGTAAGCTGCTTCTGTATGTCTTTCCTTCCCATCCCGATACCTGCGCCGCAGCAGGTTGTTTTATATGACCAGTCTATCACCTCGGCGCCGGCCGCGGCTGCAAGTTTGTCAAGGCTTTGGGGGTTTTCGTAATCAAAGAAGCCTGTGATCTTGGGGGGCCTCACCATTTGACAGCCATAGTAAGAGACGACTCGCAGGCCGGACAATGGTCGAAGAACCCTTTTTTGCACCCGGTTCAACATCTCAGGTTGAGATAAAAACCTTGTTATTTCATATACGGTATTCTTTCCTTCGACCTTCCAGGGGATGTCGTAGAGCCCTTTTCTTATAATGTGCTGAGAGTACTTCAGCCGGTTGAAACAGTTCGCGCAGGGAGAAACTATGTCAAGTCCCATCCCTTCGGCCAGGGAAAGATTCCTTGCCGGGAAGACAACCGAGAGATACTCACTCAGGCTGTGAGCGGCAGTTGCTCCGCAGCATGACCAGTCTTTGATCTCAACCAATCCGATCTCGAGATCGGAAAAGACTGATACTATGGAACGGGCATAGTCGTTAGCCATACCCTCAAGGGAACAGCCTGGATAGAATGAAATCCTCATCTGTCTATAATCCCCGCATTCTGCTTCATGATCTTCCTGATCCGCTTGATCCCTTTGGATCTACTGGGGAGAAGGTGAAGCCTGCCTTTCTTGAAGAGTTTCATGCCCAGCAGCAACTCTTCTTTGAGATCTCCGCTTTTCCATTTTTCCTTTAGGATTCCAGGCTTAAGATTGAAAGAGTTTATCATCCAGAATTCGTTGACCCTGCCGAAGCGTTGCAGCTCTTTAAGAAACGTCCTGTGAAAAAGGGCGAGGGGGCGCTCGGCGGGAGGAATGGAAGAGCTTGCGGCAATATTTCGCAGATGGTTGATAACCTCGGCCACGCCTACTTCATTGGGGCAATAGGTAGTGCAGGTCTCGCACGACAGGCAGACCCAGATGGTGGAAGACTTCAGGAGTTCATCACGCCTACCCAGTTGCACGTACCTTATAACCTGATGAGGTTTTATATCCATGAACATGCTTACAGGACAGGCATTCGTGCATCTCTCACACTGATAACAGGCAGAAATGTTGGCGGCGGTATCTCCTTCAACTCGCTTCAGAAAATGGTTTCCACGCTCCCCTATGAAATGCCTTCTTGTAGTCACCACTATATCCTTCTTGCGTCTTAGCGAAAATTTGTCAAAGCTAAGATTATATACTGATTTTGTCAATAATGGGGTTTGGCTGAGCCAGGTTAACTCCTGCTTCGTGGCGCGATTTGAGCCGTCAGATAGTAGATAATCCCAAGAACCAGGAGGCCGGCTATAAGCAGGCCAAAAGTGAGCGCGCTCTTTTCGTCAATGGCGGCCACAAAAAGCTTCCTGATGAAGGCAACAAGGGCGAGTTCCACAAAAACCTGCACGCTGAAACTGCCACCCCGAAGATGCTCGACCTGTGTATGGAGGAGCTCGATCATCATCCACAAAATCAGAAGTGAACCTAGTGCCCTGATGACTCCTGTCTCCAGGGTGTCCCTCAAGGCGAAAAGGACATCTGAAACAAGCAACCATGCGACTCCTGCGGCCATTAGAACAAGACCCACCATGAGGATCAGATTCAAGCCATGAAGAAGGCGCTCGGCCCAGCGTACCAGCCAAAGTTCAACGCGTTGTGAAATGAAAACCTTCTTAAGTTCCGCCTCCCGATAGGAACTCGTCATGATGTCAAGGCTGATATCAAGGGCCTTATCCAGCGACTCAAATAAATCTTGACGGTGGCTTTCGTCAAGCGCCTCCGCTCCGAGGCGTCTCACACAGAAGTTCCTGACAAAATTCATCGCCGCATTAACGTAATGCCCGTTAAGGCCTATCTTCACGTGGACCTTGCCGATCCGCTGCAGTCTTAAGACATAACGGGGATCGTATTTTGCGGTTAGGAGATCTTGAAACCAGGCCTTCATGGTCTCTTTTCGCTTCCGGATGGCCTCCCCTGTTGGGAAGTATGAAGCGGTATAGGGATTATCAAGCAAGTAGGCGGAGAAATCCTCGGCCAGTTGATCGGAGGAAGGCAGAAGGATGATGGAGAGCTCTTCGAGGTTATTTTCGTCGAGGGTTGAAAAACGGTAATGCCTGAATATATCCTGCATGTTTTCCATCGGGGAGACTCCGTTATCTATGGTCGCAAGGCTCCGCATATGGTGCCTGCTGGCTGAAGCTTCTCACGCGCCCATGCTCCGTGTCAATATGAAGCCCAATATGCTGCGGGGATACCGAAGGCTAAAGCGCTGAGAAGCCTGCGAATGGATGGACCCAACACCGCCAACGAGTTTTCCTTCGAAAAGACCGGATTAGAAGAAGCCTCCAAGGGTTGCTGCAGAAACATCGGCAACGATGTAACGCAGGCGGCCTTTCATCCAAACGTTCATGAGAGCAATATTTCATCACCCCCGAGCATGAAAATCCCCTTTCCCACAACTGAGAGAGCAGCCTTCTTTTACTGCCCCCCGACCCCTGCCTCCTGCCCCCTGGGTTGGTGAGTGTATTTTCACGGTAAACTATATGGAGTAGGTAGGGTGTCTTGTGAAGTGATCGAGGCCTATGTGGTGATCTTCCTCCCCAAGTTCAAGACCCATGGACTGGCGGTGATAACAGGAGCCATCAAGAACAGCTATGGGATCCTTGCCGGGGCCAGAAGGCCTTGCTGCACGGACATCAGACGGAACTCAGAGGTTTCATGAGGCGATTGGCAAAGCTTTCCTTCAAAGACGGTGAGTAAAGATCAAGATGAAGCTTCCGTGGCCTTCTCCGGGGCCTCTTGGGAGGCGCGAGCCGGAAGAGGCCGGGGATCTATATACTATTGAATTGCTCCGGTTACGATAAGGCCGAAAACCATTGCAAATAAGGCGAAACTCTCAACTATGCCGACGGCAGCAAAACACTTTCCAAAAATCTCCTGCTTCTTTGCAGAGGCAAGGATCGCAGTGGCAGCAACCTTTCCCTGGTATATGGCGGAAGTCATTATGCCCAGTCCGCAGAAGAGCCCTATCCCTAGAAGGGCGAGCCCAGCGCCTGACTTGATCTTTCCCAGCATAACGAACATGAGCACTATACCGTAAATAGTCTGTGAAGATGGCGCAGCGGAGATACCAATGAATTTGCCGTGTCCCTCTTCAACCTTGGCCATGACTCCGTGGGAAGCAGCTCCCGCGATACCGCATCCAATGGAGCTCCCCATGGCAGAAAGCCCTACAGCACAAGCACAACCAGCATAGCCGAGCATCGTGTAAAAATCCATTTCAACATCTCCTCTTCTATAATTTTATTAATTACGTGATCTTATCATTCGGAAGGGTTTATAAACCACCCCATCTCCAACAAAACACCATCTGTACCACTCAAGGAAATTAAGCCTCAGACCATGAATCACTCCTCCCATCACGCCCAGAAGCAAGTTTACTGAATGACCTGCGAAAAGAACGAGGCCGCCAAGGATGTAACCCACGACGGGCACCCCGTTTGCAATATCAGAAGCCAGCATGTTGAAGGTCTGCGCCATGTAAACCGTTGCGATACCAAGGGCAAAAAGCCTCAGATATGAAAGCACATCTGAGAAAACCTGCACAATGCCAAGCAGGCCACTCACACCCTCAAGCAATCTCAGGAAGATGTTCCTTCTGTTTGAGGAAAAGAGCATGACCCCTATGAGACCAACAATAAGCACATACTTTGCCGGTGGGTTGTCAATACCCTTTCCCATCTGGGAGCTGACGAGAAAATATCCGCCCCATATTACCGGGATCCATGATAACGCGGCTATGTCACGGGTGTTCTTAAACTTTATGAGAAGGGCCATGGAGATGTGTATCATCCCGAAAATAATGGAAAGGATCATTATCTCATTCTGGCCTTCTTTGGTATTAAAGTTCATAAGTGAGATCTTGGATAGGAAATTATCGGGACTGAGGTTGACTCCAAAATAACCCGCACTGAGGATTCCCACAATAATGGTTGATATGCTGAGTAAGTACATCAACCTGAAAAAACGTACAACAAAAGGTGATTTATCCTTGACTTTGCTGCTGATGATGATGGTTATACCAAGGAGAATCATGCCGTATCCGGTATCTCCCAGGATCATGCCGAAAAAAATGGCAAAACAATACAGAACAAATCCGCTTGGGTCAAAGTCCTGATAGCTGGGATAGGAATATACCTTAACCAGGTCCTCGCCGGAATCAAAGACAGGCTTGTTGGAAAGAAGTACAGGCACCCGTTCGTCTTTGGTTGCCTTTTCGCTGTAGTGGTAAAGCGAGAAGGATTTGCCGATCTTTTCAAGCAACTCCTCCTCAGGCATAGGCGACCAGCATCTCGTGATAAAAAGCTTTCCGTCAAGCTCTCCCTGGGCGTTGAGAATCGCCTTGCGATAGGCCAAAAGGTCTGTAAGTTCAATCTCTTTTTCAATTACCACTTGAATGTAAGTGGCTAATTCATTGTATTCAGTATTTATTTGAGAAAGCTCCCGGCTCCTTGCTTCAAGTTCCTCTTTAAGAGTCGAAAGACTCCTTGCGGAAATCTTCTCTTCCTGCACCGGAAGAGAAAGAGGCTCGGAAGATAAGGTTACAAAGCAAATCTCTCCTTTTGCCTCACTGATTTTTACGTAGAAAACATTCTGTAAAGGCAAAGTCTCAAACACCTTCTGACTTACTCTGAAGAACTGAAGATGGAGCCCCTTTGCCCGCAATGTCTCAATGTCCTCAGCCCTGTAATCACCCCAAGACTCCAGCAGGGAGATCTCTTTTCTGAGAGTTACCATCTCTGTCTGGATGCGCGTCTCTCTCTGGGCAAATGACTCTCTTTTTTCACATATTTCAGAAGCGGAAAGTCCCTCTCCTGTCCTTTCTCCTTTTGCCCTGGATTGAAGAAACTTGCGGGTCTCGGTCACCCGGGCCAATTCCTTTGCCAGATCCTGGGGCTCAATGGAATCTTGGGGAAGGATGAGGTGAGCGATGCCTATCTCCTGAAGACGCTGAAGGAATTTCTCCTTTTCCGTCTCCAGGCCTATAAATGTAATTTTATGCATCTCAAGTATCATGTTTGGCTACCCTCGCTCTGCTGTATCTTGGCCTTGGCAAGTTTGGCCCTCGCCACTGCTGCGGTTTCCTCGTCACCAAGAAAAATCCTTATCTTTCGGATATTTTCCTTAAGTTCTGGGATAAGTTTCTTTTCAAATAGATTACAGCGCTGTCCAGTAGTCCGGAGTTCCTCTCTGATGAGTTCTTCTTTGCGCAACAGCACCCTCAGTTCCTCTTTAAGAGATATGAGCCTTCGGAGGGAAAGCACAGCGGTATCGAGCCACGGGGGGGTAGCAAAAAGAGAATATGGCCTTTCTCTGAAGACGACCTCCTTAAATTCAGGCACGTCAACTCCGGCAATGTTATCGGTATGTGTGACAACCTCGCTAATAACAAGGTAGTCGCGCACATCAGCGGCAGGGTCAGTAAGAAACCTTGCCCACTGGCTTATCTTTTCAGCAGTCTTGCGAAGGGCTGTTCGCTTCTCCTCTATTACCGGCTCGAGCTGACGGATAACTATCTGCAGCTGCATTTTCTTTAGCTGCAGGATAGGGAGAAACTTCTCGTATTTGGCCTTGCCGTCACGCTGGGCCTTTAATGCCGTTTTGTTGTACTTGAGTTTTTCAGCCATCTTTCTATAACCGATCCGCCTATGCCGCTTTCTTCAGGGCCTTGTCCTTGGGCCAGAATTCTGCGATCAGATGATCCTTGAGTCCCGTTTGAACAGGCTGGAAATGCCTTGCCAGGATGTCCCAGCACAGGTCCAGGGCCTGCTCTATCGGGATATTGACGTTCAGGTCCATCAGTTCTTTTTCGAAGTCATTTCCGTAAGCAATAAGTGTTTCATCCCACCTGGAGAGCTTGAAGCCCATGGCGATCTTGTTGCGTGACTCGCGGCAGTCCGAATAGAGCCTGATCATGGTATTCATGATATCGTTGTGGTCTTTTCTCGTGACCTTGGATACCACATTCTGCTTCAATCGGCTTAGAGAACCGAAGGGATCAATGGCCCCGTTGTGCAGATAAAACTGTCCTTCGGTTATATAGCCGGTATTATCCGGGACCGGATGCGTAACATCGTCGCCAGGCATAGTAGTCACAGCAAGGATGGTAATATCTCCTAATCCCTCCATATCAACTGCCTTTTCATATCGAGATGCCAGTTGCGAATAAAGATCGCCCGGGTAACCTCTGTTACTGGGGATCTGTTCCATGGAGATGGAGATCTCTTTCAGGGAATCGGCAAAGTTGGTCATATCGGTCAGGAGCACGAGGACTCGCTTGCCGGACTCGGCAAACCTTTCCGCCACGGCAAGGGCCATATCCGGAACCAGCAGACACTCCACCACCGGGTCGGAAGCCAGATGTATGAACATAATGACTCGGTTCATAACGCCGCTTTCTTCAAAGGTGCGCCGGAAGAATGTGAAGTCGTCAAACTTAAGTCCCATTCCTCCGAGGATGATGATGTCTGCCTCGGCCTGCATGCCCACGCGCGCAAGGAGTTGGTTATATGGTTCTCCAGGTATTGAGAAGATCGGAAGCTTTTGGCTCACGACCAGTGAGTTAAAGACATCAATCATCGGGATGTTTGTGCGTATCATGTGTTTTGGTATGATCCGGTTTGCAGGATTGAAGGAAGGACCACCTATCGCGATCTCCTCCTCTACCGGCTCCGGACCACCGTCAATAGGCACTCCACCTCCGCTGAAGATGCGTCCCAGCATGGAAGGGCCGAACTTGACCTGCATCGGGTGGCCTAGGAAACGAACTTTATCATTAGTGGAGAGGCCCTTGGTGCCGCCGAAAACCTGAAGCGCTACCTTCCCTCCCGATACACGTATAACCTGGCCCAGGGTCTTCTTGCCAGGGGACTCTATGACGGCAAGCTCGCCGAGACCAACGCCAGTGGCGTCAAGCGTGGCGATATTGCCGGTGATCTCACGGATCTTTGTGATGATCTCTCTCACAGTTCTAACCCCCTAAGAATTCATTTATCTGCTGTTCATAAGACCTGAAGTTGTCTTTTTGCCATTCTGATGAGTTCCAGTTTTTGAAAAGGGCTGTCAATTTAAAGAAAATGGCCCTGGCATCGTCTTTGTCCTTGGCCTTTATATCCTTTCGCAGGAGCTGCATGACTTTGTTGAAGACATAGACCTGCCTTTCCATGTTGTTGGCTGCATCAACGGGATCGAACGCGTTCTGTTGCAGGAACACCGAATCCAGAAACTCCGCTTTAAGATAAGTAATGAAATCGCCTATCGAGGTTCCTTCTTCACCAACCACATCCATTCTCTTTTTAATCTCACTGCCGTTATAGACCATCCTCTGGGCTTCCTTGACCTTTGACACCCAGGCCGGGTCAATCTTATCGAGAAACTCCTTCATCTGGTTGGGATACTTTGACCAGGAGATAAGTGGATCAATGGCCGGAAAACGCCTCGCATTCGACCTTGCCCATGTAAGTCCCAGGAAGGCCCCTACAACGGCCAGGGTGCCCTGTGTGACAGGTTCCTCGAAGTTTCCTCCGGCAGGGGATACAGTTCCGATGATACTGACAGAACCGTTGGTGTTGTCTTCCAACTGAACCAAACCCGCGCGCTCATAGAAATCAGCGATCCTTGATTGCAGATATGCGGGGAATGCCTCTTCGCCGGGGATCTCCTCAAGACGACCGCTCATCTCACGAAGAGCCTGTGCCCATCTGGATGTCGAATCAGCAAGTATAAGGACGTCCAGGCCCATCTGACGGTAATATTCCCCCAAAGTGACTGCGGTGTAAATGGACGCCTCCCTAGCTGCAACGGGCATTGAAGATGTGTTGCAGATGATGATGGTTCTCTCCATCAATGTTTTGCCGGTATAGGGATCAAGAAGATGAGGGAATTCTTTCAGGGTCTCAACCACCTCGCCGGCCCGCTCGCCGCATGCGGCTACTATGATAACATCAACGTCCGCGTATCGGGATATGATCTGCTGCAAAACGGTCTTTCCAGAGCCGAACGGGCCTGGGATGCATGCTGTGCCTCCCTTTGCAACAGGATAGAAGGTGTCAATGATACGACATCCCGTAACCAGGGGCTCAACTGGCAGGAGCCTTTGTTTGTACTGTTTAAGGGCGATCTTTATAGGCCATTCCTGAATCATGTTCAGCTCGTGTACCTTGCCTGCCTCGTCCTCCAGATGGACAATTACCTCTGAGACTGTGTAGGAACCGGGATCAGCCGTTTTTTTGACCTTCGCCTTGCCTATGAAATTAAATGGAACAAAGACCCTGTGTGTGAATATACCCTCAGGGACAGTCCCCAGGACGTCCCCTGCCTGAACAACATCTCCGACCTTGGCGACCGGGGTATATTCCCATTTTGTGTTTCTATCCAGGCTTTCAAGGTAAACTCCTTTCTTGAGAAACAGGCCGCACTGTGCGGCCAGTTTAGGCAGCGGGTTCTGGAGGCCGTCATAGATCTGTCCAAGAAGGCCCGGACCCAATTCTGCGACAAGAAGATCCTGCGTGAATTCAACCTTGTCCCCGACTTTGACACCCCTTGTATCCTCAAATGCCTGCATAAAGCAGAACTCATCCTTAACGCGAATGACCTCGCATTTAAGCCTGCTTTCACCGGTGACAACGTATGCCACCTCGTTCTGGCGGACACTGGTATCAAAGGTAGCAGTAAGCATATTACCGTAACCCGCCACGATTTTTCCCATCGCACGCGACATATTATAATTCCTCCATTTGCCTGACGATATCCATGCCTCGCTCCTCGTTCATGGCGAGGTTTCTCTCCAGGATCTGAAGTTTCAGGAGGTAGGCCAGGACGACGTCAAAGTCAAAATCCAAATGTTCTGTCATCTCATCAAGGGTTTCCCAGATAATAGCCTGAATTGCATCTTCGGTATCCCCGGGCTCTTGAGCCGCTATCAGCCTCTCTATCCATGGATATTCGGAGGTCAATCCAAAATCCTCAGCACTGCTGCGACTCAGCAAGTCAACCAGATCAGTCTCCCCCACAAGGTAATCGGACGGCGGAAGACCCTTGCGTCTGGCCCTGACAGCGGCGACGATGTTTCTCAGATCCTTCTCAAAGGCAAGGAACTTGCGCAGAAGGGGACTTGATGTCTGCTCGATAGCGTGTGAATAATAGGCTTCGTACAGTCGCTCAAGGTTATTTGGAGTCAAGCCTTCTGAATTGAAACCTTCAAACGCCTCCTGTAAGAATTCCGGCACCTCTTTAGTTGACTTAAGCTGCTCCTTCCAAAACTCCCTGCCATAAAGGCTGTACTCTACTTCTATCTCCTTTCCCGAAAGAAGTCTTTCTATCAGAAGGAGATCGCCCGCCAAAAGGAGCAATTCTATCTCTGAGAAGTCCTTTTCAGTAAACAGATACTTTTCGGAAAGGAGATCAGAGAGGCGAACCTTAAGCTTCTTGTCATCCCTCTGGATCTCGGGAAGATAGGAAACTAGAAAGTAGTATTTCATTTTCCGGCAATCCCCTTAACTTCCACCTTCTTGAAATAACCTCGGAATCGGGGCGAAAGATACTTAAGGAAGAGCTCAAGAAACGCCTCGTCGGTAAAATCCAGTCTCACCACTCCGTCCATTGTTCCGATTATGAACCCAAATGATACACCGTCGCTCTTGAGGTCAAGTCTGAGATTATCACCCTCGGTCTTGCCAGGCAGCTCCTTTACCAGTTGAGCGGCAAAGTCGCCGAGCTTCTCCTGCTGGTCTTTTGATAACAGGATGCTGAGGTCGGAGCTCTCCGGTCTCTTGACATATTCCCGGACGCAGGTGATCAGCAGCTCCTTTAAGAACTTTGTGTCCGAAAGCTGATCAGAGATCTTCTTTTTCATGGGCAGGGCCAGCAGGTTCTCCTCAATGGCCCTCTTGAGGTCAGTCAGGAGCTGGGAGGCCGCAATTTCCATGGATGACTGGAGTTGTCTGAAGCTCTTGTCAGCCTCCTTTTTCGCCTCTGATACTATTTGGTCGGCCTCAGCCTTTGCTTTGGAAATAACGTCATCAGCCTTGTTGTTGGCCTGACCAATTATCTGGCGTGATTCCTCTTCTCCGCTTTCGACGCCACGCTTCTTTAAGGTTTCAATGAGCTCCTGGAGTGTATTGTCCGTCATATCTAATATCCCCTCTTATTGCGGTTTCACCGGAAAACGTCAGCCAGACGTATTTGATTAAATCCGCTTTAGTCTATCCCGGAGTATCGTCCGGGAATGTCTGACCGGAAAAGAACTGGTGAGCTCACTACCAAAAGGCAGTCATCATGTCAAATCCTTTTTTGAAAGGAGAAGGCTTGACGGCAATTGGCAAAAATTCTTAGGTGAAAGCTCTTATCCCCTTTGGCATCAGGGGAAGTATGGGAGGGGCTTGATCTGGAATCCAGTCAATCTGGGTTATCCAGGCGGAGGCATCGCTGTCGCTTGGCGCTCGGTAATCACCTCTCGGGGAAAGGGAACCCCCCGATCCCACTTTGGGGCTGTTGGCTATGCAGCTTCTCTTATACTGGCTTTCTTGAAAAAACCTGGTGACAAATATCCTGAGCCAGCTTTTAATCTCTCCTATGCCGTACTGATTCCGTTTGTCCTCGGGTATTGCAGGCCATATCCCCCTGGTTTTGTCGCTCCATGCCCACCAGGAGAGGAAGGCAACCTTTGGAGGGGTATATCCGAAACGCAGGGTATAATAGAGATTAAAATCCTGAAGCTCATAAGGTCCGATGAGATCTTCGCTTCGCTGCACCGGCTGATCTCCGTTGCTGCCAGGCACAAGCTCAGGACTTATGTCGGTGTCAAGCACCGCTTGAAGCACCTTTTGCGCGTCATCGCCAAGCCTGCCCTTTTCCGCCACCCAGCTTACAAGATATCGGATGAGCGTCTTGGGAATGCTGGCGTTTATGTGATAATGAGCCATATGATCTCCGACGCCGTAAGTACACCATCCGAGAGCCAATTCGCTGAGGTCGCTAGTGCCGATCACTATGGCTGATTGAAGGTTTGCCAGGCGGAACAGATGGCTTGTCCTCTCACCTGCCTGGACGTTTTCAAAGGTGACGTCGTAGAGAGGAACTCCTTTAGAAAAGGCATGCCCTATGTCTTTCAGCATCTGCAGGCAGCTCGGCCTTATATCAATTTCGCCTGCCGTGCACCCCAGCGCATTCATCAATGCCTTTGCCTGATTGAGAGTGCGCTCGCCTGTAGCAAAGCCGGGCATGGTAAAAGCGTTGATGCTCTTTCTGGAAAGCCCCATTATATCAATCGCTTTTGCGCATACTAGAAGCGCATGGGCGGAATCAAGACCTCCTGAAACTCCTATTACTACTTTTTCTATGCCGGATGCCTTCAGCCTTTTTACAAGGCCCTGGACCTGGATTTCATATATTTCCCCGCAGCGCTCATCACGCATGCCTGGGTCGCTCGGTACATAGGGGAATCTCTCATAGGGTCTTGCCGGAAGCAGGACGCCTCGGAATGGAACAGGTACAGGCAGCGCAATCGTCCTGTAACGTGAGATCTGCTCCTTATAGCGGGAGGCGGACTGACGAAAACTGTTCTGCCTCACGCGATCGAGTACAAGCCTGTCGAGGTCAATATCGGCAATGGCGATCTGGGGTATGTATTGAAATCGCCCCGTCTCGGACAAGAGGGTGCCGTTTTCATAGATCAAGCCGTGACCGTCCCAGGCCAGGTCCGTTGTGGATTCTCCCGTTCCGGCTGCTGTGTAGAGATAGGCGGCTACACATCTGGCGGATTGATTGCATGCTAGTTGTTTTCTGTAATCGTCCTTGGCTACAGTGATATTGGAAGCGGACAGATTTACAAGTACCGTCGCTCCGGCCAGTGCTCCGAATGAGGAAGGGGGAATCGGGGTCCAAAGGTCTTCGCAGATCTCTACGTGGAAGGTGAAAAGAGGCTGCTCCACCATCTGAAAAAGCAATTCCGTTCCGAAAGGCACATTCTTGATTCCGCATATCTCTATAGACTGTTTATGAATGCTGTCTGCTGGAGCAAAGTAGCGCGATTCGTAAAACTCCCTGTAATTGGGGATATAGGTCTTAGGGACTATACCGAGTATGGTGCCCCCTGACACAACAGCCGCGCAATTAAAGAGCATGCTGTCAACCAAAATCGGAAGCCCCACGACAGCGGCCAATGGTACGTTCTTTGATGCCTCCCTGACCCGGTCCAGGGCTACTAAGGCAGCCTCAAGAATGGTCTTTTGATGGAAAAGGTCGTCGCAGGTATAAGAAGTGAGGCCAAGTTCCGGAAAAACCACAAGCACCGCGTACTTTGATGCCGCGTCCTTTATAAGTTCTATGGTCTTTGCAGCATTAAAGGCAGGATCTGCCACCCTCAGCTCCGGAACCGCCACCGCGGCCCTTATGAAATTGTGGTTATAAATATTGAAGAAGGATGACCCCGGAATTGACCTCTGCAAATTAGCCTCCACACTGGGCGGTGCTTTTTTGGATTCAGTAATATAAATAGGTTAAGGGCCATTGCCTGTCAAGAGGCTTTGATGCTTGCAGTTCATAATTGGTTGGAATCTTCTTTATTGCGGGGCATGGTCATATCCCGAGGAAGGCGGATCGAAATATATCACTCTGGAGCAGTTCGCTTCCTGTTCCTTTCCCTGTGATCCTGCCGGTCTGAAGCACATAGCCTCGATCGGCCAAGTCAAGCGCCTCACGTACGCTTTGCTCGACAAGCAGGATGGTCATCCCCTGCTTTTTCAGACTATGCACTGTGCTCAACACTTCATCTACCAACAAAGGGGCAAGTCCCAAAGAGGGCTCATCCAGCATGAGTAGTTTGGGGTTTGACATAAGGCCTCGGCCTATTGCCACCATCTGCTGTTCTCCTCCGGACAGAGTGGAGGCCGGCTGGTGTCTTCTTTCCAGCAGTCTGGGAAACAAGCCGTAAACGAATTCAAGGTTGCGCGCTTTAGCCTTTTCATCCCTTAAGATGTAAGCCCCAAGAAGAAGGTTTTCCTCGACCGGGAGAGGGCCGAAGAGCATTTTTCCTTCGGGGACATAGACGACACCCTTGCGCACTATATATTCTGTGCGGGAGCCCTGAATCTCCTCTCCCTGAAAGATGATTCTTCCGGCCGTAGCCCTCTGGCTGCTAATGACTGCCTTGAGAAGCGTGGATTTGCCGGCCCCGTTTGAACCCAGAACGCATACGGTTTCCCCTGTTTTTACTGTAAGAGAAACCCCGTGCAGAACCGGAAGACCACCGTATTTTACCACCAGGTTTTCTATTTCAAGGAGCATTCTCTCCACGGACTAGCCCCCATCAACCGCGCTGTTTTGAGCGTATCTTTCACCAAGATAGGCCTTGACCACAGATGGATCTCTTGATACGGCCTCCGGGGGTCCTTCCGCGATCTTTTGCCCGTAATCCAGAACAACGATCCGGTGGCTTATCTTCATGACAAGCTCCATCACGTGTTCAATAAGCATAACCGTCATGCCCAGATCATCGTGGAGATGCCTTATGCTGCCCATGATTTCTTCGATCTCACCGGGATTAAGGCCGGCAGCCACCTCGTCCAGCATAAGGAGCTTTGGCTCGGTGGCGATAGCCGTCGCCATTGTAACCCGTTTTTGCGAGGCAACCGGAAGTTCATGTACCAGAGCGTCTGATAGATCTCCAATCCTCAGATCATCCAGTATCTGTCTGGCTGTGTTGCTTGCTTTCAATCTTGAACGGGTGTGCATGAAGCATCCTACCATGACATTTTCCAGGGCGGTCAGATCTCCGGATGCCACATAGACCTGGAAGGTCCTTGCCAATCCCTTTCTTGCCACCTCATGGGCCTTAAGTCCGGTTATATCCTCGCCGTCGAAAAAGATCCTTCCTGAACTCAGGGGAAAGACCCCTGATATGCAATTGAAGAGGGTTGTCTTTCCTGCGCCGTTTGGGCCGATAAGGCCGACGAGTTCCCCTTTCTCAATAGAAAAGGAGATATCGTAGTTTGCCATCAGACCGCCGAAGCTCTTGGTGACCCTTTGGAGTTCCAACAAGGCCATGGCTATCTTCTCCTGCGGCGGATCTTCTGAACGATACCCCAGATACCGCGCGGCTCAAATGCCGAGATCGCCATAATGATCAAGGCGTAGAGAATGAGGTCAATGCCTATGAGACCGGCTCTGGCCCCAAGCCACTCCTTAAGATAGCTCTTGAGGGGGATCAGGATGCCTGCGCCGATGATAGGCCCCCAGAGTGAGCCTGCCCCTCCAAGCATGGCCATCAGGGCTATAAGTATGGAGATGTCCAGGCTCATGGTATCTTCAGGTTCAATGTTTTTTATGTAGCACGCATGGAATGACCCCACCACGCTGACAAATGCTGTGGCAATGGCATAGGTTTTAATTTTGGCCCAGTGGACATTGATGCCCAGGGATCTTGCCACCTCTTCATTATCCTTGATGGCGCGGAGCTGAAACCCCAATCGAGACTTACGGAACCAGTTCATGTACAGGATTCCGATGAAGAAGAAGATCAGGATCAAGTAGTAGTAATATACGTCTTCCTTGAAGATAAGCCTTACGAAATCAGGGGGTGGAAACTTGATGGGAGATATTTCTATGCCTCGGGCTGCCCCTACAAAGTCCCATACCTCGAATAAATCCTTTAACACCAAAGAAGTAGCGATGGTTGCAATGGCAAAGTAATGACCCTTAAGGCGAAAAAGAGGATATCCAAGGATAAATGACCATAGAACAGCAAAACAGACGCCCACCGGCATCGAAAACCAGAACGATATGTCCCATTTGGTGAGCATTACGGCAGTGGTATAGGCGCCTATCCCTACGTACTGGGCCTTTCCAAGGTCCACCTGCCCCCCGTAACCGCCTATGGTATTCCATCCCATGCCGTAAAGGGAAAACATGAGGAACTGTATGACGGTTGCCATGGCAAAGGAAGAGTGGGGAAGGATCGGAAAGCAGGCCAGGAAAGCAGCCACCAAGCCGGCAATAGTAAGGTCAAAACGCGGGAAGTCTCTAAAATCAAGAGCGCTCTTTAATACTTCCATCCGAAAAGTCCCCTGGGCCTTACCACCATTATCACGAAATAGGCCACATAAACCCACATGTATTTGAAAGATGTCATGGGAACATTTTCCATCCACTCTGCGCCGAAGGCTAATGTCAAGAAATCCCAGAATCCCGGAATCTCAGTGATAAGCCCCACCACGAGGCCTGCAAAAAGCGCCCCGGGAACGCTGCCGAAACCCCCGAGGGCGACAATCGCGAAGGCGATCATGGTGAAGAGAAGTCCCACGTAAGGATTTACAGACCAGAAATTGACAAGGAGTGCGCCCGCAATCGTTACGGAACTTACGCCTATACCCCATGCCAGGGCGTTCATTCGCTCTGCGGGGATACCCATATAGCTGGCTGCCTGCCTGTTGAGAGCAGTTGCAGTCAGGGCTTTTCCTATTCGGGTCCTTTTCATGAAAAGCCATACGGCCCCGAACGCGAGGATCGAAAGCCCCGCAGCGGCCAGCTTGGTTGCAGGCAGTATTATTTCCATGCCTACGTCGAAACTCTTACCCACAAGGATCCCATGATGTAAAGCCCTATCCTCGGAACCAAAGATAAGGAGAGCGATATTTCGAAGGAGGAGCATCAGGCCGAATGTCCCAAGAAGTTGGGCGACTATCGGCCCGCGGAGAAGAAATCTTACGAATCCGGCGTAACATAAAACGCCCAACAGAAAACCTACGAGGGCGGCCAACGGAAGGGTCAATAGCGGGTCCATACCCGTGCTCTGTGCCGTAAAAAGGCCGGTGTACATCCCTATCATCAAAAACTCACCATGGGCAAAATTAACAATGTCCATGACTCCGAAGATGATGGTGAGCCCAAGGGCAACAAGGGCGAGGGCCATCCCAATAAGAAGGCCCGCCACTATGGAACTGATCAGTATATCCATAAAGGCTCTTGTTTGGTTATAAAAATCTCCGATCGGTAAAAAGTCAGGTTGAACGCATCTCCGCCAAAAAACGGATCAAAAAAAGCCGGGGGAACTCGCTCTCCCTGACCAAAATTAACTAAGGCTATAAATTTCAAAGACTCAGAAGCAGGGCAGGATGTAGCCGAAATCCGGCATTGGCCTCCTGTCCCTGCTCAAGTTGACCGAATTAGAAACCCTTTAGAGGATAAATCATGTTTGCAGATGCCGCGGCAAAAGGATAAACGATCTCCATGACTACCTGCCCGTTCTTGTCAAGCTGGTACTGCCCGATTATACCCGAACTCCAGATGTTTTGTCCCAGCTCTTCTCCGGAAGTTGAAAACTTGATTCCCTTCCATGGGACCACCAATTCGCTTCCTTGTATCTCGATGGAATTAGCGGCTGCCTGGATGGCCGCGGGCTTTACAGAACCAGCCTTTTCAATAATCGCCACCCACGCCTGAAGACCGGTAAAGGAGCGGGCGGATGCTCCGCTCAGATCGTGGCCTGTTTTTTTCTTGTACATCTCATTTACCTGGCCGGAGATCTTCTTAACTTCGGCAACTCTTGGGATGAAGACGCTGCGCGTAAGAAAGCCTGCGATATCCGCGCCCAGGGTGCTCCTGAATTCAGGGGTCTCAAATCCTGCGTCTTGTCCCCAGATGATCTTGGGATTGACCTTCTGTTCTTTCAATGTCTTCACCATCAGTATCGCGTCTGATGTGTAAGAAGCGAAGAGCATGGCGTCAGGCTTTACCGACTTAAGAGAGCGGACCTCGCTTGAAAGGTCGGCTGATTTCGCGGCATAGAGAAGGGATTTCTTAAGATCAAAGCCGTATTCTTTGGAATAACTTTTAATCAGCTCTGATACGTGGGAGCCCCACTCGGTCTTTTCGCATGCGGAGGCAAGGGTCATTATGTCCTTCTTTGCTACGGCCGGCACTCCCTTGACCTTGCCTTCAGTGAGGCCCTTCAGGAAATCAAAGAGGTCTTTGGTGAAGAGCGTATCGTGAGGAGTCGTCCTCCAGAACCATTTGAAGCCCCTGAAGGTAAGCTCCGGGGAGGTGGATGAGCCGTTTATCATGGGAACGCCATACTGCTCGCAGACAGCGCTTACGGTCTTGGTGACCGAGCTGTGATAACAGCCAAGTATGCCGTCAACTTTATCGTCGTGGATGAGTTTTTTGGCAAGATCCGCGCCGAGGGTTGGATTTCCCTCATGGTCCTTGAAAATAAGCTTTATCTTGGCTCCTCCAAGGCTCTTGATGCCTTCGTTCTTGGCCATGGTCATAGAGAGCTCGGGCATGGCGCTGTTGGCTATTTCAGCGGCAAGTTCTGCCCCAGCCATCAGTTCACGTCCCGCAGCCGCGGCCCCGCCGGTGAGTGGATAGATGACGCCTATCTTTATTTCCTGTACTGCCCATGTTGTCTGCGGAATGAGGAAAGTAGCCGCAAACAAAGCCGTTAATAGAAACCTGCCTGCCGAAATCATCCGTTTCATCTTGTGCCTCCTTTACCGGGGAAGATCCCCTTTAAAAAAATGTTTGGATTGTTGAGAATAGAAAAAATCGTGTTTGAAATTAAAGGACTCCTTCTTTAAAGTCAAGCCGATGGTTTCGCCCGGAGTAACAGTGAGCAATTACAAGATCGCTCCAAACACTTATGACAGAAAGACGACCCTAACCTATGAAAATTCATCGGAATCGGTATCGGATTTTGACAACAGGCCTATCCGGCCCTTCTTGATTGCGATTCCGACCTCTACCCCGACGTATTTTGTTCTGGCTCAGAGAATCGTCAAGTGTTCGTCTTTAAGGTCTGAGAGAAACATGTGCCCGGGCGAGTGAGTTATGACCATGGGGAGCCTGGCTGAGAAAACTGCAACCTGGCTTGTTACGCCGCATGCCCAAAACACAGGTATTTCACCCGGATGCATAGTTACCGGATCGCCGAAATCCGGCCGACTTAAGTCCTTTATACCGATTTCTGATGGAGAGCCAAGATGGATCGGCGCTCCGTGGGTCAGATGAAACCGTGTGGTGATCTGTGCAGCGCGAATCGCCTGATAAGGTGTCATAGGCCGCATTGTCACAACCAGCGGGCCTGAAAAGACTCCAGCAGGTCTGCACGGCCTGTTTGTGACATACATGGATACGTTTTTTCTCTCCTCGATGTTTCTGACGGGAACTCCGGATCTAATAAGCGCATCCTCGAAGGAAAAACTGCATCCAAGAAGAAAACTGACGGTATCTTCGTAGAAAAGATCCCTTACTTGCCTCACCTCCTTATCCAGAACGCCGTCTCTATATACTCTATACAGCGGCAGATCGGTGCGCAGATCAGCCCCAGGGGCAATAAATGGTTCCCACTTCCCCGGTTCAAGGACATCCAGGATAGGGCACGGCTTGGGATTTCTCGTGCAAAAGAGGAGAAAATCAAAGGCAGCTTCCCTCGGCAGCATCACAAGATTTGCCTGCACATAACCTTTGGCAATTCCAGTTGTTGGTACGTTATACTCCTCTTTTCGGATCATCTCGCGCAGGAGAGCAGCGCTTATCTCATCGGGCATATTTCTCGCCTCCATGGTTTTTCAAGATATATCTTCCACTTCAGAAGAGGAATTGCAGGCACTTTAGAGAATAAGGTATTGAGCGTCAAGCCGCTTATGAGCGTTGGCGGAATCGAGGTTCAATTGACGCTCTTTTCAGTGGGTGATAGATTCTAACAGCCGGTTGACGATGAAATAGGAATACGGAGGCTAATGTGAAGCGCCTGCTTGGCAATTATCTGGGAAGAGTTGGCGGCGATTATTCAGACATGCGCTTTGAGCGCATGGAGAGGACCAGGATAGAATACAGGGGCCATGAGCTTCTTGAGGCAGGATCGAGCGTTAACCAGGGTTTCGTGCTGAGGATACTTGAGAATGGAGGTTTTGCGTCCGCGTGCTTTACGGGGGTCTCCGACCTGGACAACGCCATCAAGAGGGCCAAAGAATGCGCTCAATCCATGGGAAGCGGGGGAAAAATGAATGCCGGATTGCTTGTCCCTCCCCCGGTTGAGGATGAAATTGAGCTTTGCCTCAAAGGTGATCCGAGAGCTGTAAGCCTTGAGGAAAAGAAGGCCACGTTGAGTTCCTATAATCGTATCGTGATGGCCTCAAAGGATATGATTACAGCATCCGCGGTCTATGAGGAGGTGACAAGGGAAAGGTACTTTATAAACTCCGCAGGGACTTACGTGGCAGAGCCTCTTTCCACAGTCTCAATCTCTATTAGGATGATTGCCGCCGGAAACGGTGTCCTTCAAAACGGCAGGGCGGTTGTGGGAGGAAGTAACGGTTTTGAGAGGCTGCTTGGCAGAGAGGATGTTTTTCTAAGAAAGGCAGAGATTGTATCCAGACTGTTGGATGCAAGACCGGTTGAGGCCGGTACTTATAATGTGGTGCTTAATCCTGAGATGACGGGTGTATTCATTCATGAGGCCTTCGGTCATTTCAGCGAGGCTGACCTGATTGAGCACAACCCCTCTCTAAGAGAGAAGATGACCATAGACAGGAGACTTGGCTGCGAACTTCTGACTGTCTGCGATGACCCCACCATGCCCGCCCAGATAGGGCACTATTCCTACGATGATGAGGGAGTAGCCGGGAGGAGGGTCGTTCTGATGCAGAAAGGGATCTTGAGAGGAAGACTCCATTCCATGCAGACTGCGCGTTCATACGGCGAGAATCTTACTGGGCACGCGGTTGCAGAGGATTTCAGGTACGCTCCGATTGTCAGAATGGGTTGCATTTACGTAACCCCTGGAGATAATGAGCCGTCTGAGCTTTTAGATGGCGCCGGTGAGGGGCTATATGTCCTTGATTCCAAAGGTGGACAGACAAGTGGAGAGAATTTCACCTTCGGAGCACAATACGGTTATCTGATAAGGAATGGGAAACCCGGAGAAATGGTAAGGGACATAAACCTGATGGGTAATCTCTTTGAAACCCTCTTTGCAGTGAAAGGGGTGGGCCGGGACACTGCGATCTCTGAAATGGGCGGCTGCGGCAAGGCGCAGATGAACATCAGGTCTGCAATGGGAGGACCCCATATCCTGATAAAGGCTGTAAGGGCAGGGGGCTGTTGATGGAGAAATTGCTTTCCATGGCTCGTGGTATAGCTGATTCGGCTGAGGTTTATTACAGGGAAACCAGAGAGACAGAGATTTTCTTTGAGGATTCATCTCCATCCTCGATAAACCACTCGCACAGGGTGGGCTTTGCGCTGAGGATAAAAAAGGGCGAGAGGGGAGGCTCATCTTACTGCAGTGAACCGAAAGATCCCGCGGAGCTTGTAAGAAAGGCTGCCGTATCTCTTGATGCAGGCGCAAAGGCCTTTTTCGCTTTTCCAGGAGCTCATCCGGCCGATGAGCTTGAGACATTTGACCCAGAAATAGAAAAACTGTCCGATCCTCAAGTGATAAATGAAATTCAAAGGATATGCGCGGTATTAAATGGTGAGCTCAAAGGAAAGGGTCAATGCAATGTCTCAGCCTCTTACGGGGAGCTTTTTCTGCGCATAATCAACACTGCCGGTCTCGATGTATCACAGAAGATATCTTTTTATAAAGTTTCTCCCCAGATACTTTTTCCGAATTCACAGGAGTCTTTGAGACTCAAGCAAAGCGCCACTGGCTTTCAGTCATTTCCTGATTCGAGGCTGATTGATCTCGCGAGGGCATATATATGTGGCCTGCCTGTTCTGGACGCCGGCCCGAAGGGATTGGATGCGATCATATCCCCTGATGCTTTTCATGTCCTTTTGTGGCGTCTTGAGGCGGCGGCGAGCGCTGCTTCACTGTGTGAGGGCGTATCCAGGCTTAAAGGGAAGATGGGGCAGAAGATAGCGAGCGATATTTTTTCCCTGGAAGACGATGCCAGGATAAAGGGTAATCCTCAGTCCCGCTGGTTTGACGATGAGGGAGTTCCGGCAAGGAGTCATCCTGTTATTGAAAATGGTGTCTTCCGCGGCTTTTTCTCCAATCTCGATTCCGCGTCGAGACTCGGGCTTGAACCTACCGGCCATGGCTACAGGACCGCAATGTGGGGAGGCGATCCCGTGTCCCTTAAGCCTGTTCCGACGCTTGCCCACTGCAGGGTAAGACCCGGGAGTGAATCCCTTGATGAGATAATAGCTTCAACGAGACGGGGAGTCCTGATCGAAGGGGTGCTCGGAGCCCACAGCGGCAATATCCCCAACGGGGATTTCTCCGTGGGACTGAACCCCGGCCTCTACATAGAGAAGGGGAAGATAAGGGGAAGGCTCAGGAATACCATGTTTTCAGGAAACATCTATCCGCTTTTTACCAGAATATCATCGGTAGGATGTTCACTCTATGAATCCGAGCGCGGAATGTTTCCCTATATAAAAGTGGGGGACGTCCTTTAGATTTACAGATTTATATCTCAGAGGGGCGGCATGGCTTGTTGCTGAGCGGATCAGATTTGAAGTGCGTGCTTGTGAAAGGCGCATGCAATAGCGAAGTTCAGCAAGTCTTTAATAAGCTTCTAAAGAATATGCGGGAGGGGTTTTTTTGGATAAATATTTGGTAAACGAAGTTTTGGCACTTTCATTATGGAGGGAAAAATGGATGCATTCAAAAATCTGAGGGAACATCTTGACAGGCTTCCGGGCGGATATCCTGCCACGGAAAGCGGTGTGGAGATAAGGATTCTGAAGAGGCTCTTTTCTCCTGAGGAGGCGGAGCTTGCCACACACCTTACACCCAGGCCCGAAACAGCCGCTGTTATCGCCGGGCGCTTCGGAGGGGAGATAAAGGCCATCGAGGAGAGGCTGAAGGAGATGGCAAGAAAAGGATTAATCTTCAGTATCGAAGCGCCGGACAGACCCGCAGCATTCATGGCATCTCAATTCGTTGTGGGCATCTGGGAGTATCACGTCAACTCCCTCGACAGGGAATTTTTAAAGGATATGGATGAATACTTTCCGACACTGGCTAAGGAGGCCTTTGAAAAGCTGCCACAGTTGCGCACAGTGCCGGTCGGCAGAAGCATTCAGGCGGGGATGGAGATACTTTCTTATGAGAACGTCGAGGAGCTTGTGAGAAAACAAAAGAAGTTCCTCGTGGCCCCCTGTATATGCCGAAGGGAGCATGAGATCAAGGGAGACGGATGCGGTAAGTTAATGGATACATGCCTGGTTTTCGGCTGGGGAGCTGATTACTATCAGAGAAACGGTATCGGCAGGATGATTACCCTTGAGGAGACCCTTGATGTAATCAAGAGGGCGGAAGAGGAGGGGCTTGTGCTCCAGCCCAGCAATTCCCAGGAGATCGTGAACATCTGCTGCTGTTGCGGTGATTGCTGCCAGATACTGGTCAATCTGAAGAGACATCCTGCCCCTGCCTTGCTGGCCTCATCAGTCTTTGTCGCTCAGGTGGACAGGGATGTATGCATAGCGTGCGAGACGTGCCTTGACCGCTGCCAGATGGGCGCCTTGAGCATGGTTGATTCCGCCGCATCCCTTGACGAAAAGAGGTGCATAGGGTGCGGGCTCTGTGTCTCGACATGCCCCAGCGGAGCCCTCAGTCTCAGAAGAAAGCCCGTAGAAGATCAGCCGATTCTCCCAAAGAATCCAATGGAGGCGCTTGCTATGAGGGCCAGAGCTCGTGAAGCGGCAAAGGCAGGCCTTGAAGAAAAAGCAGCACGTCACGGGGCTCTGTCCGCATGAGTATGATCACTTTAATCTGGGAGCTCATTTTGGGGTGTATTTCTATCTCTGAGACTCATCCTTCACAGCACCCTCCGACCTCATCCTTCCCCTGGCAAGGGATGCCAATATGCCTGATGCGCAAAGGAGGGAGAAAACGACAAGAGCGGTTTTGATTCCTTTTAAGAGAGCCTCATAATGTTGAGGCTCTATCTGCACAGGCCCAATGAACAGGGAGAATATAAGTGTCGCTATACCCATGCTGACCATGTTGCCGAGGAGCCTCATTGAGGCTACCGCTCCTGAGGCTATACCGTAATATCTCTTCTCCACGGCTCCCATGATTGCGCTCATGTTGGGCGATGAGAAGAGGGCAAAACCCACTCCCATCAAGATCAGATTCGCGATTATCATGCCTGTTGGGGTCTGAGCGCCAAGAAGGCTCATGATCAGAAGTCCAAGGGCCGAGATGCCCATGCCCACCGAGGCAAGTATCCTCGGTTCAATACGGTCCGAGAGTTTCCCTGCCATGGGGGAGAAAAGAGCCATGACTATTGGTTGAGCGATCAGCACCATCCCTGATGCCTGTGGACTGAGACCCTTGATGAATTGAAGATAAAGGGTCAGGAGGAACGCAACAGCGAAGTTGGCGCCGTAGTTTATAAGGGCCGCAAGGCTTGAAAAGGCAAAGGTCCTGTTGTGGAGGAAAAGCTCAAGATTGAAGACGGGATAGCGAATACGCGATTCATACCATACAAAGACAGCCAGCAGAACCAGCCCTGCAGGGAGGGCCGCCATGCCTACAACAGAATTAAGGGAGGAAAGACCATACATCACAAAGGTTATTGCTGCTCCATAGATCACGGAACCCAGGACGTCAAGGCTCTCGCCCTCGGCCTCGGCCCACTCCCCCTTGAGTTTCATCGCGGTCAGATAAATGGTTAGAGCGCCCAGCGGTACTGCGGTGAAAAAGACGGCCCGCCAGGTGAAGTGATGAGTGAGTAGCCCGCCCAGAACAGGTCCTGCAGAAAGGCCAATGTAAACCGAGGCCACTGTCATGCCTATCGCCTTTCCCCGTTCGTTGGGGGGAAATACCGATGTGACCATGGCAAGACCGGTAGAAAAGATCATGGCGCTTGCTATCCCCTGGAATATCCTTGATAGCAGTAGGATGTAATGGTCGGGGGAAAGACCGCTCATTACCGATGAGAGGGTGAAAAGCCATATCCCCCACAAAAAGATCTTTCGGCGGCCGTAGATGTCGGCCATCTTGCCGAAAGGGACCAGAAAGACCGCACTCGCCAGAAGATATGCAGTTGGAATCCAGGCAAGAATTATCGCGTCCATACGGAAATCCGCCTGGATGGCCGGAAGGGCAACGTTTGTAGCCGATCCCATGAATGGCGTCATAAAGGAGCTGGCTATTGCAACCAGCAGCACGGAGCGTTTCTGGATTTCATCATCCTGAGGCCCAGGCAAGCTCCTTCGGCCACCAGGAGCGGCGGTGGTAATTCCATCTCCGTTCTTCTGGGGGAGAGGGGAAGGGTTAGTGGGGTAAATATTCACGGTTAATGAGATTCCTGATTTTTCAGAATATCTTGCCCGGATTCATGAGTCCCTTCGGATCAATGAGATTTTTGATCTGCTTCATCAGTTCGTAGCTTTCGCCGTGTTCCATCGCCATGAACTTGCGCTTTCCAATTCCTACTCCGTGCTCGCCGGTGCAGGTGCCGCCGAAATGGATGGCCTTTTCCACAACTGCTTGGTTGATGGCCTCAATGCGCCCCCATTCCTTTTTATCGGCCGGGTCGCCTGCCATAACGACATGCAGATTGCCGTCGCCGGCGTGGCCGAAGACATAACCGATTGACTGCGACTGATCAACCTCCTTTTGCGCGAACACGACCATCTCCGGATATCGCGAGATGGGCACCGCGGCATCCACAATAAGTGTTTCTTTACCTGGGTGGGCTCTGTGGATGGTTTCCCATGCCTCGTGGCGGGCCCGCCATAGATCCTTTCGTTCGGCCTCCTCAGTCGCGTAGTCAAAGCTCACTGCCCCGCAGTCTTCGCAAAGCTTGCCTGCGAGCTGGGCGGTTTCTTTAAGGGCGCCCTCGCTGATTCCATGGAATTCACAGAATAGAGACGGTACCTCCGGCAGGCCCAGCCCCTTTTCATTGTTCATCAGACGGATAAGACCGGGAGGCAGGAGTTCCAGTGCCGCGGGACCAAGGCCAGCTCCGATAAGCACTGCTACTGCCTCTGAAGCCTTCTCCAAGTCGGGGAAACGGATGATGGCGGCGAGGTAGTGGCTTGGAATGCCGGTAAGTTTGAGGGTTGCCTCCGTTACAATGCCGAGCGTCCCTTCGGAGCCGACAAAGATGCGGGTAAGGTCAAATCCCGCCGAGGACTTGGGGGCCCTGCAGCCGGTGTGAATTACACGGCCCTCAGGCAGCACCACGGTGAGGCGCATCACATAGTCCTTTGTGGCTCCGTACTTCACGGTCTGGACTCCGGATGCATTGTTGGCAATCATTCCACCGATGGTGGCATCTGCCCCCGGATCGGGCGGGAAAAAGAGGCCATGTCTTCCGGCCTGGCGGTTCAGCTCGAGTCGGTGAACGCCCGGCTGGACATCCGCCTGAAGGTCCTGAGGCCGAATCTCAATGACCCTGTCCATTCGGGTCATGTCCACAACAAGCCCGCCCATGGTGGGAACAGGGTTACCCTCAGTGCTGGTGCCGGCCCCCCAGGGAGTTACGGGGACGTTCTGCTCATAGGCCCAGGCCAAGATACCCGCCACCTCTTCGGTTGACTCAGGCCAGATGATCCCGGCAGGAAGCATTCCCTGGTGGAATGATATGTCGTGCAAATGAAGCTCACGGTTGGATTGCCCTGTTGAAAAACGGTCCTTACCAACCATGCCAGCCAGATCAATGACTTGCTGGGTGTTAAATTCTTTCATCGAAATTCCTCCATTATAATATTGTGGGCTACAAGCCCCTTTTCTGAAATGTAATCATAGAGCAGAGGCCGAAGCCAACTTTACTTAACCCCTTGCCGGTCCCAGCCGCCTTCTTTGCGCAGCCGCTGAACGATCCCCTCAGCCTTCTTGCCCAGGGCCAGTTTGTCCACCTTGGTGCTCCGGGTTATGGGAAAATCCTCGCCTTCAGGCCATATCTCCACGTGCTGGGGTCTCTTGTAGGAGGCGATGTCCCTGCAATGCGTACTAACCATCTCGGGCGTGACCGCGGCGCCTTTTGAAACCTTTACAAAGGCAAAGATGCCTTCATCGAAGATCTCGTGTTTCACACCGACCACCTCAACTACTTCCACTCCAGGCAGCCTGGCTATGAAGGATTCAACCTCATCGGGAAAGACATTATA
>JBGSUA010000022.1:0-5086 GCA_041753575.1 Desulfatiglandaceae bacterium
GGTTAATTATATAAGAAAATAGATAGTCATAGCGGCGTAGGCCGCTATCCAGTCCTTGTTCCGGTCTTCGCCGGAATGACGACCTGGATTCCGGATCGAGTCCGGAATGACATGCTGCATTTTCATGCTTCGTTGTGCCTCAACAGGCCATGGCGGTTAGTTATCTAAATATGGTGCGCCTTGGGCTTCATGTCAAATGATATTAAATGCTCTAGAGCCTGACAACCTTCCATGGTAAGCACTAAGGGAAAGAAATTTGGCCTTGTCAGGGGCAGACCTCGCCCGAGAATAGCTTTTCAGTTGTGTAACTTGAGCGCAGGGAATCAGCAGGCCCATCCCCTGGGATCCGACTGATTTTGTGAAAGGAAAGGATATCCCGGTTTTCATAGATCCCCAAAGGCCCGAAAGACACCTTGTTGATAAGTCATTTATGCCTGTAGGCCCTGAATCCTGACGGCTTCATAAAAAGTTCATCTTCCTCGCTGCCCTTCACCACTCTTCGTTGAAGCGTGGTTTAGTTTTCTTGAGTGCTTTCTAAGCAACATCCAGCTCTTTTTTGAGCCAGGCCTTGAGGTCGTCGTCAAGCGGATAAACGCCCTTGAGAGCGCATACCGGCTTTTCAAATCTTTCAGGCAGATCAAACCTGGCAAGCTCGATGGCCTCCTGGGAATTCCTCTTGAGAAGGTAGATGCAGAAAGGCCTGCTCCAGCAATTGACGACAAAATAGACCGTGTTATCATCTTTGGAGCGAACTACCGATCTGTCTCCTCTCGCATATATATTGCCCCATTCAAGGTAAACCCTTACGGCATTTTCAGGGGTCATTTCCCAATCAATAGAGTCAACCAGATCTCTTTCCTTTTTCAGCTCAGCCAGAATGGTTATCATGCTTCCTCCTGTCTTCAAATATTATCCTTGCGCAAAACCAGATCTGCGCGGCAATCGGGTGTCATGCTCTCCGATATCCCACGCTCAACAATACATACAAATATACTTTAGAGCGGCAATTCACAAGTTGTATCTTGAAGATAAGTGATTATCATTTTTCCTAAAATCTATAAAAATAATCTGTTGAAAGGGATAGTTATGAGCAATAATTTAGACAATCAGAAGGCTGAAGGCAAGTCAAACAGACTGATCTACGAAAAGAGCCCGTATCTGCTTCAGCACGCCCATAATCCCGTTGACTGGTATGCCTGGCGAGGAGATGCCTTTGAAAAGGCAAGAGCCGAGGATAAGCCAATCTTTCTGTCCATAGGTTATTCCACATGCCACTGGTGTCATGTAATGGAAAAGGAGTCCTTTGAAGATCCTGAGGTGGCCTCCCTGATGAATGAGGCCTTTGTATCGGTCAAGGTTGACCGCGAGGAAAGGCCCGACCTTGACCATATCTACATGACTGTGTGCAACATGATGACCGGAAGCGGAGGCTGGCCCCTGACCATCATCATGACTCCGGAAAAGGAGCCTTTTTTTGCCGCTACCTATATTCCCAAGGACAATCGTTATGGCCGGATGGGCATGATGGACCTTGTTCCAAGGATCAGCCAGGTGTGGAGAGAAAGGAGAAAGGATGTCCTTGAGAACGCTGCGGGTGTCATGAAGGCCCTGCTGGGCTTTGAAAAGGAAGAGAAGGCGCAGACCCTTGATGGCGCTGTTCTTTCCGCGGCCTACAATGAACTGCGAGGCCGATTCGACGCAAGCTGGGGAGGATTTGGAGACTCACCCAAATTCCCTACTCCCCACAATTTGGCCTTTCTTCTCAGGTACTGGAAGAGGAGCGGCACGTCCGAGGCCCTGATGATGGTTGAGAAAACCCTGAAGGAGATGAGGCAGGGGGGCGTCTTCGATCATCTGGGATATGGTTTTCACAGGTATTCAACCGACAAGAGGTGGCTTGTTCCCCACTTTGAAAAGATGCTCTACGATCAGGCTTTGCTCGCGATTGTATATATCGAGGCATATCAGGCGACAAAAGAGACTTTCTATGCGGATACGGCGAGGGAGATCTTTACCTATGTCCTTAGGGACATGAGGTCTCCGGAGGGGGGCTTTTTTTCGGCAGAGGACGCCGACAGCGATGGCGTAGAGGGGAAGTTCTATGTATGGAAGGCTGCGGAGATAAGTGATGCCCTTTCCGGTGAAGAGGCGCGCCTTGCAATGAAGGTCTTTAACTGCAAAGAGGAGGGTAATTTCACCGATGAGGCCACCGGAACGGATACGGGGGCCAATATCCTGCATCTGTCCAAACCGATCTCGGATAATGCCGGAGAGCCTGGCATAGGGGATTTTGTCCAGCGGATGGAGGTTATCAGAGAAAGGCTCTTTGCTATCCGCGAGAAGAGGGTACATCCTCACAAAGACGACAAGGTCCTGACAGACTGGAACGGACTGATGATAGCGGCCCTGGCGCGAGGGGCACAGGTGCTGGGCGATGGAGCCTACGAAAACGCAGCAAGGGAGGCCGCGGATTTCTTGCTCAAGACAATGAGAAGAGAGGACGGAAGGCTTCTTCACCGATTTCGTGACGGGGATGCTGATATTGGTGCCAATCTGGATGATTACGCCTTCCTGCAGTGGGGGCTCTTGGAGCTATACGAGGCAGGATTTGACCCTCGATATCTCACGGCCGCGCTTGAGCTTGCGCAGGACATGTTCCGGCATTTCAAGGACCAGTCAGGTAAAGGTTTTTATTTCGCTCCGGATGACGCAAGGGATCTGATAGTCAGGAAAAAGGAGATCTATGATGGAGCGACACCGGCGGGGAACTCTGTAGCGCTATTGAACATGCTCAGGCTTTCAAGGCTTACAGGAAAAGCCGAATACGAGGATGCAGCAGCAGGCATTATCAATATCTTTTCAGGCCAGGTTGCGCAGGTGCCCTCTGGATATACGCAGTTTCTCTGCGGACTGGATTTCGCCCTAGGACCCTCCCACGAGATTGTGATAGTCGGGAAGAAGAGCGATCAACGGACAATTGAGATGCTGAAGTCCATAAAAAACAGGTTCATCCCTAATAAGGTGCTGGTGCTGAGGCCCTCGGACGATGAAAGCCCCGCCATTGATTCGGTTGTGGAGTTTATCCGCGGATATAAGGCTCTTGAAGGAAAGCCGACGGCCTATATCTGCAGCGGATATTCCTGCAAGAGGCCTGTGACGGAGCTAAGCGATATGATCGAGGCCCTGCCCTGATTCCAGAGGCATTCCTATTCCAGCGGCATGGGAACCGGACTGCCTCGGCGTCTTGAAACTACCTTGCAATCAGGATCATGCCGATAACAGCGAAGGCTATTCCCAGGCACTGTCTCAAGGTCAGCGTCTCATGCAGGAAAAACAGCGCAAGGATTACCGAGATCACAGGATACAGGGCTGAAACTGTAGCAACCAGCGCCACAGGCCCCTTCTGGACCGCGTAAAGAAAAAACAAGGCGCCGGCTGAACCGACCATGCCTGTTGCCACTGCAATGCCTATTCCGACAGGATGCACCCTGACACTGAACCTCCCCAGGAAAAGCACTATCAGACCCATCAAAACCGCCCCTATGATCTGAAACATCATGGCGCTCCTGGGATCCAGATACCGGACGGTGATCTTCGGGAGAAAACCCCAAAGACCCCAGACAAGCAAGGCCGCTAACGCCGGAGGAAGCCAGGAGTTCATTGCAGGCCAAAGATCTCCATCGCCTTCAGGATTTCATTAAGCTTCAAGCCCTATTCTCCTGTATAGACCGGTTTTCTTTTCTCCATAAAGGCCGTGAATGCCTCCATGAGATCCTTTGAGGGGAGCATGGCCGCGTTTTTCTGGGCGACATAGTTGAGGCCGGCATGAATGCCGTTGTCCCTGCTGTAATTGATGACATCCTTTACGCCCTGAACCGTCAGAGGCGGAAGGGCTGCTATCTCCTCGGCCAGACCTCGCGCCTCTTCCAGGAGGGTTTCCCGCTTCTCAGTCAGGCGGGTGATGAAGCCCATCTTGAGTGCCTCCTCGGCGGTAAAATCCCTTCCCGTGAGGGCAAGTTCCCTGAACCAGCCCTGGCCGATTATGGTCGGAAGTCTCTGGAGGGTGCCGAGATCAGCGACAATGGCAACCCTTGTCTCTCGTACGGAAAAGATCGCATCCCGGCTTGCAAGCCTGATGTCGCAGACACACAGAAGATCAATGCCTCCTCCTATGCAGTGGCCATGCACTGCCGCGATTACAGGTTTTGGGCATCTTTCGATGGAGTTCAGGCACTCCTGAAACTGGATTATTTCCTGCCGCAGCCCCTCCCTATAATTGACTCCTTCCCCTTTAAGCATGGAGCCCATGGCAACAAGATCAAGCCCGGCGGTAAAGCTCTTCCCCTCCGCCTTAATAACAATCACACGGACATCCCGATCTGTGCCCAGCTCCTTGAAGATCTTATCTATTCCTTCAAAGAAGGCATAATCCATCGTGTTTCTTTTTTCAGGCCTGTTGAGCGCTACCCATGCGATGTGATCCTTCCTCTCAACACTAAACGGTGTGTCTTCTTTCATGATGATCCCTCCTTACCTTGTTGAATCGGCGATCCTTAGCGCGATCCCTGCCCCATCTGAGACTATTCTGTCAAAGAGTTCCCTGACCGTGGGTATGTCGTGGGCGAGTCCCACGCCCTGGCCGCAGGAGACTATTCCCGCGTCAAGCTCGCCTTTTGTATAAAGGATCTTTGCCTTTTCGCCCGATACCACCTGAAGGATATCCTGAAGCTCAGCCTTCTGCTGCTCAAGCTCGGCGCATCTTTTTGCGGCGGCGTTGGCCCATACTCTGTGCGTCGCTCCAATTGTACGCATAATGAGCATGGTGTCGAGTTCCGATGCATTGACCAGGGCCTGCTTGAGGTTGTCGTGGATAGGGGCCTCCTTTGTGGCAAGGAGCCTTGTCCCTATGATAACACCCTGTGCCCCCAGCGCGAGGAGGGCGAGAAAACTCCTCCCGTCCGTGACCCCGCCGCCCCCTATGACCGGTATGGAGAGGCTTTCAACCACCCTTGGTACCAGCACCAGGGTTCCTATATCAAGTGTGCCGGTTGCCCCTCCGTTTTCGTATCCCACAACCGTCACCATG
>JBGSUA010000023.1:0-8879 GCA_041753575.1 Desulfatiglandaceae bacterium
CAACTAGCCTATCTCCATGCCCTTGATGTTTCTCCATCTGTTTTCACAACCATCAAGGCGAGTAACACCGGTTCCTGGGTCACTTGAGCGCAGGATGAGAAAATAGGCGCGACGAAGTATGATATGGTGCGAAATATGGGTTATATCATAAAGATATCCCATCTTCACCGCTTAGGTCTAGTAGATAGTGAAGAACGGCTATTCTTATCTTTTTAAGGCTCCAGCAGCCTATCAGGATTATAGATGGTAGTGCCGCTGCGATCCTGCACTGCTTCATTTCTGGAATTTTACCGACCGCGCCAAAAAGACCCCGAAAATGAGGCGTTGCTGAGATGTTTTAGCGGCTATTTCCGCTCCTGAAAGGCCTTGTTTTAACACCGAAAACCACTGTCAGTGCTTTGCACGTGGCATTTCATCGAAAGATGCAGGCCTCTTCTTATTTTGGCATATCACCTTGAGGGGGTCAGAGTTTGATTTTTATACACTGGTTATACACTGGAAGGGACCGCAACAAAAAAGGACTTAAACCTGAGCCCCTTGTTTTTATTTGCTCCACGGGATGGGCTTGAACCGCCGACCTTGTAGTTAATCGAACACTATCACCGCACAAACATTCAGCCTTTCTTTTTCTCTATGGCCCCTGGAATACCCAGGGCTCAGAAATCGAGCCGTTTCCTTCGCGGCTATGCTTGAGCATGGGGGAAACGGATTAGGGCTAGAAAAGGCTCTTTTGTTGGGGATAGCGTTGGGGATTGATTTACTGTCAATAAAAAAGAGGGCCGCTTATTTAAGCTAACCCTCTGTAATCCTTCTGGTAGCGGGGAGAGGATTCGAACCTCTGACCTTCGGGTTATGAGCCCGACGAGCTACCTGACTGCTCCACCCCGCGGCAATATATCAATTTACTCTGGAACAATAAGGATGTCAAACAAAAAATAGACCCAAAAATTACCCAAGTCTCTTTCCCACCGCATCCCCTTCTTCCGGGGAGCAGGGCTTTATGTCCAGGACCGGCGTTCCGTCAAAGGCGTCAATGGCTTCGACCGTGATCGTCCCGTTTTTGATCCCGAGAATCCGGCAGACTGTCAGACCGAGCAGGTTGGGCCTTACAGGCGATCTCGTGGCGAAGACGCCCCTCAAAGGGTTTGTCCTGTCTCCCATTGGATGCACCTTGAGGATTGTTCTTTTATCCGGGAGGTCGTTTCTATCAAACCACCATACCACAATTACGCGGGAAAAGCCCTCCAGACCATCAAGGGCCTTCAGATATTTTTTGAAGATCCGGATCTCCTGCCTTCCCCTTATTTTTCTGACCACCCCTATCGGAAAAACCCTGAAGGTCTTCTCCCGCCCTTCAGAAAGGCCGCTTAATTCGGTGGATGAACCGCCATTTTGATCAGCCGACACCGCTTGATTCCCTCTCCAGCCTGTATCGTTTTTCGCTCTTTTTGCACAACTCCCAGATGATGCACTGCGGCTTGAACTTGCAATATCCGCAAGGATCAGTACACGCCTCGCAATTGTCGAGGCATTCCTGGCAGTACCCTATCTCCATTTTCTGGCAATTCACAGAGGCATCCCTTTCAGGATGATTTCTGCACTTCATAGTGTTAATACCCCCTTCCGTTCGTCTCATCCTGACGAAGGCTGAGCCTCAATTCCACTCGTGGATTTCCTCGCATTCAATCGGACTCCTCGGCAAGGCATTGGAGCACCTTTTCCTTGATGCGCTTTCGCGCCTCCGCAGGGACATCTTCCCGTCCCATCCCTCTGCACAAAGCGATTGTTCTTCTTAAGGATTCCACACAGTTTTCGCATCTGCGGCACTCGGAAAGGTGCCGTTCGATTTCAATAAGTGTCTCCTGGTCGAGTTCTCCGTCAAGATACTCCGATATCCTTTCAAAATGCCTCCCGCATTCACTCATCGTCCGATCGCTCCTTCCTTGTAAGCGGCGCTGATCTTCTTTCTCAGAAAAAGCCTTGCCCTGTGAAGCCTGGTTTTCACGAGCTGCTCAGATATGCCGGCAATCCCGGCCGTCTCCTCCGTGCTGAAGCCTTCAATGTCCCTCAGGTTAAAAACCATTCTGTACTTGGGAGGAAGCTCTCTTACGGCTCCGTCAATAATGGCCTTGAGTTCATTACGAATGACCGATTCATCCGGTTTTTCAGAGAGATCAGGGATGACATAGTCTCCGTCGTCCTGTTTCAAGGACTCGATAGAGATCTTCCTGTCCGGCTCGCCCTTTTTCTTTCGCCGCCTTCTAAAGCAGGCCCTTGCAGCTATCTTGAAGAGCCAATTTTTTAGCGGAGTCTCCTGCCGGAATCGGTCAAGGTGCCTGAAGGCGCTCAAGAATGTCTCCTGGGCAATATCTTCGGCATCCTGCTGATGTCCGCACATCCTGAGCCCGAAGCTGAAAAGCCTGTTCTCGTAACGCTCCACAAGCCTCTCTATGGCCTCAGATGATCCCGCCTTGAATGACTCAATCAGCTCATGGTCTATAGGATCAAACCCATTGTTTATTGCGCAAGTTGCATTAAGCACTTTAGACAAAGTCCTCGCTTTCACTTTGTGTTCAACCATGGGAACATAACTTTTCCAAATCCGGTTTTCCTTGCATCCTCAGTCTTCTTTACTTAAGCTATTCTTTACCAGAGTTTTAGTTTCATTTCAAACCCACAGCTAAAAGGAACCGGAAATCCATAAGGAGTCCACAATCATGGGCATGGTGTTTGACGGCGCAGCCGCAGACCTGTACAGATCATGGCAGAAATCCCGGCAGGGCAGAGCGCTATCGGAAGCCATGGGCTCCTTTATCCAACATCTGCTGGAACCAAGACCGGGCGACAGGGTACTGGACATAGGCTGCGGGGTCGGAGATGCTCTCCTGTCCCTGAGAAGCAAAAATGTCATCGCCACCGGATTGGATGCCTCGCCGCAAATGCTTGCCATTGCGGCGGGAAGGGTCGGAAAGGGATGCGCCCTGGTAAACGGCATAGCAGAAGACCTTCCTTTTGAAGACAATGAATTTGATGCAGCGATGCTGATAAATACCCTTGAGTTTGTGGATGATCCTGAGAAAGCGATAATGGAAGCGGCGAGGGTGGCATCAAGAAAAATCATCGTCGCATCAATCAATAAGTGGTCGCCCGGAGGAGCCGGCAACAGACTGAGGGGGATCTTCGGCAACCGCCTGTTTCGCGGGGTTCGGCTCTATAGCCTGTGGGGATTGAGAAGACTCATACTGGATACCTGCGGGCATGTTTCCATGTCATGGGCGGGCATTTCAGGGCCTTTGCCGGGGCGCATGGAGCGCATTTTGGGTATCGCGGAAGGAGTCGGCCGCCGGCCTTTCGGCGTAATGGTGGGCGTGAGCGCCGGGCTTGTTTACACTCTCAGGGCCGAGCCCCTGACTCTTTCCGTAGGATTAAAAAGTGCCGGGCACACGACCGCGTGAAACACGGCATGTTAAATAGTGCCCGTCCGTAAATGGCTATTTTCATCGATTTCGGCGTTGGGCCCAAATTTTAATCCTAGAAATACCTTAATGTATTCCTGTGGTTAAAATTATCGCCCGCCTTGAACTAGACGAAACTATCTCATTTCCGGATGGACACTAAATACTCTCACAGGAGAGTCTTTCGGGCACCCGGCCCGGAGATCAGCAACAGTTTGTGCGTTTACAGGGCATCTGATCAAAAGTGATGTGACTCCGAGAGGATGACTTTAATGGCTTGCTTTGCGGCCATGCGAGGAGGATTACAATGAAAGAGGCCTATCTATACGAAAAACTGGAAGACGGCAAGGTAAAATGCAGTCTTTGCAGCCACAGGTGCCTGATCAGTCAGGGTAAAAGAGGGATATGCGGGGTAAGAGAGAACCGGGAAGGCACCCTCATAAGCCTTGTCTATGATAAGATAATCGCCCGGCATATAGATCCTATAGAAAAAAAACCGCTGTTTCATTTCCTTCCCGGCACGGCCTCCTATTCCATTGCTACTGTGGGGTGTAATTTCCGGTGCAGATTCTGCCAGAACTCCGACATATCCCAGATGCCCTCAGACCAAAAGATGATAGAGGGCTTCCCAATGAGGCCGGAGGCAATCGTCCGGGAGGCAGAGGAGAACCGGTGCGCATCCATTTCCTATACATATACGGAGCCTACCGTCTTTTTCGAGCTGGCGCTCGATACCGCCAGGATCGCTTCGCCAAAGGGTATCAAGAACGTCTTTGTGAGCAATGGTTATATGACCTCAGAGTGTCTCGAGAAAATCGGCCCGGATCTGCACGCGGCAAACGTGGATCTGAAATCCTTCAGCGATACCTTTTACAAAGAACAGTGCGGAGCCAGGCTGAAACCGGTTTTGGCAACACTTGAGAACATGAAGCGCCTCGGAGTATGGCTTGAGGTCACCACCCTTCTCATCCCGGGCCTCAACGACTCAGAAGAAGAACTCAAGGCCATCGCGGGTTTTCTGGCAGGGCTTGATCCAGAAATACCATGGCACATAAGCCGATTTCATCCGCGCTACAAAGCCACAGATATTATCTCGACTCCGGCCGAGAGCGTGAAGGCTGCCCGCGATATAGGCTATTCCGCGGGCCTGCGTTACGTCTATACCGGAAACCTTCAGGGAGATGACGGAGAAAAGACCTATTGCCACGGCTGCGGAAAGCTTTTGATTGATAGAATAGGGTTCACGGTTCGGAGAAATCGCCTCTCATCCGGCCGGTGCCCTGATTGCGGAGAAATGATACCCGGTGTCTGGGGATTTTGATCGGCCCCACTTGATAGCAGTCAAACGAAATGATATGGTCAGGGCTCTTAGGGAGGGCTTCAGGGTTCTTCTTAGGCACGGATGACCCCTGCCGGCATCATGTCAGGCCTTCTTCCTGCCGGCCGGGGTCTCCCTGCGCCCGTTAAGACAAATGATATTCAAGGGCGCCGGCAATGGCCGCGGCGCCAAAACATGCCGATCCAGGGGGAGGCACCTGTGATCGCTTTCAACCGGAGAACCAAATGACAAAGGAAGAAGAACTGGTGATAAAGGTCACCAAGGAGATAGTCGTTAAGTTTATTGAAATCGGGAGGCTTTCGCCCACATCCTTCGATGATGTGTGGAATCAGGTGCACAGGGCGGTGGCAGCATCCGTCATACCAGGGAAGGAAGCTCAAGGCCCGAAGTAACCGCAGAATTCAAGCCTGAAAGGGCCGGCGCGTCTGAACCAAGGGGCAAGGAGCTTACCCTAAGCATTTCAAAGGAGGCTTTGCCGGGGCCTCTCGAGATGTAGCGGCGGACGGCCCCCGGTGATCGCCTGACCGCGATTTTCTATTCCGAGGCGTATTTTACCTCGACAAGAAAAAGACCGCGAGGGGGCGCGTTTGGCCCGGCAAGGGTTCTTTCGCGGCCATCAAGGATCTTCCTGAAATCCTCGGGCATGAGCTTTCCAAGCCCCGCTTCAACGACTGTACCCACGATATTTCTTACCATGTGCCTTAAGAACCCGTCGGCCTCTACTTTGACGGCAAGGCGACCGCCTTCACGTTCAAGAAGCTCGGCGTTGAAAATATTTCGCACCGGGTTGAGGTTTGCGCTTCCGGAGGATCTGAAGCTTGAAAAGTCATGCCTTCCCTCTATCATCTGCAGGCAGGAGGCCATGGCTGACTTGTCGAGCTTGGGCCGGATGTGCCACTGGAAGTCCCTGTGGAAGATGTCGGGCTCTAATCTGTTGAGAATGCGGTATTCATACAGCTTACTGATTGCCGAGTACCTGGCATGGAAATCCAAGGCGATATATCGCGCGCTCTTGACCCAGATATCCCGTGGAAGGAGACCCTGCAAGCCCCTGAGGATCACCTCAGGGCTTAGATGTGATGACGTCTTGAAATTGGCACACTGGTTAAGGGCATGCACACCAGCGTCGGTCCTGCCCGAAGCGGCAAGTCTGACGGGCGAACAGAGGATAAGGGAAAGCTTCTCTTCTATTGTTCCCTGAATGGTGCGGCGCGAAGGCTGATACTGCCATCCTTCGTATGCAGTACCGTCATAGGAGAGCACGATTTTGATGTTCTTTTCTTCCATCTTCTCTGAAAACAGTTATGGGGAGCCTTGACTCCCCATCCCGATAATTCAGACAAAAGGAGAAAAAACTATCGCTTGGAATACTGGTAGCGAGCCCTGGCGCCCGCCTTCCCGTATTTTTTCCGCTCCTTCATACGGGAGTCGCGGGTGAGAAAGCCCTGCTTCTTGACCACGACCCTGAGCTGAGAATCGGTGTCCACAAGTGCCCGGCTTATGCCGTGTCTTATGGCCTCAGCCTGTCCCGTGATCCCTCCACCATTTACGTTTATCGTAACGTCAAACTTATTGATGTTATTTGTCACCTTGAAGGGATCCGTAACACGACTTCTGTCCGACTCACGACAAAGATAGGTTTCGAACGGCCTTTTGTTTATGGTCATCAAGCCTGTTCCCGGCCTCAGCCAAACCCTGGCTACAGAGGTCTTTCTCTTTCCGGTAGCGTAAACAACTCCTTCTGCCATTTATTATATCTCCAACTCCTTTGGTTGTTGTGCCTGATGCGGGTGATCAGGGCCCACATAGATCTTAAGCTTCTTCAGTTGACGGCGTCCGAGGGTGTTTTTGGGGAGCATCCCCCTGACGGCAAAACGCAGTATGTCCTCGGGTCTTTTCTGAAGGAGCTTGCGCGCCGTGATCTCCTTGAGGCCTCCCACATAACCGGTGTGGTGATAGTAGATCTTCCCGTCCCATTTCTTTCCGGTCAAGACCACTTTCTCCGCATTGGTAACTATGATAAAATCACCGGTATCGGCATGGGGGGTGAAGATCGGCTTATGCTTTCCCCTCAGCCTGATAGCTATCTGCGAGGCAAGCCTGCCAAGGACTTTCCCTTCGGCGTTCATCACAAACCAGCCTCTTTCCACTTCATGCTCTTTTGCTACAAATGTATCCATAGTCTGAGTCCTTAATTTTGAAAAATGAAAGGGTATATATAATGGAGATGTCGCAAGGTGTCAAGTCATTTATTTGAATTTGCCCGGCAGCCGAAAATCCTGTTGACACAGAGGGCCTCTGCTGGTAGAAGTATTTGCAGCGTCGGCGCCCGTAGCTCAGTTGGATAGAGCGCCGGGCTTCGAACCCGTCGGCCGCAGGTTCGAGTCCTGCCGGGCGCGCCACGTTGCAACCTTGATTTAGTGGGCCTGTAGCTCAGTTGGTAGAGCAGTTGACTCTTAATCAATTGGTCGAGTGTTCGAGTCACTCCAGGCCCACCACACGACCACCGGGGTTACGCAGATGGCGCGTAACCTTTTTTTTTACCCACACTATAGCTTTATAAGGCTCAGAGGCAGGGGATGAACCAGGCAGTTGTTCAGTCCGGGGAAAAAGGCCGCGGCCGCAGACTGAGGATACCTATATTCATCAAGCTTGCCTTTACCTATGCCTTTTTGATATTTCTTGTAATTTCCATAGTAAGTTATTTTATCCTCAAAAGGCAGAAGCTGCAGTTTATTGACCAGCTTATGCGTGTTGGAGAGAGCATGGTCAACATCGTGGCCAACAACGCGCCGGATAAGCTTCTGGGTGAAGACGATCTGGCTCTTTTTCAACTCATGAGGGACATAGCAAACAATGACCAGGTGGTCTATTCCGCAATCACCAATAATGACAGGGCAATAAAAGCCCACAGCACCCTCGATGAGGTAAACAAGCCCTTTGCCCCGCCACCGGGCCTTACGCCCGTCAAGGAGATTCGAGGAGTAAAGGTCGGCTCTTACAAACAGGGCGCAGACGAGATACTTTTCTTCGAGCGTCCTATCTCTTACGGCGGGGTCGCTGTCGGTTCGGTGTATATTGCCGTTTCACAGCAACAGATACTTGCCAATATCAGGAGCTCGAGCACATTCATAATTTTTTATACGGTTCTAATCACATTATTCGGAATCGGGCTGGGCTTTGCGGTGAGTATGTACTTTTCCCGGCCCATAAGCGAGCTGACAAGAGGGAGCACCACTATAGGTGAAGGAGACTTCAGCCACAAGGTCAAGATTGAGCGAAACGACGAACTTGGAGACCTCGGAAAGGCCTTTAACAGAATGGCCGAGGGACTCCGGGAAAGAGAGATGATCAGGGAGACCTTTGGAAAATACGTGACACCGGAGATTCGGGATGAGATCCTTTCGGGCCGTATCCCATTGAACGGGGAACGCAGGGTTGCCACTGTCCTCTTTGCGGACCTGAGGGATTTCACTCCCTATGTGGAAAGCAGCGAGCCTGAGGAGGTTGTGCGAGGCCTACGGGAATACTTTACCGCCATGCAGCAGGCCATAAAGGGCCATAACGGGCTCCTGCTCCAGTATGTGGGGGATCAGCTTGAGGCCATCTTCGGGGTTCCGCTCGCGGATCCTGATCATGCCAAAAAGGCCCTTATGGCAGCAATTGACATGAGGAAGCGCCTTCAGGAACTCAACGACGAAAGAAAGAAAAGGGGGCTTCCCAACTTCCGACACGGTGTAGGCATCCATACCGGAGAGGTGCTGGCCGGTAATACTGGAAGCGAAGATCAGCTTACCTACACACTTATTGGGGACACGGTGAATCTCGCTTCCCGGATACAGACCCACACAAAGGTGATAAAATTTGATATACTCGCGAGCGAAGAAACCATAAAAGGCCTTGATGGTCTCTTTGTGCTGGAGGCGGGAACCACTACGATGCTTAAGGGTTATTCTAAACCGATTACCCTTTTCAAGGTTATGGACGTCCGCAGAGCGGGTTGAACAAGATGAAACGATTTACCGTGAAAATACCCTCACCAACCCAGGGGGCAGGGGGCAGGGATCGGGGATCGGGGATCGGGG
>JBGSUA010000024.1:0-21863 GCA_041753575.1 Desulfatiglandaceae bacterium
TTCTAGCAGGTATCTTTAGACTGCTTATGGAGAATGGCAGGGGGGTTGCCGCGTCAGCGGCAGCCTCCTTTCCTTTTGAAGAACATGGAATTATTAAGAGGCATTTCATATAATCTGCGGGGCTTTATGATGTGTATAGGGAACGGCAAGCTCTTCTTGCTGGGCACCGTAAGATTCATAATTGTGTTGGTGGCTATAGGCTTTTCCGCTTGGGCAATAATAGGCTTTCATTCGGATATAATGGGGCAGTTATGGCAAAGACCTGAGGCCGGGTTGCTGATTTTTCTGTGGCATCTGCTTTCATGGATACTCGCGGCGGTTCTGATGGGGCTTACGGCGATAGTATCCTACGTGATATCGCAGTTGCTGTTCAGTGTCATTATAATGGATTACATGTCCAGGATCGTTGAAGAAACAATAACCGGAAGCGTACACGAAACTTCCAGGGTAGGCTTTTTCCGTTTCTTCTTTTATTTAATCAAGCAGGAAATTCCGCGGACAATAGTACCGCTCATTATCTCCTTGTTTCTCTTTTTCATAGGTTGGTTTGTGTTCCTGGGCCCTGTGATAAGTATTTTGTCAGCCATTGCCGCTGCCGCATTTCTCGCATGGGACAATACGGATATTGTGCCTGCCCGAAGGCTTATTCCCTTCAGACAGAGGACAAAACTTTTCTTTAACTCCCTGCCCTTTCATATAGGTTTTGGTCTGCCCTTCCTTATTCCATTCCTGAATATAGCCTTTCTCTGCTTCGCACCTGTCGGCGGGACACTTTATTACCTGGAAAGGGAAGATCCTAAAACGCCAAGGGTTGTCTCTTGACCGGCGCTATATTGGAATAGAGCCATGACTTTGGTCGCCATTCCTGGGAGCACTTATCGCTTTTCTGTATAAGGCGATGGGCGGGAGGACGATCAATCAGAGCCACGTTAATTTATCCGTGAGAGGTTTTCTTGGCACGGGAGCTGTTTCACCCGCAGGTTTCCCGATACATACCAAGGCGATGGGGACCTTTTTGTCATCTATCCCAAGGATATCCCTCATAGGCTTTTTGTCAAAGAAGGTAAACCAGAGTCCTGCAAGCCCCATCGCATGAGCAGCAAGAAGAACATTCTGAATAGCCGCAGCGCAGGCATGTTGATAACCTGTGCTCCCTTCCTCAAGGAACATGTCAACCCCGGTTCCTTTTGGATCGCCTATGACGGCAATGAATACGGGAACGGTCTTAAGAAAATCAGCGTTGTATTTGGCAAGCCATTTCCATCCGCTTTTCTCCAGTGCCCATTGCTTGCACCTGAGAGCCTCTGCGTGGATTTTTTCCTTTATGTCTTTACTTAATATTACGATGAATTCCCAGGGCTGGCTGTTAAGCGGTGAGGGGGCACGCGCGGCTGCTTCCAATAGTTTTTCTATCTGTCCCTTTTCAAGTTCTTCTGCCAGGAAGGCCCTGCAGCTTCTCCTTCCGCTGATTGCATCAAAAAGATCCATATATGTCTCTCCTTCTTGAATTTTACCCTGCTAAGTGTGCTTCCCGCCTTTACCCATGCGTCTTTTTTCCTCATCCCTTATCTCCCGCCTAAGGAGCTTGCCCACCTTGGATTTTGGCAGCATATCCCTGAACTCGATATACCCCGGCACCTTGTAGGGAGCTAGTTTTTCACGGCACCACTTGATCAGTTCAGTACCGCCAACGCCGCGGGCGTCGTCTTTTAAGACAACAATAGCCTTAATCCTCTCCCCGACCTTTTCGTCAGGGATGCCAACCACACAGGCACCTATTACAGTTGGATGGTCCTGGAGAACGGCTTCGACCTCGGAGGCGGAAACCCTGTAGCCTTTGTGTTTGATTATATCAGCCGAACGTTCCACATAAACCAGTTGGCCGTCTTCATCTTGGCCCAAAAAGTCTCCCATCCTGTAATAGATCTTTCCGCCGATATCAACGTAAGATCTGCTTGTTTCTTCAGGTTTATTCCAATATCGCTTAAGGGTGTAAGGAGAAGTTACCAATAACTCGCCGGTTTCAGAATGGCCCACGGGGACCAGAGTCTCAGGGTTCACCACGAGGCATTCCCTGCTCTTCAGGGGAAGGCCTATCCTACCTTGTTTGGGCTCCGAACCGATTTGACTATAACAGACATGTCCGGCCTCAGTGGAACCATAAACTTGGGAAATGGGCACACCGAATCTCTCTTTCCAACGATTATATATCTCCGAAGGAAGAACATCTCCTCCGCATATACAGTATATGAGGGAGTGCAGGTCATAATTATCAAGCCTGTCATTATCCAGGATCATGCGGTAAAGAGCGGGAACCCCAAGCATCCAACGGACGCTATATTTATGTATAGTCTCCAGTATGGCATCCACCTGAGGAACCGGCATGAGTATCGTGGTATTCCCTCGGTTAAGGCCTATAGCCATCAGAAGGCCCAGCGCCATAATGTGAAAGAGCGGGTTTACGGCAATATACACATCTGCACCCTCCTTAAGGTGCTTGCCGGCTACGTCCTCGGTTACATCGTTTACGTAAGAGGTCATGCCGATGTGGTTGCCCGGAACTCCCTTGGGGAATCCTGTTGTACCGCCTGTGTAAAGGATATATGAGAGGTCTTCCCAGGGATTGAGTTGGGGCGTCTCCTGTATGGGTGGATGCCGGAGCAGAGATAAGAATGAATAAACCCCCTCGCGTTTTTCAACCTTTCCGTTTGGCACTTTGTCAAAGAGAAAGCCCAAGGCTTTTTTCCATGCAGGGAGCATGTCAGCTAGATTGGTGACAATAACCCGCTTCAGGCCCGTGCTGGAAATGGCATCCTGAACATAACAGAAATTGGTATCCAGACATAAGATTGTCTCGGCCCCTGAGTCATTGGCCATGTATTTCAGTTCATGTGAGGTATAAATGGGTGATACGGGAACTATAACCGCTCCCAACTTTTGAATGCCCAGAAACGCTATGAGCCATTGGATGCAATTAGCTAGATAAACCAGGACCCTATCGCCTTTCCTGACCTCCAACCCTTGTAAAGCCCCTGCGAATCTCTCGCTCAGATCTTTGACACGGGAATAAGTAAAACCCTCTCCAAGGTAGATGATGGCGTCATGTCGGGGATAGCGCTGCGCCATTCGGTCGAAGCGGGTAAAAGTCAATTCATTTTCACAGTCAGGCTTGTCCGAATCCATAATCTCCTCATAATCCGTTAACTAACCAGATAATCTTGCCCGTTGAATACATTAAGAGGACATATATTGTTATCAGTCCTTATCGCATACCCAAACCTTCATTAGCCATGTTCGGCTCACGGCCGCAGATGAATGCCGAGCATCTTCGCGGCAGAACAAGATGAACCCAGAGCGAAGTCAATTAACTCCAAAATAGGCAGCCCTGACATCGGGATTGCCCATCAACTCCTCGCGGTTCCCTTCCAATACGGCGGTACCGTTTTCAAGAATGAAGGCGTAATCAACAATAGGAAGAACGGGCCTCGCATACTGCTCGGTAACTATAAGGGATATCTTCCTCTGATCCCGTATCCCCTTTGTTGAACGAATCAGAGTGGCTTGCATGAGAGGGCTTAGGCCCAAAAGCGGCTCATCCAGCAGTAATAACTTTGGCTGGGCCATTAACGCCCTGCCGATTGCCAGCATCTGCTGCTCGCCACCGCTGAGAAAACCTCCGATCCTCTTTCTGAGAATTTTTAGTGCCGGGAAAAGAGTGAACACATAATCAAGAGTCTCAGTAGCCTGCGCCGGGGTAGCGAGGTAGCCTCCTATTCTAAGGTTCTCCATCACGCTGCTTTCTTTAAAGATGCGGCGTCTCTCGGGGCACAGGATGATTCCCTCTCTGGCCCTTCTGCTGGGCTTGATCCCACCTATTTCCCGCCCCATATATTTGATCTCCCCGAGGACGGTAATGCGCTCTCCACCTGCCATGGCCTCCTTTTTCCTGATGTCATCCATTATGCCCGAAAGAGTGTACATAAGCGTGGATTTGCCTGCACTGTTGGCGCCGAACACCCCTACAATCTCTTCTTTCTTGCAGCGCAAATGCACGTTGTTCAGGGCAAGCATATTCTCGTAAAATACCATCAGTCCCTTAGCCTCAAGCATAGTGCATGACCTCCTCCACTTCCTCCGAACCGAAATAGGCCTTCTTCACCTGATCGTTAGCCATCACCTCCTGGGCCGTACCTTCGAAGAGCTTTACACCGAAGTTCATGACCATGACACGGTTTGCCACCTGAAAGAGTTCGCGAAGTCTGTGCTCTATCATTACGAGTGTTATTCCGTCCATCTGGAGTCTCTCTATAAGAGGCACCATGCTTGCTATCTCGCTCATGCTGAGACCTGAAAAGACCTCATCGCAAAGTATAATCTCAGGCTTTAAGGCCAGACACCTCGCAAGCTCCAGACGCTTGAGATACCCTGTGGGAAGAGTTGAAGCCATCTTAAAGGGTACAAAGGAATCCCTCTCAAAACCTATCTCTTCAAGGATATCAATACTGACGGTTGTTCTGTCTCCCAGCTTGCCTCCGCCTCTCCATCCGCCAGTCCGCTTGGCGCGTGGGGCAAATAGTGGTATAACAAGATTCTTGTAGGCAGGGAGGCTGTAATAGGGCCTCATGATCTGGAAGGTTCGAGTGAGTCCCATGTCTGCTATCTTGTGTGCTGCCTTATTGGAGATGTTTTTTCCCTTAAAGAAGACCTCACCCGATGACATACGAATAAATCCGGTAAGGCAATTGATAAGTGTTGTCTTGCCGGAGCCGTTTGGGCCGATTATCCCGAGGATTTCGCCTCGGTTCACATGGAAGTTTACTCTACTAAGGGCGGTTATCCCCCCAAAGTTCTTGCTTAGTTCACGAGCCTCAAGGATTGTTTCTGACGTCATACACGCACCCACCTCTGAAATTGGTGATATTTGCGCTCGCCGAAGACCATGATACCTTCGCTTCTAAAGACAATGAACCCCACCAGGATCAGTGAATAGAATACTATCCTCAGGGTGCCAAACTCCCGCAATAATTCTGAGATGGGGACAAGTATCAGGCACCCCAGGACCGGGCCTACGATGGTCCCGCCTCCTCCGATAACGGTAGCCGCGATGGGAATTATGGAGAAGTCCAATGCAAACAGGGAAATTCCCGCCCACATATATATGTGTACAAGACACGCTCCGGCAAGGCAACCCATTGCGGAGGCGAGGAATACTGCCACTGCCTTATAGTATGAGATGTTCATCCCTGAGGCCCTGACAGCCTGGTCGTTGTCCTTTACCGCCCTGAATACCAATCCCAAGTCGGTATTAACAAGCCTGCGCAAAGCGAAAACAAAGACAAGCACCATCCCTATGGCAACGTACTGCTCCACCCAGGAACTGGCGAAGCTGTCTACCCCCATAATTCCGTCTGTGCCGCCAAGTATATCCAGTGCCTCTATTATACGCGCTAAAACCAGCGGATACATAAGGGTTACTATGGCGAAATAGACACCCCGCAGCGGGAGACATGGCAACAGGAGGAGCGTGCAAATGGCCGCTCCGAGCACCGTGGCTATGGGAATCGTCAGCAGAGGCGGCAGTCCGTATGAACTGTTGAGTATGGCCGCAAGGTATCCTCCTGCGCCTATGAAAAAGGCGCCTCCAAGCGATACCAGACCCACATAATGGGCCAGGAAATCGAAGCCTATCGCGATCATTGCATAGATGCACACTATGGTTATCACCTTCTGCCAATACATACCCGGCATGACAAAAGGAAGAACAAGCATGCCCACTATGAGGACCAGCCTTGGCAGGGTTAAATAGGATAGTTCACGCCATGACATAAGGGCGTACAATCCCTCCGTGCGCACCTTTATGCCTCTATCAATTCTTTCCTTTCTGCGATGAGTGCTGCTCACGTGATCAAACCCTTTCTTCCAGTTGTTTTTGCAAGCCGAAGAGCCCTGACGGCTTAAGAATAAGAGTAAAAATTATCGCGAGGAGAGCCACTACCATCTGATAATGACTGCCCAGATAAACTACGGTCAATATCTGTGCAAATCCAATCAAAAAGGCGGCAAGAACTGCTCCGCCCCAGCTTCCAAGTCCCCCCACTATGCAGACCGCAATGGCCAGTATCAAGACATTGTAACCCGCCTCCACCACAATGTTGCCGAGCGGGAGAAGCAGTATTCCTGCCATTCCGGCAAGCATTGCTCCTATTACCATGGAGACCACAGCCATCAGGTCGGAATCAATGCCCAGCATAAGGGCAGCCCTTTCATCCTGGGCCATGCCCCTGAGTGCCAGACCGATCCTGGTATAATGAGTGAAGAGATACAAGCCGACGAAAATCCCCGCACCCACAAGCACCATGATGATCCTATGAAAATCAACCGGAACGCCTCCAATCATTACGCTTCCCTCCGCGAAAACAGGCAGGGTGTAGCTCATACCCCTAAATCCTCCCCACCTGAGACCCTCAAGGATCGCAATCCCCACGGCATAAGAAGCAATGATTTCGGAGATCGCCATGCCCCTTACCCTTATGAGTATGAACTGATAAAGAAGCGCACCGGCAAATCCTACAATTAGCAGCGTGATAATGACACTCCAGAAATAAGGAAGACCCAGTGTGCGCAGAAAGCTCCATGTGATGAAACCGGCCAGGACGTATATTGAACCATGGGCGAAATTTGGTACCCGGCTGATACCGTACACTAGGGCAAAGCCCAGAGCCATAATGGCCAGGGCAACACTGTTGATGGTGCCATAAATTAGGATATCCATTGTGTTCTTCCAGAATTCCGAGATATTAGTTGAAAGATCCTGCGTTACAAAGGCCTATAAGCTGTCTTATAGCGTCCAGGGGCACCGGCGATCCTCCACTTCTTGTGAGGAGGATCGCCTTTGGAACAAAGAGGAGCTGAATCCATGGACGGCTTTAAGATGGACTATTTCTTTTTCATCCAGGGAGGCAACTGAATGGTGCCTTTGGCTATGGATTTTGGGAAGACAACAACACGCTTTTCACCCTGCCACTGGAAAATGCTTCCCACGGCTCCCTCCACTGGGTTCATGCTGGGGATAACCTGATGCCCTTTGGGAGTAAAGCGGATCCGACCATACGGGCTTACCATATCGGTCTGTTCCAGTGCCGCAACAACAGAGTCTGGATCCAACGATTTCGCCTTTTCAATGGCATTTTTGAGTGCATAAACGGCGGTATAGCTGCTTGAGCATCCCAGTCCCTCAGGTTCAATCTTCCAGCGATCCTTGTATGCGTTGTAAAACTTCATGGTCCACTCTGTGGCATCGCTGGGAGCATTGCCGGCGTTTACAACGTTGGCAAGGCAGAATTCGCCCTTCCCCTCTGTGGCCTTCCAGAATCCGGGTTGTTCGGCCGCACTCAGCGTTGAACCAAATGGTAGGGCTGGGACCTTCATGTCATACCACTGTTTTAGCAGGATTGAACTCTCCGGCATATCCATCCACAAGCTGAGGACCTGAGATTCTGTTTTCATAGCTTTGATAAGACCCATGGAGAAATCGGTTGTACCGGTAGGATATATTTCGGTCCCTGTTACTGCCCAACCGTTTTTTGCCGCGAGATCTCCAAGTATCTGCCCGGCAGCGCGAGCATGGGCGACATCCTGCACCATAATCATGAGTTTATTGAGTCCATAGGCATCCTTGATTTCGCCAAGGCATGTGAGGATTTCCTTTACCAGCCACTTGGCTTCTCCGTGGATACGGAAGCAGTATTTGTATTTGTCATACTGCTCTTCAATAAGAGCGTGGTATTTTGGAGTAAGAACTCCAGTTGAAAGGATAGAGATCTTCTTGTGTTTTGAGAGAAGAGGCATAGCAGCGAGGGCAGCCTCAGAACGTACCGGCCCTCCCAGGATGAAATCAGCCTTCTTCTCAAGGATGAGCTTTTCCACTGCAAGAAGCGCCTCACTTACAGGAACCCCTGGCTCCAGGTCCCTTGTGTCCATGACCTCAACCTTGAGCGGCCTGAAGTTGCCGCCCACATTAACACCTCCTTTGGCGTTGATTTCTTCAACCGCCAAACGGATAGCTCTTTCCGCATCCCATCCATAGAGGTAAGCAATGGAAAGCGGACAGCCAATTATTATGGGTTCACCCCCGCCCGCCGCCTTCGCCGGCAAAACCATAAGCACCAACGCAAGCACAACCATGAAAAATCCCAATACCGTTCTTTTCATCTCCTGCCCTCCTTTAATTTTGAATCGCAATTAATAAAAAGAAAAACGCCCTGTCCTAATGGTCTAATATCGTTGATTATTATGGTTCATCTGATCGCTCATCCTAACACTCCTGAAAATACTGGAAGTCTTTATTATTCCTGAAATGTTACTCGTCCTGACGCGGCTCAGGGTCTTTAAGGCCATGATCCCTGATTTTTCTCCGCAGTTGGGATGGGCTGATTTGCAAGAGGAGTGCGGACCTCTGAATATCCCAGGTGGTTTTCGAAAGCACTCTCATGATGTGCTCCTTTTCCCTCGCCTTAAGGGTTGCAATCTCCATCTCCCCTTCTCCGAGCAGGTTATACCCGGAACCAACCTAAAAGCAAATACTGTTCCGCGGGAAAAAAAGCGTTGAAACCATATGGTTAAAATACATAATAATTTATTACGATTCATGAATAACAAGATTTGCGCGATACTGAAGCAGTGGAGGCTCAAGATAAAATCGGCAAATTTCTTTTCACCCCCTGCAAAATAGTTTCACCCCACTTTTCGCATTCCATCCTTGAGCATCGGCTGAATTCCGTATTTTCGTATCTTGCTCCTTAAGGTGGGAAGCGATATCCCCAGTGCGCGTGCTGTCTTGGTGCGGTTCCAGCTGAGCTTCTCAAGTGCGCTCTGGATATGCTCCTTTTCCATAGTATCAAGCGCGCAATGTGAAGTCTCCTGATCATTCGCGTTAGGCTTTCTGGAGAGGATCTCAAGGATGTCTTCAAGGAGGAGCACCTCCCCATTCGCTTTAACAAGGGCTTCGACTAGAACATTTTCCATTTCTCTCACATTGCCAATCCACTCATGGGCCATAAGCTGCTCAATAACCCCGGATTCCAGTTTTGTTACACGGGTGCCCATCTCCAGATTGATTTTCTGGATGAAATGGTTGACAAGGTCCGGGATGTCCGAGACCCTCTCTCTTAATGGTGGAACGTGAATGGTAACCACCTTCAGGCGGAAATAGAGGTCTTCTCTGAAAAGCCCCTTTCTGGAAAGTTCCTGAAGATCTCTGTTTGTTGCTGCTATGATCCGACATCGGGATTTCAGAGTCTCCTGACCGCCTACCCTCATATATTCCCTTCTCTGGAGATACCCGAGGAGCTTCCCCTGAAGGCTCATGGGCAGCTCTCCAATCTCATCCAGGAACAGTGTCCCCATGCCCGCAAGTTCGATCTTCCCCTTTTTTGTCCTCACTGCACCGGTAAAGGCGCCGCTCTCATGTCCGAACAACTCGCTTTCCAACAAGGTTTCAACTAGGGCTCCGCAGTCCACTGTAATCAGAGGCTCTTCACGATAAAGGCTGTTGCGGTGAATCATTCTTGCAATAAGCTCTTTTCCGGTCCCGGTCTCACCCTGAATAAGAACGGTAGCCCGGTTTTGGCAAAGCAATCCGACCATCTTGAATATTTCCATTATTTTTCGGCTCTTGCCTATTATGACCCCCGCCTCAGGCGCATCTCCCGCCTCCTCGATGAGAGGTGCGTCTCTATCTATTTCCGCCAGATGAAGAGCACGGCTTAGCGATTTTTCCACCTCGTCCACGTCAAGAGGCTTGTGGATATAGTCATAGGCCCCCATCTTCATCGCCTTGATGGTAGTCTCCATGTCATGGAAGGCTGTCATCATGGTAACCCGCGCGGCAGGTCTCTTTATCTTAATACGTTCCAACACATCAAGGCCATTGAGATCAGGTAGCCTTATATCGAGGAATACCATGTCAGGTTTTACACTGCAGAAAAGGCGATATCCCTCCTCGCCTGTAGAAGCCTTGAAGGCAGTGTGGCCCTTCTCGTTCAGGAACATCTCGAGCGATTCAAGGATGGACCACTCGTCATCAATAATAAGTAGGTTGGCCATTGTTTCTTCCAATCGGCAGGAAAACTCGAAAGATAGCTCCTCTGGGTTTGTGGCGGCCTGCTTCGATCCAGCCGCTGTGGGCTTCTATTATACGTTTGACGTTGGCGAGCCCGAGTCCGGTTCCCTTACTCTTCGTCGTGAAAAAGGGCTTGAAGATCTCCTTGGAAAGGGCCTCAGGAACCCCGGATCCTTCATCCACTATCCCTATTTCTATCTTCTTTTTGGCAGCATTATTATGATACTTGCTTTTTATACGGATACGCCCTCCCTTTGTTGATGCCTCGATAGCATTGATGAGGAGATTCATGAGGGCCTGTCCTATCTTTTCGCCATCCAACTCAGAGTCGGGCATATTCGGGTCGAGTGCCAGATATGCATGGAGTCCCTCTTCTTTCAGACGAATACTGATGAGTTCTATGAGAGATGAAATCAGCCGGTTGACATTGCACTGTTTGTATTCCATCTGAACAGGCTTTGCAAAATCCAGAAGCTCGGCGAGGATTCTTTCAAGCCTTATTACCTCCCTCACAGAGATATCTATCCTCCTGCAATCGTTTGCCTTCATCTGGGCATTTTTTGAGAGGATCTGGAGATTCATTTTTACTGCGGAAAGAGGATTTCGTATCTCATGGGACAGGGACGTGGTTATGTGCCCCACATAGGCCATACGTTCAGCCTCCCTCATTCGCTTCTCCATCTCAACCCTCCTGCTGATGTCCCTGCAGATGCCGATATTGGAGAATCGGTTTTCATACCGTGTCACTTTGGCCGTTATCTCTGTTGGGAGGCCTCGACCATCCTTATGGAGACGCATATACTCAAAGGTGCTTGGAGCCGACCTGCGCTCTCTGCTTCTGTTGTATATATCAACAACCTCTTCCCTGCTCTCAGGCGCCAGGAAGCTTATATACTTTTCTCCAATGACCTCGGCGATGTCGTACCCGTGCATCTCGCAATAGGCGCGGTTTGCAAAAACGATCACTTCATCCTGAATAACGAAGTACCCGTCGTTTATCTCCTCCACCAGCGTCTTGTACTTGAGTTCGGATTCCCTTAGCTCCGAGGTCCTGACCCTTATCTCTTCCTCCAGTCTTCTATTCTGCTCCATTATCCTGCGCTCGTGCATCTGCTGAAAATGGTCACTGAAGCGGTGGATGGTGTAGGCGAGACAACCGTTAATCTTATTGGTTAAAGCGAAATATTCCTCGATTGTAGCTTCTTTTGCCATGAGAGGCAGGATGATGGTGCGATAGAGCTCAAAGGCCTTCTGAACATCACTGAGGAGAAACCCTGCCTCAAGCCGAAGGCGGGTTATTTTCTCTATGAATAGGTTTAGAGCGCTGTAATCGCCCTCTATCACGGCCTGATAGTTGGCATCATAGGCCCTTGAAACGGTTGTATGGAGTTCTTCAATGGGTCTTCTGGAATACTGCTCGCCTACTTCGGTATTCAGTCTTCTCACCCACTCATTGACCACTTCGGTTCTGCTGCGTCGGTGGAAACCGGAAAGATCGAAGTCCATAAATGATCCCCAGAGATTTATCGTTGCTCTAGCAAATATCTACATCAGACAGATCTTAAACTGGTTGCAGTGGATTATATTTTTAACCGGAAAGTAAGCGTCTTGACTCTTGCCCATCTTGAAGGAAGGTGTCAAGTCTTTTGTCGCTCGAGGCCCTCGCATCCTTGACTTAGAAGCCCTTGTGTTTATTCTTTAACTGTTGAGAATTTAATTTTAAAGTGACATCAGAGGTTCTAATCAATCCATTATGACAGGTAAGGATTACTATAGCATCCTTGGCGTTCCGAGGAATGCCTCAATTGAGGACATAAAAAAGTCCTACAGGAAGCTCGCATTAAAATTTCACCCTGATCGCAACCCGGGAAACAGGGATGCGGAGGCCCGTTTCAAAGAGATAAACGAGGCCTACGCTGTGCTCGGGAATAATGAGAAGAAAAAGCAATACGACACATTCGGCGCAGAGGGCTTTCAGAGACGCTTTAGTCAGGAGGATATATTCCGGGGTTTCGATCTGGGGAGCATATTCAGAGAATTCGGATTTGGAGGAGGGTCTCAAAATATTTTCACCAATTTTTTCACCGGGACGGGAGGAGGACAGGCTCAATCAAATTCATTTAAGAAAGCAAACCCTTTCAGATGCCAGGACCAGGGTTTTGAATCCCAAAATATGGCCAAAGGCAAGGATATTTACTACGAGCTTCATGTAGATCTCGAAGACCTGACGGAAAACAGGCAGAAGACCATTAGCTACGAGAGTGGTGGCCGGGCTGAAAAGATATGTGTCAAGGTTCCGGCAGGCATTTCAGACGGACAGAAATTGAGACTCCATGGCAAGGGGCATGCCGGTCTTAACGGAAGCAAAGCCGGAGATCTATACATCGTTATAAGAGTCAATAAACACAACCTCTTTAGAAGGGAAAGCGATGATATCTATATCAAGAAAGAAGTAAAATTTTCCGAGGCTGCGCTGGGAGGTGAACTGGAAACTCCTTCCGTCTATGGCAAGACCCTCAAGGTCACGATAGCACCCGGCACACAGAGCAATTCCAAATTGAGGCTAAAGGGTTACGGCCTTCCTCATATGAGAGGCGGAGGCACGGGTGATGCCTATATCGAGCTTAGCGTCAAGGTTCCTGAGACCCTTTCTGATGAACAAAGGGTTGCAGTCGAAACGATGGCTGCGGCTGGTCTTTAGAGCAGTATCAGAGAGTTTCCATGAAAGCCCTTTGCATATTCTCGGGCGGCCTTGACAGTGTCATCGCCACTGTTATACTTCGTAACCAGGGTGTCGAGATCCTGGCTGTCTTTTTTGAAACGCCATTTTTCAGATCCGAAAAAGCTAGGTTTTCTGCCCAACGCCTTTGCATTCCTTTTAAATCCGTAGATATAACCCGAAGGCACTTCAAGATATTGGAGAATCCGCTCCACGGCTATGGAGCCAATATGAATCCATGCATGGATTGCCACGCGCTCATGTTCAGGTTGGCAGGTGAGATGTTAGGTGATGAAGGCGCTTCGTTTGTAGCAACCGGAGAGGTTTTGGGCCAGAGGCCTTTTTCACAGAACAAAAGGGCGATGGCCATAATTGCTGAAGAAAGCGGTATCCCGGATCTTATATTGAGGCCCCTTTCTGCAAGGCTTCTGTCTCCAACCCTGCCCGAGCGGGAGGGATGGGTCGCTAGAGATGCCCTGTTAGGTTTAAGCGGAAGATCAAGAAAACCCCAGATGATGCTTGCACAGAGTCTCGGAATCAGTGAATATGAAACTCCGGCTGGTGGCTGCATCCTGACCGATAAGGTATTTTCCAGGAGACTGAAGGATTTGATGCTTTGTGGGAAAAGACGAATGGAGCCCGGTCAGATAGAGCTTCTGCGTACCGGACGTCATTTCAGGCTTTCACCCTCTGCAAAGGCGGTCGTGGGAAGAGGTCTCTCCGACAACGAGAAAATAAGCACGCTCGCACATGATGAAGATCTCATAATGAGCGCGGAGTTTTTTCCTGGCCCCACCACTCTGATTTGCGGAGATCCAGAAAAGAGTGACCTGATTACTGCGGCATTAATGACTCTCTCTTACAGTGATGCGGCTATGGGGACCATCTCGACTGTGGGTTTTAGAGGAGGAGGGCGAATGGGATCTATAACCGTCGAAGCCCTTCCAATAGAGTCATTCAAAAATCTTATGATCTAGATCAGAAATCGCCTGGCTCCTGATTTTTGACATCGAGTTGCGAGGTTATTTTCAGGAGATCATGTCTGCAAATGCCCTATCGCTGCCTTGGCAATACGGTGAACTTATGGAGCATCTGATAAGGACGATAAGATTCCTTGGCCCTCCGCAACCCTTCCTTACCTAAATCCTGCTCCCTGTTGATGTAAGTAGTGCCAGACCACTCTTTCAAACAAAAAAGCTGATTGATGGCCGCATAAAGCCCCTGTATTGAAGGATTAGCCTTTTCAAAATGTATGACGGCGGTATCCGATTTTAGAAGTTCTCCCAAGGAGAAAGCCTCCACCTTGCCTCCCATAAGAATGACGCCTCCCCTTAATTGAAGCTCCTCGAAATGACTGAGGGCCTCCCGTATGGCATAGTCCTCCGAGACGAGTTCACTGCTCTCAAGGCAGTCCCTGACTTGACACCATTCCTCTTGCATATCGAGAACGCATTCTATGGTTTCAAGGTCCATTGGCCGGTACTCGAAGACGTTGTTGCGCATAAAGTGATTAAGATGGTTCTTCTTCTTGTGAAGTCTGTTGCCTGAAAGTTCCATCAGTTTTTTGGTGAGGTAGATATAGTCGCTGTTGTCTCTGTCAAGGCTCGATAAAAAATGGCCGGGATCCAGATAATCTTTAATCAGCCCCTCAGTAGCCCTGCATATCCTGGGTCTGGCCCCAAGATCCGCCATCGCTTCCATCAGAAAAGAAACAGCGTCCAGCTTGTCTCCAGCTCCCGATGGCGGAAGGGCGAAAGGCTCCTCATCATTAGAGAGGCAAATTATTAGAAGACAGCCTTTACGCAATGTCCACAACGGATTATAGCGATTCCTCCAGACAAAGAGATTTGTGAAGGAAAGCTCCGAAATGCCTGGGTGTTCATGACGAAGGAAGTCTCTGAAAATATCCTTCTCGAAAAGCTCTATCGGCTTGAAAAGCTCTTTAAGTGCCACAATCAGAACCCGTTAAAACATTCAAGAATAGTTGAGAGCAAAAAAACTTGATCTGTAAAAAAAGGGCATCCATTGCAATTTTCAGCCCCGGCTCTATCAGCGCGAGTCCATTTTGCTGCTTATCTACAGGGGATATCAGCCGCCACCGTTCACAGGACTTCCTTTGGCTTCAGCCCCCCACAAGAACAAGCCGCAGAACATAACGACCTTTTCCGAGCCTCTATAAGAAGACACGGTCAAACTTGAGCAGAGAAGAAAAATCTGTGCGATGGCCTATAAACGCGGTTATCCTCTAAACAATAGAGTCTGATATCTCAAGTGTCAAGTTTCAAGGATAGTTAGTCAGTTAGGTATGTTATATGATGATTTTTTAGGTCAATTTCATATTGTAGTCCCTTCATAAGAAAGCTCTAGCGAAAGGATAGAGATTGTGGTATGAATAAAGAATAAGCGAATATACCCGTATGGAGGTGCGTTATTATGGCTAAACTGCTTACTGAGATGGCTGCGGATATTGCTGCTGCACAGGCCAGTCACTCGACAATGTCGGGAGAAGAAATTGGTGAATTTCTTAAGAAGACATTTAGGGCGTTAAAGGCTCTAAAAGAACTGGAAGATAGTGGCGCGAGTCTTGAGCAACCTGCCGATAAGCTTTTTGAATCACAGGTCAAGCTTGATCCGAGGCGCTCAATCAGACGAAATAAAGTTATATGTCTTGTCTGCGGCAAGGAATTCAAGCAGCTTACAAGCAGACATCTTAAGGATCATGGCTTGAGCCTTAAGGATTACCGAAAGAGGTACGGTTTTTCTGCCAGAGAATCGCTTGCGGCCAAGACCCTCACTAATAAGAGAAAGAAAAGGGCCATGGAGAGCGGACTCGGCGAAAAGCTGAAAAATGCCAGAAAGGCAAGAAAGAAGAGCTAGGCACCGTCTGCTAAGGGAGCCCCTGCAGACTCTTCCCTGCGCATCATCGGCCTTTTGGTGTTTTAAAGATCCTCGATGAAAAAGTCAGGAGCCTGCGTACCCACAATAAGAGACTTACGGTTTATCCTGGGGTTATGCGGAGAGTGACTGCATTTTTTCTGTCAGGGCATTCAATTACCATCGCATCCTCCTTGTTCCAGGGATATCTTCCGCCAAACTGCATTACACTCAGGCTCGGAAAGATATCATGATAGAAAAACCCGCAGAGTCCGCCGCTGTCATAACATCCAAGGCTAAACCTGTCTCCCTTTTTGTGGCCTGCGGTGCATTCACCTTTTACGTCAATTATCTCTGCAGTCAGGGCTCTTGGTTCCCCGGGTTGATTTGCCAAAACAAAGACCTCCTTTTTTTGTTTGAAAGGCACCAGTGAGAATTTTACTTTGTATAGGATATGAAGACAATGAAAACTATACTCGCCATCCAGGGAAGCCCACGAAGAAATGGAAACACCTCAACGCTTCTTGCCGGCGCGGTCAAGGGGGCGAGAGACGGGGGATGCAAGATTGAGCAGGTCATTTTGAGAGACCTAAAGATGTCTCCCTGCCTTGAGATTTACGGATGTAAGGAGACCGGCAGATGCGTTATCAAAGATGATTTTCAAGAGGTTTATGATCAGCTTATCTCCGCTGATGCCATTATTCTTTCATCTCCAATATTCTTTTATACGGTAAGTGCCCATACGAAGATTCTTATGGATCGCTGCCAGTCACTGTGGGTAAAAAAATACTGGATTGAGAAGGCCCCGTTTGGAACAGCCGATGGAGCGAAAAGGGGCCTCTTTATTTCGACCGGCGCCACTAAGGGAAAGCGTCTTTTCGACGGAACTCTTCTTAGTGTTAAGTACTTCTTTGATGCGCTCGATGTAAAGCTCTGGCGTACTCTTCTTTACAGAGGGCTTGATTTCGAAGGCGATGTAAATCTCTATCCATTATATCTGAAGGAGGCCTATGACGCAGGCAGAGAGCTTGCCGAGCTTACGAGCGTCGCGGCCTGACCGCCTTGATAAAAAGGCTCCTTATAAGTTCAAAATGGTTCCTATGGGTCCTTATCTTCCACCACACATCGCCCTTTTTCTCTATCAGCCAAGGATTTATGCCGGCATTAACCCGACAAGAAAGAATAGCTTCTATATTGCCTATGCCATATCCTTTGAAAAGGCCTTCGGATACTCCCCCCAGCCACCTCTCCTTTGGCGCATGAATGTCTGCCCAGGAAAAGGGATCAGAGAAGAGAAACTGAGCCATTTGAAGGCTTGCTACCCGGTCTATCTCCCCTAGGTGCATAAGAGGATAGGGAACCTTATCAATAAGGTTGAGTGATGCCAGAGAGCTGAAAATCCCTTTCTTAAAAGGCAGTGATGTCACATCGGCCACTATGAATTCCACCCTGGATGAGCTGAGTTCGTCCGGGAGAAGGATTTCCATTTCCTTTTCGATTAATCCTTCCATAGGCTCGTGGAACTTGAGTCTGCGCTTGATACTGAGTTCTCTGGCCTTCCGAACAAAGGCCATTGAGCTATCAACGCCAACGCTCAATTTGCTCCATCTTGCCATCTCGAACGTGAAGCGACCTACAGAGCATCCGGCGTCCAGGGCAATGCCTTCGAAATCTGAAAGGAGTTGAGCCCACTTTCCATAAGCTTTGTTTGAATCCGGGTCATGCCATAGGTCCGCATAATGACTCCATAAGTAGGATGAAACCATGATGGGTTTTTCATAGGCCGACTCGCCGGAGGTCTGCGGTTCCCGGAGCAATATTGCCACTCCATGATCAATAGGGTATCTCTTGCGGCACAAAGAGCATTCAAGGAAGCCGGAGAGGATATCACCGCCATCATTTTCAAAGACAAAAGGGGACAACTCTCCCTCTTGGGGAAGGCAGGCCGGACAAGCCAAATAAGGTAGGAGTATTTCTTTCATTTCCCATAAATTACTCTACGGGGTATTTTAGATGTATCGCATCTAAAATGATCCCCGTTAGAGCTTCATCACGCAGCCTAGGCCGGCGCATGGCAAGATGGTGAATGGCACGCCGGTGAATGACACGCAGGTGCGTGGCATGAAGGCGCATGACAAGATGGTGCGTGACAACTGGCAGCATAGGAAACTCTCTTTTCAACCTTCTTAATCTTCATCAAAGAAATCACCTCCTTTCATTAGTTGGGTTAGGATCCGTCAGCTCAAGGAACCCCTCACCAAGAAGTTCGTGAAAGGTCTCCAGGCAAATCTTCTCCATTTCCCCATTAATATTTCCTCTTTCCTGACGCTTTGTCATAATACTGACAATATTCCTTAGGGAGTTAATGCCGTCGCACAGGGTCAGGAAATCCTTGGTAGTCGCGTCAATCTGAGCTGTCTCAAGTTGATCCCCAACGTGTCTGAATAAAATATTCGACACATTTTGGCTGTATAGTTCCAGGAACCTTCCGGCCTTTAGGTCTAAAATAATCACAGGCAGATCAAAATCAAATCGTTCGATTAATATCCCCCGGGATAGCGAAAGCCTTGCATCCAGGATGTCGCCTTCATAGGCCTGCCTTTTGCCTATTTCCGCTTTAAACCGGGCCGATTCCAGACAAGACTGTTCATATTTAAGGACATCGGTTAAATGATCAAGACGCAAATGAGCCGGGTTGTGTCTGAATGATTCAACGAAACCTGAGAAGTGAAGATAAAAGTCCTGAGGAATAATGGCAGGATCTTCCCTTTTGGTAACCTTCTTGATCCAACTGATCCATTCAAAATATAAAGATGAAACTGAGTATCGGTACTCAAGGCTTAGCAGGAGAAAGGATCTAGGGAAAAACTGCACCACTGATGGGAAGTATCCGGCCAGAGTAGAAAGTTCTTCCAGAGAAATTCCCCTGCACGGCACATTATAGAAAGAGCTGAAGACATAATGATCTGAGTTGATCAGTTCCTCGTCCTGGGGAAGCCTCTTGCCGGCATCGAATTCCAGGCCGAGGGAAAAATAGGTGTCCACCCTCCGGATGAGCACCTCGGCATACCTCAGGTGAAGATCAGTTCCGGGCAGGACCGTAGGCATCTGAATAAGGGTATTGTTGTTGCCGACTATCCCTGTTCTTAAAGCCATGAAAAGGGTCTCATCAATATCATCTCTTTCCTCCTCTGGAAATCCGATTACGAAACTAAGGGTAGGTATCATGCCCTGTTCCGTGGTCTCAAGAACCCTGTCAAATAGAATCTCTTCATCAATTCGCTTTCTGATAAATGAAAGAGTTTTCTTTGAACCTGAATCTATTCCGTAACACATACTTTCACATCCGGCCTCCTTCATAAGCCTTAGAAGGTCGGCGTCAACCGTATCAAGCCTGGAGATACAGTACCATGGGATATTACTAAGGCCCTCATCAATTACCCCTTTACAGAATGACTCCACAAAATCCCTTTGGGCGGTGAATTGATCGTAGGCCAGAACAAAGCACTCGGCTCCCTCTTGATCCCGGAGATTTTTCATTTCCGAAATGATCCTCGGCACAGAAAACGTTCTTGTCCTGCGTCCCCAGAGAACCGACTCTGAGCAGTAAATGCAGTTGTGCGGACAACCTCTGCCAACTTCCAGGATGGCTATTGAGCGGGGTAGTCCGCAGGCATCCCTATATACATCGAGTGGCTCCAGATACCGGTAATCCGGCAACGGCAGGGTATCGAGGTCTTTTAAAAGCTCTCTTTCGGGATTGCGAATAACATCTTGACCTCTTCGGAAAGAAATCCCTTTAACGCCATCGCAAATTCCGTCTGAATCAAGCGCATGAATCAATTCCGGGAAAGTAACCTCACCTTCTCCTCGGACTATCAGGTCTATGAAGGGGTAGCGATTAAGCGTTTCACGGTCAACAAAGGAAGCATTGTGTCCACCCAGGATGACCTTGACTTGAGGCAGCGCAGCCTTTAACTTTTTGGCAATATTTAGGACGGCAGGGTAAGTGGTACATTGTGCTGAAAAGCCTACCACGTCAGGCTTGTGATGTGCTATCATCTCCACACAATCATCATAGATTCGCTTGCCGAATTTTAGAGTACTTTTTCTCAACGCAAGGACCAGATCAATAATTACCAAGCTATGCGGAGCTTCTTTTATCGTGCTGGCTATATTGACAAGACCCTGAGGCCGCAGGTTGTACATCGTTGCAAGGTAAAATGGTGGAAAAACCAAAACGATTTTCATTTTCTAATCCTGCTGAAAGACAATAGAGTTGAACTTAAAAGAAAACTATAGAAAAAAGTGCTCTGACTGCCTTGAATGCCAGATGTGCAGCCAGGCTCGATGCAACTCATGCAGGAAGAGCTCGCCGGAAAGAAGTTCAGGGGATCTTGGCCCGTGCATTTCCTATGGCGATTATCTTAGGTGGAAGGAGAAAGGCAGCAGCAGAGGCTCTCGGGCCACTTCTACTAACCGCCATTCCCTGTCGGGGCACAACGAAGCATGAAAATGCCGCATGTCATTCCGGACTCGATCCGGAATCCAGGTGCCAAGGACTGGATAGCGGCCTACGCCGCTATGACTATCTATTTTCATATAAATCCCCTGTGAAGGATTTCCTCTTTACAGCCTACTAAGACTGACCCTCTGGTTCTTCTTTGTACTGCCTCTCCAGGCAGAAGTGCTCCCCTAAGTATATCTCCCTTGCCTTGACACTTTTCGAAATCTCCTCCGGGGTTCCTGCTTCCAGGATTTTCCCCTCGGTAAGAATATAAGCCCTGTCGCATACGTGGAGGGTCTCCCTGACATTATGATCAGTTATGATGACACCTATCCCCTTTTGTTTTAATTGTCTGATGACCTTCTGTATTTCCAGGACAACCAGGGGATCAATGCCGGCAAAGGGTTCATCAAGTAATATAAAAGACGGGGAGAGCACCAGGGCCCTTGTTATCTCCACCCTGCGCCTTTCTCCGCCGCTTAGAGAGTACGCCTTGTTCTTTGCAAGATGGGCGACATTAAGCTCTTTGAGAAGTTCTTTCAAGCGAGCGAGTCTTTCTGTGCGGCTAAGGGGCAAGGTCTCCAGTATAGCAAGGATATTTTCCTCAACCGTAAGTTTTCTGAATATGGAAGGTTCCTGAGGAAGGTAGGTTATACCCATCCTGGCCCTTTCATACATGGGCATTTTACCGATATCTAATGAATTAAGCCGAATGTTTCCATGGTCAGGCCTAATAAGACCTATTATCATATAAAAAGTTGTAGTTTTCCCAGCTCCGTTTGGGCCGAGCAAACCGACAACTTCACCAGCGCATACACTTAGGCTGACCTCATCAACGACGCGTCTTCCCCCATAAGACTTTACCAGGCTGTCTGCTTCAAGCACGATATATTCTCTTTATCAAAGGCGATCATTTACCTAGGGAAATTTACTATTAAATTCCACGTTCAATGGTAGTCGTGAGTTCCGTGAACAACCTTAAGGCCGGTCTTTTCCTCCACGATGGAGGCAAACTGCTCCGGCGTACCATAAGGGCAGCCTGGTTTTGACTTTGAAAGGCATGTACTGAAATATATGAGGTCGGGTTTTATCCCTGACATCTTCATAGCTACAGCCAGATTCGCGGCGATGGTTCTGCCTGGGCATTCACAGCGCGAAAAGCCCACTACCTGAACCGGTTCCTCAAAGTTCCCTTCTCCCAATGCTGCTGCCTTAAGACAACGCCATTCGGCTGGACAGCCATACCCGCTGTCCATGTAGGCACCGCAGCCGACTACGATAACTTTCTTCATGAAAACACCTCATCCTTCATCTAAACGATTATTCACCTATTATCTTCACCAATACCCTTTTTCCGCGCCTTCCATCAAATTCACCGCAGAAAAACGCTCCCGTGTGCCTAGGTCAAGACATCCCTCTTATAATCTCCCCACTACTTCCCGATCCATGATCTGACGCCCGTTTCTCAAAAAGAAGTAAGGAGCACAGGCGTTTCAGCTCGCACCGGTTGCATTCTGCTGCTAAAGCGCGTCATTCATTTTGATTATATTTTACAGCATACAGCCTCCGTTATCAAGATCGAGAGAAAGAAGCCAGAAATAGAACCCTGTCCATTAGACCTGCACCCGGACATTAATAATGAC
>JBGSUA010000025.1:0-3618 GCA_041753575.1 Desulfatiglandaceae bacterium
ATTTTCAGACGGACCAGCTTGACCAGAGAATCATCGGGGAAAAAAAACAGGAAGCGGGAATATTCAGTTATGGCCCGGTAATATTCTCCGGTTTCAAAAAGGTGGTCAGCAAAGGAGAGAATTTTCCCTTTTTCCGAAAGCACTTCGATCTGTGCATCAGCATGGCGGCAACTCCCAAGGATCAAAAAAGAGATGACCGCAGCAGCTATGCCTAAACCGATGCACCATCTCTTTCCAACCCGATCCATTTCTTCCTCAGCCTTCTTCCCTGTTCTGGTCCTCTTCGTTTTGCTCCGTCATGCCTTCGCTCTGTTCCTCGAAGCCTTCGCTCTGTCCCTCGAAACCTTCGCTCTGCCCCTCGAAGCCTTCGCTCTGTCCCTCTATAGCGGTTCTCACTCGGATGAACTACAGATATCCGGCAGGCACAAAGGCACACAGGCACAAAGTTGTCTTCGTTTTTCTCTGTGCCTCTGTGCCTTTGTGCCTCTGCCCCTTTGTGCCTGCTATATCCGTAGCATACCCAACTGCAAACCGCTATAGGACGGCATCAGGGAGCAGCGTCTGTCAATCGAGAGATGTTGGCTGTCATGGGAAGAGCAGATTCGTATAATACAAATCGAATGGAAAAGAGAGAGGGGAACCCCTCTCCCAGGTACCCGGCAATTTACCATTAGGAAAGTTTGCGGCAAAACTCATTTTATCTCATTGAACCAATTTCCAGATTTCGCATCCAATATCATTGCCTGCAATCATTGATCTCCCCTGTGAGCCATCTACTTTCTCCGGGGGGATCGGAACACTGAGTATGGTTGCTGTACCTGCAAACAGGGTGCCGTTAAAAATACCAAAAGTGCGAATCCCGCAATTTTTCGGTAATGTAATACCTGCACCATCAGTCCAGATTTCTCCGTCAAAGCCGTTGTGAACACTATTATAAAAGGTGCCTGGATCGCCGGAATCGGAAACCCATATCTGAGCTCCGGTTACACCGGGTGCTGTTTCCGGTCCCAGGTTCATGACACCGACAAAGAGCTTATCCTGAAATGAAATCATACGCCAGGTGTAGTAATTGGCCTTTTCTCCCAGATCGAAAAAATCCACAACCTTTGTCCAGTCGGTTCCATCAGATGTCCTCCAGATACTGCTGCGCGCATTTCTATGCACCGTTCCCAGATATAAGTACCCCTTGTAAACAATAGCTGATGTGACTGCGTCATTGGCAAGACCATCAGGATCTTTCAGGCAAAAGCCCATCCCATTGCCATAAGAATCATTCCGACCTACCACTTTTTCCCACTGTAATCCATCACTGGTACGCCACACCTCAAAGGCGCCGGGGGAGTTGGGAATAGGTGTGGATATATCCACCGCATACCCGAAGACCCGCTCAAGTATATCCCGGTATTTGAGTGCTGTGGTCCAGGTGAAAGCGTAGAGTTGATCACGAAAGACCACCAATTCACCGATCATAACGTTGTTGGTAACCAGAAATCCGGTATCAGGGTCAATGACTTTGGTAAACTCAAAGTTTGACTTGGTCCGGACCCGACTCCAATTCAATCCATCCTTGCTTTTGTAAAGTTGGGCCTTAGTATCTCCCCCGCCTGCATAGAAATAGTCTCTAAACTGTACTATGCCTCGAAGGGCTGTATTTCCCCGGTTTTCAGCCCCCCGTTTAACCGTTATCCACCTTTTCCCGTCTGTTGTCCTGAGAATCTCAGCTCCACTGGCATCTACGGTACAGGCGTAAAGGGCCTGATCATTATCATTATAGAGATTCCGTATCCCCACAGTGGAGCCAGAGCTGGCATTGTAAACCTTTTGCCAGCTCCCTGATTCTCCGGTTGGGCTGCTCCAGATTTCTCCCCCTTTTACTATATTCAGTGTTCCAACGTACAATCTCCCTTTGAAGTCTTTCATACTCCAGGCATAGTCATTGGTCGAATCACCAAAACCATTGCCGACAACTTTTTCCCAGTGTTCGGCAGCCGAATACTGGCTCATAAAAGCAACCAGAATGGTAATTACCATAAATAATTGAAGCTTTTTTTTCATACGATTCTCCTCACGTACCCTTTTACGTACCCTTACGGGACTAATTTCCAGATTTCACATCCAATATTACTGCCAGCAACAGTTCTTGGATTGTTTGGATCATTTCCCTTGGGTATCAGAACGCTGATTATGGTTGCTGTACCTGCGAACAGGCTATTGTTAAAGATGCCAAAGGTGCGAATACCAATATTTTTCGGTATCTCTATAGATTCTCCATTTGTCCAGGTTTCTTCGTCGAAACCGTTGTGGACAAGATTATAAAAGGTGCCGGCGCTCCCGGACTGGGATGCCCAGATCTGGCCTCCGGTCACAGCAGGATCTGCTGCCGGACCTATGTTCATGGTGCCGAGGAAGAGCTTGTCCTGGAACTGAATCATGCGCCAGACATAGTAATTGGCCTTTTCTCCCAGCTCAACGAAGTCTAAGACCTTGGTCCAGCGTGTTCCATCGGATGTCCTCCATATGGCGCTATGCGCATTCTCGTTCATTGTTCCCAAATATAGGTGGTCTTTGAAAACCATGGCTGAGGTGACTACGTCATTGGCCAGACCATCAGGGTCCTTAAGACAAAAGCCCATTCCGTTGCCGTAAGCATCGTCCTTTCCCACCACCTTTTCCCAGTTTATTCCATCTTTACTCCGCCACACCTCAAAAGCACCAGGAGAGGGGGAAGAGGAACGAAGCCAGGACTGATTTATCTCACAGCCGAGCATACGCACAACCAGATCCTGATACTGAAACTCTCTGCTCCAGGTAAAGGCGTAGAGCTGATTATTAAAAACCACCAGTTCTCCAATCATAGTGTTGTTCGTAACCAGGGTGCCTTTATCGGGATCATAAATCCTGGTCGATTTAAAATCCGGATTGGTCTTGATCAAGTCTACAGTTGATCCATCTTTGCTCTGATACAGTTGAGCTCCGATCCCACTTCCGGCGCCCACATCAAGACATCCTCCAAACCGAGTCATGCATCGAAAGGAGGGCGATTCCCTGTTTTGGGCTCCGTGGCCAACCACGCCCCATTTTTGACCATCGGTTGTCTTTAAAATCTCAGCTCCATTTGAGCTTACCGTACAGGCATAAAGAATTTGATCATCATAACTATACAAATCACGTATCCCAATTATGGAACCAGAGCGGGCATCGTAAACCTTTTTCCATTTATGACCATCGGCGCTGCTCCAGATTTCCCCTCCCCTCAACGTGTTCAGTGTCCCGACATACAGTTTCCCTTTAAATGTGCACATGCTCCATGCATAGTCGTTGCTGGGTTCGCCAAAACCATTGTCAGCAACCCTTTCCCAATGTTCTGCGCTTGCGGAACAGCACAGAGACAAGGCTAAAAGGCTGCTTATGATCAGCGACTTAAGAACCATTTTCATCTGACACTCCTTGCCCATAGGCTAAGCTGATTATGTGAAAATAATACGTATATTTTAACCTCTTTTCGTACATTAGAAAGATTTATCTTTAACGTTTTTTATACAATGTACTTAATTACACACATAGCCCTGCCGTAACAAGGTGATAGCTAAGTACACAACGCGATAAGTACGCGGCCAG
>JBGSUA010000026.1:0-5459 GCA_041753575.1 Desulfatiglandaceae bacterium
CCCGGCGGGGTCAAAATGCGGGGTAGATCTATAAATGACCTTGCGGGGTCGCGGGGTAACGCCTGCCTTCTGTCTCTCCTGTGAACCAACGCCTCATTTTATCTGAGCAAAAGCGTATCAATTTATTTGAGTGCTATAGCACAGTAGCTAACTATGATGTAGTTGCTGCTCACCAAGAGGCCAAAAAAGTCGTTGTACCAGAACACGAAGAATTCTATAGAGACCCGCTGTTATCAGAATCCCTAAAGTCAATCTACGATCACCGGTGTCAAGTTTGCGGAATGAATTTCAGGGTCAAATATGACCAACCATTTGCTGAAACCCATCATATAGAGCCTCTTAGCCGTGGAGGCCTAGATCTAGGGAATAACATAATTGTCATTTGCCCAAATCATCATCGCATAATTCATAAAACAGAGCCAATTTTTAATAGATCAAAGTACTTATTCTGCTATCCCAATGGGTTGGAAGAGAGGCTAATATTGACTTCTCACTTGGAGGAAAGCTCAATTTGGGCGAAAAGTCAAATTTGATTTAGAAGGACACGAATTGGTTGAGCCATTATTTGTCGACAAGAAACCCACCTCACCGCATGGGAGTTCGTATGCCACCTGATTCGTCCCCCTGAAGCAGGGAGCGAGAGCGCTGTGGCCGAATTGGTGGCCAAGCAGGGGATCAAGGCTTAGAAGGCCCGGGAACTATGCCACCGGCTTTACACCCTGTGCGAGCGCAAAACACGCCCAGCCAAAGCCCTCTCCCACAGCGCCCTGGTCCAAATCTGGCCCGAGATCGTGCTGATGGCGGAGGAGAAAGGAAAAGCCCCGGCATTAGACCAAGGCAGGCTTTTTGATTTGTAGGTTGGGTAGAGCGCAGCGAAAGCCAACAAATCGGATAAGGGCCATAACGACGTTATCGGAATGTTGGGTTACGCTTGATAAACGTGATGAAAATAAGTGTGTGCTTGTCAGGTGGGTGCATACAAAATGAGCATTTTCTTCCTGCTGAGCCGCTAACCCAAACCTACATGAAGATGCCTGCACATCCGCACATGGAGCACATATGGGCTGACATTGTTACAAATTGGAGATCGGGGTATCAATATATTACAATCTCCCCGTGTTTAGTGATACCCGTAGGTTGGGTCGAGTGCGTGCCTGCCGCGAGCGTCGCGGCAGGGAGAACGAAACCCAACAAAACGGCCGTAAGACGAAGGAGCAACCATATATGGCGATTACCAATCATGAGCGGGTCGCCAAGGGGGGTTGGAGTATCTTAAACAGGGACTTGGTTCCTTTGCAGAGAGGGAATAGAAGAACGCTTATAAGGACCTAGCCAAGGGCCAGCCCTCTAGATTTATGGGAGAAGATCGTCTGCTTGCGGATATAACCATGGGAGAGTGGGACGCCGCCGCCCTCCTTAAACTGACGTGGGATGACTGGCATGATGTCTTTCGCAAGACCCTGGGCCAGGCCGAGAGGAGTCTTATCAGCGAATTGCGGGATATTCACAATCACTGGGCCCACCAGAACCGTTTTTCCACGGACGATGCCTACCTGGCAATGGACTCCATTGGCAGGCTCTTATCTGCCGTCTCTGCCCCGGAAGTGGACGAGATCGAGCGGATGAAGATGGAACTCCTCCGACTCCGTTTCGATGAACAGGTCCGCAACGAAAGACGAAAGAGCACCGGCGGCGCCATCGTTAGCGCTTATGCCAGTTATCTCAAACCCTGGCGGGAGGTTGTTACCCCGCATATTGACGTGGCCAGTAGCCGTTATCAGCAGGCGGAATTTGCTGCGGACCTGGGGAAGGTTCATGCCTGCCGCAGAGTGGCCCTCGTTATTTATCTGGGTTCAGCTCCCACGCCAACGGTGGCAAACCGGGGTTTGGAGGACCGGCGGGTGAAGCTCGGATGCGTGGTTCCCGCTGAGTCTCCGGCCGTGTTTGGAGATGCGCTACGAACGCTCGCCGCAGCCGCCACCTTTCTATATCAGGATGGACCCCGTTACTGGTATTCCACCCAGCCCACGGTGACCAAACTGGCCGAAGACCGGGCCAGGCAGCTCAAAAGAGACCAGGATAAGATCGCCCAGGAGCTGGATCGCCGCCTTCGGGCGGATCTGCAAAATAAGGGGGACTTCGGCCGAATCCATCCCCTGCCGGGCACCAGCGCCGATGTGCCGGACGATCTTGATGCCCGTCTCGTGGTTCTGAGCGCAGATTATCCTTACAGCAAGGAGGGCGGAAACCCAGCGGCCCGGGCTATCTTTGAAAACCGGGGGACGCAGCCCAGGCTTTTCCGCAACACGCTGATTTTTCTAGCGCCGGATAAAACGCGATGGCAGGACCTAGACGAGGCCCTGCGAAAGGTCCTGGCCTGGGAATCCATTCTCGATGACAAGGAAACCTTGGATCTCTCGCCTCATCAGGTCAAACAGGCAGAAGCCCAGAGAAAGTCTGCTGACAGTTCTGTCACGGCAAGGCTGCCGGAGACCTATCAATGGCTCATCGTTCCGACGCAGACAACTCCCCAGTCCTCAGTTATATGGCAGGCTATTCGCCTGGCAGGTCAGGATGCTCTTGCGGTACGAGCCGGCAAAAAGCTCCGGAGCGAGGAACTGCTTGTCATGACCCTTGGCCCGACCAGCCTGCGACTGGAATTGGGCCGCGTGCCTCTTTGGCGCGGAAATCATGTGTCCTTAAGGCAACTGGTGGATGATTTTGCCCGCTACCTATATCTGCCCCGACTCAAGGACACCCAGGTATTGCTGGATGCAATTCGCGATGGATTTGGCTTGTTGACATGGGAAAACGATTCCTTCGCCTATGCCGAAAGCTATGATGAAGGGGCCCAGCGTTATCGAGGCCTTAGATTTGGCCAGCTCATTTCGGTCAGGGAGGATGACCCAGGGTTGCTGGTTCGCCCGGAAGTGGCCAAGCCAAAACGATTTCATGGGTCAGCCAGTTTGGACCCTGCACGGGTGGGCCGTGATGCGAGTCGCATCGCCGACGAGGTAATTACCCATCTGCTAGGCCTGGTGGGCTCCCGGTTACGAGTAACCCTGGAAATAGAGGCGGACATCCCTTCCGGAGCCCCGGACAATGTTGTCCGCACCGTCACCGAAAACAGCCGTACTCTGAAATTCACGACCCATGGGTTTGAGAAGGAATAGTAAGGCTTAGCTCTCTTGAGGTTCGCTGTTATTTTGATTATCGAAACTTGAGCATGGGATTACCAAAGCTTGGCGCCATCAAAAATTTTATTATGATTAGATCACGGCTATCCAATTAGCAATTGAATGAGTTTGAAATGTGGTATCAAACTTCGGCAGCCACTCGGCGACTTTCTCCCCAGTGACCAAATAGGCAAGGTTATTGTTACTGCCATAAGCCCTCTGTCCATAAAGCAAGGCGCCTCGTAGGAATGGTTTTAGCGGCTATCTCTGCCGGGAAATATCTAAGTATAGATCAAGGGAAATTCCCTCTTTCAGGAAAGCGAGGAGGAAGATATAGCTTTCCCGATGCAGGAGGCCTACTTTTTTCGGCCTCAGGTGGGAAATACGGTGGGAAACAATAAATTGAGCAAATAAAAAAGGGGTTAGGTTAAAGAATCTAACCCCTTGATTTTGTTCTGGGGTGGATGGAGGGATTTGAACCCACGGCCACCGGGGCCACAACCCGGTGCTCTGCCAACTGAGCTACATCCACCATTACTGTGATCCTTATAGCACGCCTAATCATCCATTTCAAGATGATAGTTGCGAATAAATCCTTCCCAAATATCCTGCCTCTATTCAAAGGGCTCCGTATTGATCGAGCGAAGTTTTCTTCTTATTCTTAAGGAAGATGAGGGGCAGAGAGATCACTCCTCTTCCATTTCTTTAAGACAAAGTCTTGACCTTGAAACCTGCTTGCTCAATAATGCTTTAATATCCGCCATATTAAAGCCTCAGAAGAGGTTGACTATTGACCGTTATTGAGTCATGCCCGTATAAGGAAATGCTTATGATTAATATAACAGGAACATATACCGACAAATACGAACTCGTCATGGGCCAGGCCTTTTTAATGACCGGCCGCATGGACCAGCACGCTGTCTTCGATTATTTCTATCGGAAGACACCCTTTAACGGCGGTTATGCAGTTTTTGCGGGTTTGTTGGATCTTCTTAGAATCCTTGAGGGGTTTCATTTCGAAAAAGATGATCTGGAGTATCTCAAGGCCCAGGGCTTTCATGACGACTATCTGGGTTATCTTAAAAAGTTTCGTTTCACTGGAAAAATCTATGCCTCAAAGGAAGGGGAAATAGTCTTTCCGGCCTGCCCGATAATGAGAGTAGAAGGGGCCTTGATCGAGACTCAACTGATCGAAACAGTGCTTCTCAATATTATCAATTTTCAGTCTCTTATCGCAACGAAGGCAAGTCGAATGAGGCTGGTGGCAAAAGACCACGTACTAATTGATTTCGGATTGCGCAGAGCTCAGGGAATGGGGGGGTACCATGCGAGCCATGCCGCGATAATCGGGGGCTTTGACGCTACCAGTAATACCAGGACCGCCAAAGACTATGACCTGCAGGCCTCGGGGACCATGGCTCATTCTTTTGTGCAGTGCTATGAAAGCGAATTGGAGGCCTTTCGCACCTTTGCCGTCACGCGCCCCGATGATTGCGTATTGATTGTGGATACCTACGACACGCTCAAAAGCGGTGTCCCTAACGCTATCAAGGTTGCCAAGGAATTGGAAAAGAAGGGCCGCAGGCTCAAAGGCATCAGGCTTGACAGCGGTGATCTGGCCTATCTCGCAAAACAGAGCAGGGCAATGCTTGACAAGGCAGGTCTTCCGTACGTAAAGATCGCCGCGTCGAACCAACTTGATGAATACCTGATAAGAAGCCTCCTGGAACAAAAGGCCCCCATTGATGTATTCGGGGTCGGCACCAACCTTGTTACCGGCCGGCCCGATGCAGCTCTGGACGGGGTTTACAAACTTGCCCAGGCGGATGGAAGATCTGTTATTAAGATATCGGAAAACGTAACCAAGATCACCTTGCCCGATAAAAAACAGGTATGGCGGACTTTTGATAATCAGGGTCTCTTTCTGGGAGCGGATGTGGTTGGGCTTGAACATGAAAAGAAGATATCCGTGATGCACCACCCATTCGTGCCCCATCAGTCTTTTGCCATTAAGGGATATGATACCGAGCCCCTCCTGGATCTTGTAATGGATAAGGGAAAGATCGTATATGATCCTAAGAAGTTAACCGAAACCGCCAAGTACTGCCAAGACCGCCTTGAGATGCTTCCGGCCGAATATAAGCGTTTTGAAAACCCTCACGTTTACAAGGTAGGGATCAGCAGCAGACTAAAGACCATGAGAGATCGGCTAATCGAGCATTATAGAAAATGAAAGGAAAAGACATGAGCAACGGCAATAATGGAGTCGGCCATGATAAGCAT
>JBGSUA010000027.1:0-6625 GCA_041753575.1 Desulfatiglandaceae bacterium
CATCGTCAGGGCATATGAAATCGCTGAAATCTGCAAGAGGCGGAATGTTAAGGTGATCATGGGAGGCATTCACGCTTCCATGTGTTCTGATGAAGCCTTGCGATATGCTGATACCGTCGTGGTGGGTGAGGCTGAGAGTATTTGGCCACAGGTCATTACTGATTTTGAAAACAAATGCCTCAAGCCAAAATATGAGTCGAATCGGGTTAACCTTTTTCGTTCCCATGTCAACCCACGACGTGATTTGCTTCATCCAGGTTATCTCTGGGCTTCAATCCAAACTTCCAGAGGATGCCCTTTGAATTGTGAATTCTGCTCCGTTTCAAAATATCTGGGAAGAGAATACAGACAGCGGCGCGTCACGGAAGTTCTTGAGGAGCTTAAACAAATAGAAAACGATTACATAGCCTTCCTCGATGATAACCTGATAGGTTACAGTGCAGAGAGCAAAGCCAGAGCGATACAACTGTTTGAGGGCATGAAGAAGGCGGGTATTAACAAGAAGTGGTGGATGCAAACATCCATGAATGCTGCGGACGACGCACAATTGGTTAGGCTGGCGGCTGAAGCCGGTTGCATGTTCGCTTTTGTGGGCTTTGAGACGATAAAGGCGGCAACCCTTAAGGAAATGAAAAAGGGTGTAAACCTAAAAATTGGCACTGAAAACTACAAGAAAGTGATTGATTGTTTTCACCAACACGGCATTGCTGTCTTTGGCGCATTCATAATAGGTAACGATTACGAGTCAAGAGAATATTATGAGGAACTGGCAGAATTTTTGGTCCACAGCGGGATTGATATCGTACAAATCAGTATTCTTACTCCTCTGCCAGGGACCGGTTTAATGGATCGGCTGGAAAATGAAGGACGTCTCATCTATCGTGATTTTCCTCAGCATTGGGACAAGTATCGCTTCTCTACCATGGTGCACGAGCCAAGGGGTTTAGAGATTGATGCTGTTTACGAAGGCAACAACTACATGAAGGGACATATTTATTCCTTTCCCGTCTACCAGTATAGACTAATAAGGTCTCTGTTTAAGTTGAAAAAATTGTCGAGTTTTTTCGCCACGTACAAGTTTAACCAGGCATTGAAAAGGAGTTGGCAGAACGCATCCTATTATGACAGGCCTTCCTCCAAAGGAACATAGAAGATCGATTATCTCCACTTGCCTGCCAAATGTGTGACCAGCTATTGGGCCGACCTTGTTTTCAGTAAAGCAGAGAACCATTGAAGGATCTTTCTGCTGGTTTTATCACCGTTACATATATAATAGTCGCTTATGTTTATTGCTTGACAGCAGCCTCATCTCATTTTAATCTCTTCGGCTGGGTCTATTTCTCCGAAGATTGCTTCGCTTCAGCTTTTGCAGTTAGCTGTCGATACCGAACAGCTTGCTGCGGGATAGTTCATTATCGAACGTTCCTGGCCTAGCTGGAGGGACTGAGAACCATATACATCATCATAAGCCAAATGAGTTCTCTGGACGCTCTAACCGGGAAAATGGGACCAAAGCTGACAATGATCCGAGTTTGAACCCTTTCATATGGGCAAGAGTCGTCAAATTGGAGCGATAGGAGATAATTCTATTTTTGGATCTCTGAGCCTTCCCGTAAGGAATCCCATCAGCGCTGACCATTCCCATCAGCCTGAGGGTCTCAATGTTCCAGATGGCTCTAACCAAGTTGTCGTGGGCAGGCTGGCCCTGGCGGATCTTCTCAACTTAATCCATTTTAGGGATGGGACAGTCGACTTGGTTTTCAAGTCCGCCGACCTTCCGAACGACTTTGTTTTGCGTGCTAGGCCTCAGCCCTGCCACGGCGATCTCCTGAATTGCCGCCTGCTAGAGGATTCGGTTTCGGAATTCGATCTCTCCCGTTACCACTTCCATAAGCTCGTGGTCGAAGACGGTACGTCCACGATTTTGGTTCCTGCCGTCCTGGTAAGCTTTGAACAAAATTCCGTCACCCTTCGATTACCAAATTCCAGCCAGGTCTTGCAGAGACGAAAATCGAGAAGATACGCGGCTCAAGGTGTTTCTGCCGAATTATTCCAATATGGCTTCACCGCCTCCGGAAACCTTCGTGACTTCTGTTGCGATGCGTTCCGCATTGAGGCGAAACCCAAAGTCAGTCACCCTTCTTCACATTTCGATCAGGAAGCTCCTGTCTTTGCCATATTGCACCGCGACAAACAGGTTTTTTTCACTGGAGTTTGCCGTTGCGAGCGCCAGGAAGATACCGCCGAAGGGATGCAATTGGTACTCATTTCCGAAGAGGACAAGATCTCTCGGTTCAAAAGGAGCCGTATCCGAAATCCCCGGATTCGACTGGAACTGGCGCTTCGCATCTCCTTTGACCACCCCTTCTTCGGGAAGAAAATCCAGCTCGATGTGGCTGACATTTCCACCGCTGGCTTCTCGGTCTCCGAATGTTCCGAGGAAAGCGTGTTGATGCCAGGGATGACCATTCCCGATCTCACTATTAATTACGCAGGCACTATGAAGATGACGTGCTCGGCCCAGGTGATCTACCGTTTAGAGGCTGAGGCGGGACTGGTTCGATCCGGGGTCTCTATCCTCGACATGAGCCTGAAGGACTATAGCCGCCTCGCACATATTTTGACCAATGCCATGGACCCTCACCTGCATGTGTCGGGGGATGTGGACCTGGAATCGCTGTGGGAATTCTTCTTTTCCAGCGGATTCATCTATCCCGAGAAGTATTCAGTTCTTCATTCTGAAAAGGAAGGGTGCAAGGAAACGTGCAGGCGTCTTTATCAGGAGAACCATGATATCGCTAACCATTTCACATACGAAAAGAATGGGCGCATTTTCGGGCATATTTCGATGGTGAGGGCATATGACCAAACGTGGGTCATTCACCACCATGCTTCACAGACGGCCAATGGCAGGCGCAATGGATTTGGCGTTCTTAAAGCACTAATGGTTTTTCTTAATGATATGAGGAAGTTTCGATCGGCAAAAATGAAATATGCCATGTGTTATTACCGTCCTGAGAACCGATTCCCCGCCGCGGTCTTCGGTGATTTCGCTGCTGCCATTGGAAACCGGAAGGCCTGCTCCGTCGATCGGTTCAGCTACCATGCATACCCAAGAGCCCCCCTGAGCGCCGCCATGCCCAGTGACTGGATTACTCAGGAATGTAACGCGGGAGATCTCTCCAAAATAAAAGATTGGTACAAAGGTCGTTCCGGGGGTTTGATGTTTGATGCCATGGGCCTCTGCCAGAAGCCTCGATCTGGTGAATCCATCGAAAAGCTTTACGGAAATCTAGGACTTCTCAGGCGCACAAAGGTCTTTTCCCTGAAAATACGAGATCAATTGGTGGCTGGGTTCATTGTTAATCAAGCGGATCCCGGCCTTAATCTCTCACAGCTTTTCAGCTCAGTCACACTTCTTGTAATTGATGCGCAAGAGTTCCCGTGGCCACTATTGAGCAGATTCCTTTCTTCTTTGACGGGTCAGGACGATATCCATGCCATTCCTGTTCTGATCTATCCCTCCGATTCCGCAAGGGGGAAGATCCTATCTCTTGAAAAAGATTACGAGATGTGGATCCTAAATGCTCAGTATGGAGAAGAATATCTGGATTTCATCGAAAAGAGGTTCAAGTTGGGCTTTTCCAAAAATGTCTTACTACCTGGTATCTCATAGCTTGGTTCAATGGTCCTCCTACAGAAGTGGCTTTGAACCTTTGCAGAGAATTAAGGGGGTGTAAGTGAAGCGTCTGGGGCTCCTAAAGAATCGGTCGAAATCCGCAAAAAAGGCATCATAGCCGCCGGGATACGTTTCGAACATGGGGGCTAGCCTCTTAGAGGCAACTTCCACCTTCTTGATCCAGTTAAACATGTCCGTGCTGTTGATTTCTCCGAAGAAAAGGTGGTGTGGCATCATTTCCACCGAGATGTCTCTGTATTTACGGTCGTAAAGGTACGAGTAGAGCTTTCTTCCGGAAAAGGGATCGAAGTCGTAGTTGCGTTCAACCTCGGTCATGAGTTCCTTCAAGACCTTTTCCAGCTCAGGAGGTAATTCATGATGGCTCAGGCAGTTGTTGTCCAGGTCCAAGAGACACAGAAGACCATCCGTTTTCAGGCATGCCGTCAAGTTATCGATGATATCTCTGCTCTCCATGCGGTTGTATTCCAGCACAAACCTGACCCACACAAGGTCGAAAGATCCCAAATCAGGCAAAGCATCTCTCAGATCATGGACCTCAAAGGCCAACCTCTGGCCATCTCCATACTTGTCCTTCGCATATCCTATTCTCTCTTCCGAATAATCAAGACCGAGAACATGTCCTCCCGGGCTAACCATTTCGCATAAAATGGAGCTCACCTTCCCGGTGCCGCAACCGGCGTCGAGGACCCGCATACCGGGCTTCAGACCGCACCAGATTGCCTGTTTCCGTACTGCCTCAGGGTCAGTCTTCGTTTCAAGACGAATCGACTCCTCAACGTTTTCCATCAGATATGAATATCGCTTCATTGCCACCGTCAATCCATCAAATCAGAAGCCTCCTGCCAGCTTCTCAAGTCCGAAGCAATCTGAAGTTCCGGACGAATTTGTCGAAGGTCTCAAGATCCTTGTCAAAATAGTGTCTTTCTGCGGCGGAATACCGAATGTTATAGAACCATTCGCCGTCCAGAAAGCCATAATAAACGGTCTTGATTCTTGGTCCGGTCTGATTTTCGTATGAAAATTGAATTCTGAAACCCTGGTGTCCACCGACTTCTACCGAGCTTTGCTCTGTCACCTTCAGACCATGGAGAGATTCATCTGAGCTGATCTCATTAAGGAGGACCTTGGCCGCTTCATCGGGCGTCATTCCCTTTTGCATTCTCATCTTGCTGTGTTGAAAGGGCTGATCAGCGGGGCGTCTCTGGGCGAACATGTACTGGAGAAAGGGTCCGTCCTTGGAGAGCAGCAGATAATCGGTGCTGTCCAGCTCCATCCACCCCTGGGGGATCTCCACCACAAAATTGTGCGATGACGACTCGTACCTGCCGCCGGCCTGCTTCCAGGTTGACGCGCACCCGGAAAGCAGGATCAGCATCACGAGAACGGTCAGTTTTTTCATGTCAGGGTCCTCCTGCGCAAAGCCCTTTTTCATCCAGGACAGTTACTTCGTGGACGTTGACCCTCAAATCGGCCTTGGGGGTCTTCCGAATACAAAATCCGAGGCGTCCAGGGCTTGCCTCGATTATCCCCCCGAGCTCGGGAACGAAGCGAGAAGGCCCCGTACCAGATTCTCGGCACCCTCGGGGTTCCTCAGGTCATGCTCCCCACGCGAGCTTTCCATGCCGTACCAGATGATGTTTCCCGAGGGACCGGCAACGCCGAGACTCACATAGGACTTGGGCCCATCGGGTCTAATTCGCGCCAAGCCGTTAACCAGCATGATGGCATCGGCCCTTGCTTGGCGGAGGAAAACGTCGGTCGGCCCGACCGAATAATCGAAGTGGGTCACCTTCCCGGGGAAAAGCTGTGGGCCGTAGGTGTGAAGCTGGATGGATTTGTTGACGGCCCTGTACAAATTTTGAATCTCCTTTAGCTCCGGGTTCCCTGACTTCTCCACCTCGGCAACTCTCACGTCGTATTTTTTCCTTTTCAGGCCCTTGACGAGTGCCTCCAAGAGGTTTTTCCTGGCAATATCGCCCCATTGATCGCTGACCTGGGCCGGGGACCCTGCCGGTTCATCATACACGGTGATGTCAACAGGGACGACCACGGTGGCGGCTATTTGTCGCACCTCTGTCCGGAAGTTCGTGTGGGTTCTGGTGGATGTCTCTGCGCACCCCGAAAGGGCCAGGGCACAGTACACCAGGCCGGCCGTTCCCAGTGCCAGGAACGCCAAACGCTGAGCCATGGGGGCACACAACAGAGAGGCTGCAACCTTTGGATCCTTCTGATTTTGACAATAATGGCTTCCCAATGTCATCCTCCTCAGCTGGTGAAGTGGGTCAGGGTTAGACTGAAACCTATTGTGCCCTGAATGTCGAACATGTTCTGCGAAAGGTATGCCAAAGTATCCATACTCAATGCCTGAATTTATGAGATCCGTCAAGTGGGTGGTTACGATTCAGCTCTATTGACTTCACTCTTCATCTTTATTAAGTTTGTTTATAAAGCAATGGTTAGTGTGAGGAAGGAGGTTTTGGTTGTTTGAATTTGGGATTGATTATAAGTCACGCTATTTTTGGGCCGGAGGTTCAGTTTCTCCGCCAATATGAAAAGGAGGGTACATGATGAAGAGGATAATTGGAGTGGTGATTTTGGTTTTGTTTCTCGCGGGTTGCGGTGCGACGGTGAGAGATTCGGGCTTTTATGACCATGACAGCCATTACAAGACGTTGGATCACCTTTCATTCAGCTGGTACGGCTACAAAAAACCCACCGCTCAAACCATGAAGCAATCCTCGGAGCAGGGATGGTGGGGACTTGATATCCCGTACATTCCGGCGCAGTGATCCGGGTTATTCTCCGGTTCTTCTGATCGATTGATTCTAATCTTCAGGGAAAGCCCATGGTCAGGACAAGATCGAATGAAAAGGCCATGGGCTTTTTATCCGACCACCCACTGGGGGGTGACGTGCGCTATGCCGG
>JBGSUA010000028.1:0-3865 GCA_041753575.1 Desulfatiglandaceae bacterium
CTTCCGGCACAACCGGAAGGCCCAAGGGGTGTATCGAAGATCAACTCTATTATTTGCAGATTGGAGGGATGTATGTCAGAGATCACCGGATAGAATCGACGGATCGGATCCTGACTCCTTTGCCGTTGTTCCACATGAATGCACAAACCCTTTCCACAATGGGCGCTCTCATGAGCGGCGCCGGTCTAATACTTATTGACAGATTTCATCCTTCGACTTGGTGGCAGACTGTTAGGGCTTTCAAGACGACCGTTTTCCACTATCTTGGCGTCATTCCGGCGATACTCTATAGCCTTCCGGAGCGGGAAAACGATTATAATCCAGCCACCCTCTATGGCATCGGCGCAGGAGTTCCCAAGGATATCCATGAGAAATTTGAAAAGAGGTTTAATGTCGAACTCCTAGAGGTCTTCGGATCCACCGAAGGCGGCGGCGGCGGGGCCTTTTTTACCGGAAAACGATTAAAGGACAGGAAGATGGGGACGGCCTCATTTGGAACTGTCTTGTCTGAGGTGGAAGCCAAGATTGTTGACGAAGAAGACAGGGAGGTGCCTCACGGAGAAGTGGGGGAACTGGTAACCCGCTCTTCAGATCCCACGAACAGAAGAAAGGGTTACATGCGCGGGTACTTGAAGAATCCGGAAGCCACGGAGGAGGTGTGGAGAAGCGGGTGGTTCCATACAGGAGATTACTGCAAAAGAGACGAAGAGGGCTACTTCTATTTTGTGGACAGAAAAAAGGATATGATAAGGCGAAGTGGTGAGAATATTTCGGCCTCTGAAATTGAAGGTGTGGTCCGTTCGCATCCTCATGTCACAGATGTGGCCGCTGTGGCTGTGCCCGATGAGAAAAGGATAGAAGAAGTAAAGATTTATGTGGTGAAAGATGGTGCCGCGGATGTATCGCCGGAAGAGATCATTGAGTGGTGTGAGGAGCGCTTGGCATACTTCAAGATTCCCCGTTATATTGAATTCAGAGAAGACCTTCCAAAGACATCCACGGAGAAGGTGAACAAAAGCGTTCTAAAACAAGAAAAGGAGGATCTTAGAGAAGGCGCCTGGGATAGGACACTTCATATGAAGTTAAGGCGCGAGAAGGAACGCGAGCTGGACTGGCAAAATCTCACCATTGGAAGCGCATTGAAACTGGCTTCCAGGAGCTGGGGAGGCAAAGAGGCGGTTGTTACCAAGGGAAAACGGGTAACCTATTCAGGGCTTTTTGATACGGCCTGTAAGCTGGCAATAGGACTTCAAAAGCTGGGAATTAAGAAGGGGGACTCAGTAGCCACTATTTTCAACATTGTTCCGGAGTGGATTTACGTAAAATATGCGCTTCACATCATTGGAGCCAGATTGGTACCTGTTAATGTGAGTTTTAAGAAAAGGGAGATCGAGTTTATTCTGAAAAAGGCGGACGTGAAGACCCTCATAACCACCGACAAGTTGAAATATGGAAATTATCTTGAGATCCTATCTGAAATAGACCCCGAGATCGGGTCGGGCAAGGAAAAGCAAATAAAGTCCAATGTCCTACCCGCCCTTGAAAGGATCGTCTATTTCAGTCCGGACAAGGCTGACTATCCTTATGGGTATGATCTTCATGAGGTTATGGATTCGGGTACGGATTATAAAGAGGAGGATATCGACGGGCTTCTGGATCAAGTAAAGCCCGATGATATCTGCAACATTCTTTTTACATCAGGAAGTACGGCATTCCCGAAGGGGGCTATGCACTGTCATAAAAGCTTACTGGGTATTGGCACTCATATATTTGGGAAAACATTCAGCTTGGATTCGTCCAACCGCTTATTGTGTTATTTCCCCTTTTATCATATCGCCGGGTGCGTGTATTACACCCTTGGAGCCCTCAGTATAGGCTGCACGGTATATGTGAACGAATTCATCCCGGACGAAATACTGCCCATCATCCAGGACGAGAAGATTGATCTCTTTTGCGGTTTTGATGCTCACTTTAATGCCATCAGTGAGCATCCCCGGTTTAAAGAATTTGATTTGAACTCCATGAAATTCGTCCTTCTCGCAACCGGCCCGGACTGGTACGACCGGTGTCAGAAGATCTTTCCCAAACTCGAGATTATCGCCCATCATTATGGCTTTACAGAGGGAACCGGGGTGAGTGTGCCCCCTGATGAAAAGGATTACAACGTGCGGAAATTTACAAACGGGGAACCTTGGCCGGGCATAGAAGTCAAGGTTGTAGACCCCGCCACAGGACAGAGGGTGCCCCCCAACCAAAGCGGGGAACTTTGTCTTCGGGGATGGAGCAGATTTAAGGAATACTACAAAGCGCCGGAAGAGACAGAAAAGGCCATTGATTCAGATGGGTTTTTTCACTCCGGTGATTATGGCTGGATCGATGATGACGGCCACGTGGTGTATCGGGGCCGATACAAAATGATGATTAAGAGTGGCGGGGAAAACGTCTCTGAGAGGGAAGTCGAAGTCGTTTTGGAAGAGATGCCGGGCATTCGATCTGTGCAGGTTATAGGCGTTCCAGACGAAAAATGGGGTGAGGCGGTCACCGCAGTCATTGAATTAGAGGAAGGGGCACATATAACCATGGAGGACATTATAGAGTTTTGCAAGGATAGAATAGCAAGATTCAAGATCCCCAAAAACATCCTCTTCATCAAAGGCGCGGACTGGCCCTTGCTGGGGGCCGGGAAGGTGGATAAAAAGAATTTAAAGGAATGGGCCATTTCGAGAATCGGATAATCAATGAAGCAGGGCTTTTCCTGCTCATTTAGAAGGGTAGATCATGACAACTGATTTTAAGAATTTACTTTATGATGTGGATAAAGGTATCGCGATGATAACCTTTAACCGACCAGATGCTCTAAACGCCATGAATACAGAATCCCTTAAAGAGCTTCAGGAGGCGCTGAAAAGGGCAGGCAGTGATGATCAAGTAAAATGCCTTGTTTTGACAGGAGCGGGAGAAAAGGCCTTTGTGGCAGGAGCGGATATTAAGGAAATGAAGGCAAAAACACCTGTGGAGGCGATGGCTTACACAGAGCTGGGAAGCGGTGCATGTAGGTATCTTGAAACCTTAGCGAAGCCTTCCATAGGGGCGATAAATGGTATTGCTTTAGGCGGAGGGACTGAAATCGCGATGAGTTGTGATGTGAGGTTCGCATCTGAAAATGCGAGGTTTGGGCAACCTGAGATATTGCTCGGGATCATACCTGGATGGGGTGGGAGCCAGCGTTTGCCAAGGCTTATTGGCGAGGGAAGGGCATTGGAGTTTTTGATGACCGGGGAACATATAAATGCCCAAAGGGCGTACGAGATAGGGTTGGTTAACAGAGTATTCCCTCAAAAAGAGTTATTGGAAAGGACGAAAGACTTCGCAGCAAAACTGGCGGGCATGCCTGGATTCGCCATAAAAATGCTAAAGACATCTGTCTATAACGGAATGAACATGGATATGACAAGCGCCCTCAATCTTGAAATCCAGTGTATTTGCCAATGCTTTAGTACAAGTGACCAGGAAGAGGGGATGACAGCTTTCATAGAAAAAAGAAAACCTGTCTGGGTTGACAGTTAGAAATTTAAAGGACAAGGATGCCGTTGAGACAATTTGGTGAATTCAACTCTCTCAAGGAGGTTTTTTCCCATGATTAAGAAAAATTTCGGAGATATAGAGCTTGGGGACAAATCTGTGTTTGAAAAAACCGTAACGGAAGCCGACGTTTTTGCTTTTGCAGGAATCTGCGGCGACTTCAATCCGTTACATGTTAGCCAAAAGTTCGCTAAAAATTCCATGTTTAAAGGACGAATAGCCCATGGCATGTTGATTGCTGGCTTGATTGACTATACGTTGACCGATATTGTTGGCTTGGGCG
>JBGSUA010000029.1:0-27510 GCA_041753575.1 Desulfatiglandaceae bacterium
ACGTTTGACCGGTATGGAGTTTGATACGGTAAACGGCATCACCCTCGAAGAGTCATGCCGGGTGGCAAGGTGGCTTGAAGAAGCCGGGGCGGATGCGATCAACGTGAGCGCCTCCGGAAAATATCCGGTTCACGCGATGCAATGGCCTATTGATGGAGAGCGTCTTCCCCGTCCTCCGTGCAATCATCCGTCAGGATATTTGCTCTTTCTGGCGGAAGCCGTAAAGAAAGCGGTCAATGTCCCTGTTATCGCTGTTGGAAGGATTACTCCGCCGATTGCAGAAAAAGCAATCGAAGAAGGCGGGATAGACATGGCGGCAATTGGCCGGGGCCTGATTGCCGACCCGAAGCTGCCCGAGAAAACTGCGGCAGGCAGGGAAACGGATATCAGACCATGCATAGGCTGTCTCTTGTGCAGGGAAAGCCTTCTATCAGGCCAATCCCTGAGGTGCGCGGTGAACCCTGTGGTAGGCAGGGAAAAAGAAGGCCCCCTCTTCTCTCCGACAAAAGAACCTAGACGAATCATGGTAGTCGGTGGAGGCCCGGCGGGCATTGAAGCAGCCATAACAGCCACAGAAAGGGGTCATGAGGTCGCGCTTTATGAAAAGGCTCCAAGATTGGGAGGACAGCTATGGATTGCCTCAGTTCCGCCGCACAAACAGGGAATCATGCGCCTCGCTGATTATCTCACCGGCCGTGTAAGGACGCTAGGGGTTGGTATCCACCTGAATAAAGAGGTTACCTCCGAAGATATCGCCAAATTCCATCCTGACGCTGTTGTTGTAGCGACCGGGACAGACAGGTCCGTTTCCGGAGCCTTCGGTGACAAGGGCGGAAGGGTTGTTTCTGCTGAAGATGTCCTTACCGGCTCCTTAATACCGGATAAGAGGGTCGTAGTGATTGGCGGAGGGATTGTTGGATGTGAGACCGCCGAATTCCTGTCCAGCGGCAACCGGGATGTAACCATCATTGAGATGAGCGATAAGGTTGCTGCTCAGATGGAGGGTATCCACAGGAGGTATCTTCTCGAAAGGCTGGCCATTTTGGGGGTTAAGATCCTGACACAAACAACGGCAAAGGAAATTTCGCCTGATGGCCTCAAGGTGTCGACCATAAGGGGACATGAAGAGAAAATTCCGGCTGATACTGTCGTGGTGGCTACAAGTCCTCGGTCATCCAGGAAGTTGTACGAAGAACTTCTTTCAAAAGTCTCCGATATCCATCAAGTCGGCGATTGCCTAAAACCTCGCGGCATACTCGAGGCCATTGAAGAAGGGTTTCTCGTGGGCATGAAGTTGTAAGGGAGATTGTGGAGATGAGTAATTACTATCAAATAATGCCTATGGTTTTATCAAGTTACACCGGTGAAAGAGGTATTATGACTTTCCTGGAGGGATACGGGAAATCAATCCTCCGTCCGTTTATAATGTGGGTTATAATCGGCACAGATTTCTCTTTGATAGTTGATACGTCAATAGAAGCGCATGATTACAATAATTACCATCCGGCATTCAACAATATACAGGTTAATGCCCATATGAGCTTCGAAGAAGCCTTGAATAAAGTTGGGATGACCCCTGATTCCGTAGATGTCGTCGTACAAACCCATCTTCACTTTGATCATTGTTACAATACAAGAAAATGTTCAAAGGCAACGGTCATCGTCCAGAAGGACGAGCTGTCTTTTGCAAAGAACCCCCTTGAACCATTCAAGGGCATCTACAGGGATTCCCTGATAAAAGATTTGAATTTCAGGATTATTGACGGGGACCATACCCTGGCCCCTGGAATCGAGCTTTTGAAAGTGCCTGGCCACACTCCCGGCTGCCAGGCAGTCTCTGTTGCGACCAAAAAGGGTACAGCTATTATCAGCGGGTTTTGCACCATTATGGAGAATTTCTTCCCTGAAGACTCCGACAAGGACAAATCGCCCATGTGCGGATATCCGGTCAAGTTGCCGGGGCTTTTTGTCGATGCTGCAAAGGCATACGAGAGCCTTATCAAGGTAAAGGAGCGGGCTGACATTGTTCTTCCATTACATGAGCCCTCAATTCTTGAAGTGGATGTGGTGCCACAGGCATAGGCGGCGGGATTTGAAGTCAGATTAACGCATTAACAAACATGGAGAAGGAGGGTCCTGGGATGCTAGGGAAAATGAGATTTAGGGTCGTCTGTTGGTCTACTGTTTTTGCATTGATGATCGGGCTGCTGTTTATTGTTTCCGGCTCCGCCTTGGCTGCGGAACCGAAGACAATCTTGATCGGGGACAGCAATCCATTGACAGGAGGGGGCGCCTACTGGGGCATCGGGTCAAAGAACGCCCTCGATCTGGCCATGGACAAATGTAACAAGGCAGGCGGAGTTACGATTAATGGGCAGCAATATCTTTTTAAAATCATCCATGAAGATGACAAATATAAAGGTTCAGAGGCTGTCAAGGCTATTAATAAGCTAATCTTTAGTGATAAAGTCCAATTCATTGTCGGGCCATTGGGCACTGCGGCGGTAAAGGCCGTTCAGCCTATAACCGAGGCGCAGAAGATGGTTATGATTATTGATACCTATGCCGGGCCTGATATCCTTCGAAACATGAATTATACTTTCAGGGCCATGGTACCCCCCACCCATTTTGCGCCGTCGTTTTTCAAGTGGATCAAGGATAAGCATCCCGATCTGAAGACGCTCACCCATATTGCCGCCAATGATGCAACGGGATGGGGAGCCACCAATGGTGACAACGACGCGTGTTTTGCCCTTGGGATGAAGGTGCTGGGTAGCGAATTTTTTGAAAGGGGAAGCACTGATTTTACTGCTATGGTCACGCGCATCCTTTCCCAGAACCCGGATTTCCTCTCAATGGGCGGTAGTCCTCCCGGAGAGGCAGCACTGCTTATCAAACAGGCACGGGAAATGGGATACAAAGGCAAGATAATTCACTCCGGCATGCTTGAACCTTCGCAGCTTGGCCCTATAGCGGGATGGGAAAACATAGAGGGTATTATTCAAACGGGAATCGGGCCGGAAGGCCCGGGGGTTCCCACTGCCATGAAACAGTACTTTATTGATTACGAAGCAAAGTATGGGAATGTTAACAGCTTTGCGCCTTATATCTATGACATGTTCGATATCCTGGTTATGGGCATCAAAAAGGCAGGCAGCCTTGATTCCACAAAAGTAAGGGATGCCATTGAACAAATGGGTGAATTTGACACCATCTGGGGGAAGGCCCGCTGGGGAGGAAAGGAACTGTATGGAAATAACCATCAGCTTTTCAGGCCTACTCCTGTTTCCATAATAAAGGATAAGAAGTTGATCTGCGTGGAAATGGTCACCCCACAGGAAGTTCCGCCTCCTTCACAGGAATGGCACAACAGAAAATAGCTTAGATATCGGGATCGGTGCGTCAGGCAGGCGAGTGGACATGAATTGACGCACCCGTTCAATAAAGCCTTTCAATTTTGCCAATTAACAGTAGGAGCCTGTCGGGTTTTAGAGGAGGAAGCCCTGTTAGGGAATAAGCAATGAAAACTCAGATTTTGGGACAAATTCTTGTTTATGCGACCATGCTAAGCCTGGTTTATATACTGATGTCCCTGGGGCTCACCCTGGTCTTCAGCATAATGAGGATGATCAATTTCGCTCACGGGGAACTCTATATGCTCGGTGGCCTGAGCGTATATTATCTTTATGGTCAACTGGGGTTGAATTACTGGGTAGGGATTTTGGGGGCCATAGTGCTCATGTTCTTTTTCGGGCTGCTGCTGGAAAGGATTATCTTTAGACCCCTGCGGCACGACATGCTGGCCGCCTGCCTGGCTTCCCTGGGCGTGGGGATGATGCTTCAGACAGGAGCCCTCCTCCTCTTTGGGGAAGAAGAAAAGGCAGTACCATCCCTGGTAAAAGGAACGTTCCAATTGGGAAGTGTCTCAATATCAAATGAAAGGCTGCTCATTGTCCTTGTGAGCGTTGCCATCACCTTTTCCTTAATCCTATTCATAAAAAAAAGTAAGACCGGCCAGGTATTACAGGCAGTTGCCCAGAATCCGGAATCGGCTTCCCTTCAGGGAATAAATGTTACGCGAATGACCGCTGTCGGCTTCGGGATTGCATGTGCCCTGGCTGCGACAGCAGGAGGAATCATCTCGCCCCTGGTTTATGTTTCTCCTTATATGGGCGTAGAGCCTGTTTTAAAGGCATTTATCGTAGTCATAATGGGTGGGCTGGGAAGTCTGGTCGGAGCCGTCATCGCAGGCTTTGTCCTGGGTTTCGTAGAACAGTTCTCCTTAACAATATTCGGCTTTGTCGGGCATATATTCGGTTTTATCATCATTATGGTTCTTCTTCTGTTCAGGCCACGGGGATTTATGGGAAGGGATTTCAAAGTTCATTAGGGAGGATGGAGTTTGAGCAGGCCATGGAAAATTTTGACCTCCTTTTTTGCCCTGGCGGTCCTGGTATTTCTGCCCTGGGTGATTACCGATCCGCGCTATCGCGACTTGATTATCACAATGGGCATTTATTTCATGCTGGCCTCCGGACTGAGGCTTGTCATGAGCGTTGGACAGGTATCATTCGCGCAGGCTGCCTTTTGGGGGATAGGGGCCTATTCATCCGCCATACTGGTGATGAAGGCAGGTTTCTCCTTCTGGCTCTCCCTTCCCCTTTCAGGGATTATCTCGGCATTCATCGCCCTTATCATAGGCTACCCATGCCTGAGATTGAAAGGCCCCTACTTCTTCATCATAACCATGTCCTTCGGTGAGGTAGCACGGCTGATCTTCACCTCCTGGATAGATCTTTTCGGAGGGACCAACGGGATCTCTGGAATACCGGCGCCTGACCCCATTACCATCCCGGGCCTTTTTTCAATAAGCTTTCCACCTCGCAGCGTAGAGTTTTATTACTTATTGATTCTTCTGATTGTACTCTCCTTTTTTGTCATGTACCGGATAGAGAAATCACACTTTGGAAAGGCATGCGGAGCAATCAGGGAATTTGATGATCTGGCCGCCTCTCTGGGAATCAACTCAATGCGTCACAGCACGATCCTTTTTGTAGTGGGCTGTTTTTTCGCAGGTCTGGCGGGGAGTTTTTACGCCCACTATATGACCTACATTGGTCCAGGGTACTTCTCATTTCATGAATCCCTTCTTTTTCTCATCATCGTTGTAATAGGTGGTTCCGAGAGCATCTTCGGCATCATCATAGGGTCTGTAATACTGACTATATTGCCCGAGTTCACTCGTGAGGCCAGGCAATTCGAATCCATCATTTATGGCGCGTTTGTATTGCTGGTACTGCTTTTCATGCCCTCGGGAATCTGGGGCATGCTGAAGAAGCTGTCCCGCTTAAAGTCGTTATCCAGGCTTTACAAGTGATGGAATGCTTATGATCCTATTAGAGATAAAGGAACTGTCAAAGAATTTTGGTGGGCTGGAGGCAATTAGCAGGCTCTCTTTCGAAGTAGCACATAAAGAAATTCTGGGCATTATCGGGCCAAATGGAGCAGGTAAAACAACCCTTTTCAATCTGATCAGCGGCCATCTTAAGCCCAGCCGGGGCAGCATAATCTTTCGAGGTGAAGACATCACCGCGGAAAAACCCCATGCGATTGCCAGACGGGGAATTGTCAGGACTTTTCAATCATCCAACCTTTTTGACTCCAAAACCGTTATGGAAAACCTGCTCATAGCATTTCACATGGAGGCCAGGTCCGGATTTTGGGATTCGCTGTTCGAAACAAGGTCTGTAAGGACCATAAATGAGAGCCTTGCTGAAAAGGCAATTGAAATTCTGAGGTTTCTGGGCCTTGAAAAAACCAGGGATGAGACGGTTAAAAATCTGCCCCACGGACACAGAAGATCCCTGGGAATCGCAATGGCTCTGGCAGCATCTCCTGGACTCCTGATGCTTGACGAACCGGTAGGAGGTATGAATCCCCGTGAAAAGGAGGAAATGACATCTCTTATCGGAAAGATACGCCAGCAGGGAAAGACAATTCTGATTGTTGAACACAATATGCGGGTGGTTATGAGCCTGTGTGATCGAATTATCGTTTTGAATTTCGGTAACAAAATCGCGGAGGGAACCCCCGCCGAAATCAGGAATAACCCTGAGGTTATAATGGCTTATCTGGGAAGAAAACATTATGCTGATTGATATCAAGAAGCTGGTCGTGAACTACGGAGGCGTCGCTGCAATCAGGGGAGTGTCATTGGAGATCCAGGAGGGAACAATAGTAACCCTGATTGGGGCCAACGGCGCCGGGAAGACCACCCTCCTTAAGACTATCTCAGGGCTTATCAAACCGGCATCAGGAGAGATATGGCACGACGGCAGGAGGATTGACGGGCTCAACCCACAGGAGATAGTCAAGAGAGGCATCGCCCATGTGCCGGAGGGAAGAGGTATCTTTCCCTATTTAAAGGTTGTATCCAATCTTTTGCTTGGCGCCTATCTGCGAAAGGACAAGAAAGGCATCGCGGAAGATCTTGAAGATGTTTATGGCCATTTCCCGATACTTCGACAAAGAAGTGGTCAGGAAGCCGGAACCCTCAGTGGAGGTGAACAGCAGATGTTGGCCATAGGAAGAGCTTTAATGGCTAAACCCAGAGTCCTCTTGATGGATGAGCCATCACTGGGCCTTGCTCCTTTGATGGTAGAAGAAATTGCAAAAATTATTCAAAAAATCAATCAGGATCTCGCTGTCAGCCTTATGCTTGTTGAGCAGAATGCGTATATGGCCTTGAGCCTGGCCCACATGGCTTACGTTATGGAAACAGGAGAGGTGGTATTGCATGGAAAAGACCTTTTGAATGACGAGCACGTAAAGGAGGCCTATTTGGGAGGGTGAGACTATTTTGAAGTTTCAACATGGAACAGAATGACGGCCTGGCAGAAAGATCATTTGAGGCGCTAAGGAACATCCCCATCGTCGCGGCGCGGATATTCCTACGATTCCATCCTCGGGATTGCCCGCGCTGCGCTTGGACGCTAACCCTTTGGGAAAGTTCCCATTTGTGCGCGCCGCATTTGGAGACTTTTACGGTGTCGTGTCAATTTTGACTTTTTTGAAAGTAGATCAGTATCGGTAAACTTAAACCTGGGAGCTGTTAAAATGGAGCACATATTGTATGAAAAGCGAGGCAGGATTGCTCATATTATTTTTAATCGTCCTGATAAAATGAATGCCATAAATCTTCAGGCCACAAAAGAGCTGGGAGAAATATGGCGGGAGTTTCGTGACGATGACGAAGTCTGGGTCGGGATATTGAGCGGCAATGGCCGGGCCTTCTGCGTTGGGGCGGATGTGGAGAAAATTGCGCCTGAAAAAGGGGCAAGGTGGTCAATAGACAAATCTCTCATCCTGGGTGAGCACAAAATGGGCCCCTCAAGCTATCGAGTGTGGAAGCCTCTTATAGCCGCGCTGCATGGCTATGTCTTAGGAGCGGGCTTTTATATGGCCATGGAGTGTGACATCCGGATTGCCTCTGAGGAGGCTGAATTCGGGCTTCCGGAGCCAATGGTGGGCATCCCCACCCTGTTCGCTCCATACATGAGGGATTTTCTCCCGCGCGGACTGGCGATGGAAATGCTGCTCCTGGGGGAGAGGATCACCGCTAAAAGGGCATACGAAATGGGGCTTGTTAATCGTCTTGTGAAGAAAGATGGGGCCCTTTCTTCAGCAGAAGAATTGGCCGAAAGGTTGTGTGAAAAGGCTCCTCTGGCCTTGACTGCTATGAAAGAGGTTTACCGTCGTTCCCGGGATATGGACGACCACAGTGCATTAGCACTGATAGATAATCTCTTTACGCCTGTGATGAACTCTGAGGATGCAGTTGAGGGAAAAAGGGCCTTTATGGAAAAAAGAAAACCACAATGGAGATGCAGATAAAGCCGGGCAGGAGGTCGAAACTTATGAAAGCATGCGACTCGCATTATTGTAAAATATATATCATGCTAAGAAGATAAGCCTGGAGCGTTCTTAACGATCTTGAAAAAGAAGATGACTATTAATGAAAGGGAAATACCATGAGAAAAGAGAGATATTACTACAAGCCTGAATTGGACCGATTATCCCAAGAAGGAATTAGAGAACTCCAGGAAAGAAAACTGAGAGTGCAGCTTAAATATTGCCATGACAACTCCTCTTTCTACAGAAAGAAATTCAGAGATGCCGGCGCCAGCGTGGAAGACATAAAAACGATCTCAGACCTGAGGAAGCTGCCAATATTCCTTACTAAAGATGTAGAAAGGGAAAGCGCGGCAGAATCGCTTGAGAAGCATGGCCATCCATTCGGAATGCATCTGTGCTGCCCTGTTGAAAACTTGACTCTTGTCGGGACTACATCCGGAACAACCGGAGTTCCGACCTTCAGCTATATATTTACAAAAAAAGATGTCGAGACCATCCTTGAAGACGGATGGAGCAGGAGGTTTAAGGCCATAGGGATACAAAAAGGAGATCGAGTCGCCTTCTTTTTTGCTTTGGGCGTTTATGCAACAACCGGGAGTCTTTTCGCCCTTCGAGCCGTGGGAGCACTACCCATTGATATTGATGCCAGGGCCGGTACTGACGTGCTCTTGCAGTTTATTGAGTTGACCAGACCAAACTATCTCGCGTGCACGCCGTCTCTGGCTGAATTCCTGATAGAAAGGTGCCCCAGAGTGTTAGGAAAGGAGGTGGGTGATCTGAAACTTCGCGGTCTTTTGACCACCGGGGAGATAGGGATAGCAATCCCGGAAATTAAGAAGAGATTGGAGGGGGCCTACAAATGCCGGGCTTACGATTATTGGGCTCCGGAAACCCACGCGGCAGCGATGTCATGCGATTCAGATGAGTACCATGGCATGCACAGCCTCTGCCCAGACCTGTGTACAAGCTATGACGACCTCGTGGATCCAATAACTAAGCAGCCGATTGATATCGTGGATGGAGCAAAAGGGGAACTCGTTCATACATCTCTGGAGAGAGAAGCCTGCCCTGTTATCAGGTATGCGTATGGCGATATTGTTCAGATTTTCACAAAGGAATGCCCCAACTGCGGTTTCCCCGGGAAGCGTATCAAATTGATCGGGAGGTCTGATGACATGTTGATAGTCAAAGGGGTCAACATATATCCTGCAGCGATTAAAGATGTTGTTGCTTCTTTTATACCTGATGTGACGGGAAAGATAAGGATCGTTTTGGAAAGTCCTCCTCCAAGGGTTGTGCCGCCGTTGAAGCTGAAAATCGAACACGGTGAGAATATCGGGAAGGGTGAGCTGGAACATCTTGGTGATAAGATTACTAAGGCGCTCCACGAAAAAATCAAAGTGAGGCCTGAAATACAATTTGTTTCTCCGGGGACATTTCCTTCAGAATCGAGAAAGACCCCCGTATTTGAAAAGAAATATGAGAAACAAAAGAGTTAGCGAAATGTTTATCCATTGGCATTGCGTGGCAAAGTGTCCGCTTATTAATACAAAATTTAACTTAACTTCATGGTCCGATCCTGCCTGAGAGAAGGATTTTGGGTGATTTTGAAGGCTGATTCTAGTGGGATTAAGAGGTTGTTCAAGTGGGCCGCTCCGCGGAAGCCATTTTACCTCTTAGAAATCCCGTCAGGAAGCCTATGCCCGCGCTCTCCGCATGCTCACCGACTTCCACCGCAAAAGCCCGGACGAGATCACGGAAGAAGAACTTCAGAACTGCTTCCTTTCTTCACGCTCCGGGCTTCTTGAACGCCCAAGATCAGCTGCAGAGTTCGAGAGGACGGCTGAAAGCGATATGTTCGCCGCATCGGTCCGCCGGTTGATTTAGTTGATGTAGATGACTAACCGCCATGGCCTGTTGAGGCACAACGAAGCATGAAAATACCGCATGTCATTCCGGACTCGATCCGGAATCCAGGTCGTCATTCCGGCGTAGGCCGGAACAAGGACTGGATAGCGGCCTACGCCGCTATGACTATCTATTTTCATATAAATATGATATGGCTGACACTCTCTGGGGTTGCCTGCAACCGACTGATAAATCGTTGAATGCTTTGGCACAGGCGGAAAATCAGACTTTAAAGGAGAAAATCTACTTCAGAACATAATATCGGAACCTTATGCTCGACCCAGAGCTAGGAATGCCAACATGCAAATGATGAGGGTTATAAGCAGATGAAAACTGTCCGTGACGCCTGCCAGTTGCAACCGAATGCATTATCCATAAAACTCAGCGACCAGATAGAACAGCTCGATGAACTGATTACAGCCGAAGGCGATGGATCGGCCTTCTTCGAGAAGACTCACATCACCCAAGGCATGCAGGACCTCATAAGTGAAGGCGTTGCCCGACTGGCAGGCGCTTCCTCACAAGCGATCTTCCACCTCAAGCAGGCCATGGGAGGCGGCAAGACGCACTTGCTTGTCGGCTTCGGCCTTCTCGCCAGGCATCCGGAACTGCGTAACACTTATTGTGCGGGGATGCCCCATGCCACAGCTTTCAAGATTGCCAATATCGCCGCCTTCAATGGCCGCAACAGCCCATTACACTTCTTCTGGGGCGAGATCGCGAGCCAACTGCGGAAAAAGGAACTCTTTCAGGAGTTTTGGGCTTCCGGGCCGAAAGCACCAGACGAAAAGGCATGGCTAAAGCTGTTTGACGGCACTGACCCCGTGCTGATCCTGCTGGATGAACTGCCGCCTTATTTTGAGGACTTGGCAACCCGCCCGATAGGGACCGGTACCGTCGCCGACATCGCAACCCGTGCCTTTGCGAACTTGCTCACTGCAGCGGGCAAGAAGGCCAATGTCTGTGTGGTGATCTCTGATCTGTATGCAGCTTATCAGAGCGGAGGCGCCCTGATTACTCGGGCGCTCGACAATGCACGCCAGGAACTTGGTCGCACGGAGCGCAACATTACGCCTGTTGACCTCGCTGCCAACGAGATCTATGACATCCTGCGCAAGCGGCTCTTCAAGTCTCTTCCCGACAAAGCGGAAATCGGAGACATCGCCGAAGCCTTCGGCCGCAAGCTGGAAGAGGCATCCAAGTCCAAAACCGCCAGCCGCGGCGCCGAAGCGATTGCCGATGAGGTCGCCGCCACCTATCCTTTTCACCCGCGGCTTAAGAACGTCATAGCGCTATTCAAGGAAAACGAGCAGTTCAAGCAGACTCGTGGTCTGATTGAGCTCGTGTCCCGTCTGCTTAAATCCGTATGGGAGCGACCGGCAAACGATGTCTTTCTTATCGGCCCGCAGCACTTTGATCTTTCAGTTCCCGATGTCCGCGACAAACTCACCGAAATCTCCGGGATGCGCGACGTCATCGCTATGGATCTTTGGAATGCACAGCAATCGGCCCACGCGCAGATAATTGATTTGCAAACAGGTAAGGAAGCCGCCACCCAGCTCGGGTCACTCCTCCTGACAGCCAGTCTATCGACCGCCGTCAACGCAGTGAAGGGCCTCACGCGCGATGAGATGGTCGAGTGCCTCGTCTCACCGCTACGTGAACCGTCCGACTTCCTCGCAGCCTTCGAGGATCTGGATAAGGTGGCGTGGTATCTGCACCACACACCGGAGGGTCGATACTACTTCGACCGGCAGGAAAACCTCACGAAGCTTCTTCAAAGCCTCGCTCACGATGCGCCGGAGAATCAGGTGGACGACCTGATCCGGCACCGCCTGCGCGAGATGTTCAAGGCTGTGCGCAAGACCGGCTATGAAGACGTTCTGCCTTTACCCAAACTGGAAGAAGTGGCGGACCGCGTGCGCAAGGGACGTGTGCTGCTCGTCGTTAGTCCTGACTCAAAAATCCCTCCGGAGGAGGTTCAGAAGTTCTTCGAGGGCCTCAGCCAGAAGAACAATCTGTGCGTCCTCACCGGCGATAAGACGGCCATGGGCAGTGTGGAGAAGGCCGCACGACATCTCTTCGCGGCGCAGAAGGCCGACGGCAGGATTCCCAAGGGCCATCCACAGCGAGGGGATCTCGAGATTAAGCAGCAATCCTACGCCCTCGACTTCACATCCACCATCCTCAGCCTCTTCGACAAGGTCCTCTTCCCGATCCACCGCGCCGGCAAGGAGGCGCGGCTCGTGTCTAAAGCCCTGGACATGACGCGAGACGCCACCAAAGACTTCAACGGCGAAGAGCAGATCGAGAAGACGCTGACTTCCAATCCTTTGAAGCTCTACCTTGACGTGGAAAAAGAGTTTGACGCTATCCGCGACAAGGCGCAGGATCTGCTCTGGCCCGAAAACCAGGATGAAGCACGCTGGTCGGACGTGGCCGATCGCTACACCGAACAGGCCGGCATGCCCTGGCTGCCGCCCAAGGATCTCGATACGCTGAAGTCCATCGCCTGCAACCGCGGGCTGTGGGAAGACCTCCGGAACGGCTACGTCACTAAAAAGCCAAAGAAAAAACGAACCCCCGCCCTGGTCGTCGCCGAGCCTGTGCTCGGCGACGAGGGCAAGGTCCGCCTGCGCGTCAACCCGCAGAACGCCGGCCCTGCGCCGCGCATCCACTATGCCGAGGATGCGCCGGTATCCGAGTCGAGTCAAAAACTTAAGGAACAGACCTACACCACAAACGCACTGCGAGTGAACTTCCTGGTCTGCGATCCTTCAAACCAGTACGAAACAGGCGATCCGGTGACCTGGTCCAACAATCTCGTCCTGCGTAACCAGCTTTCCAACGAAGGAGGGGTACGAAAAGTGGCGCTCTTCGTCGCACCAAGGGGAGCGATCCGCTATACGCTGGACGGAAGTGAACCACGCGACGGATTGAGTTACGAGGCCCCAATCTCCATTGGTGACAGCGAGATTCTGCTGCGCGCCTTCGCTGAGGCAGACGGTCTCGAAGCCAAGGCAGAGTTCCGCTTCCCAGCCAAGGGCAAGAAGGACATCCAGATAGACGACGTGAAACCCGGACGCCTTATCTCGCGCACCGGCCGTAAACTTGACTCGCGCGGCAAGACATTCGAGGGGCTTAAGCAGGCCGCCGAAAAGTCCGCCACCTTCGAGGGCATCGGCCTCACAGTCGGCCAGGGCAACCAGATGATCTCCGTCAACGTGGGCGAGATCGCGGTGGATGCCGCGTTCATTGAAGCGCTGCTCGTCAAGGTGCTCGAAAAGTTCACCCCGGACACGCCGGTCACCATGATCTTCCGCAAGGCCCACTTCGCCTCGGGTCACGACCTCAAGGACTTTGCCGGAAAGCTCGGCATCGAGTTGCGGCAAGGAGACGTCGAGCAGTGAGCAATCAGCCCATGACCGTTGACTTCGGGGCGCCCGACACATTCGGTGCGCATCTCTTCCGAGTTGAGATCCCGGCCTCCCGGAAGGCATCGGTAATCATTGTCGAAGACTACGGTTACCGCGGCCAAGAGGGCGGCATCCCGCGCGAAGAAGAACGGGTATTCCTGAAACGTCCAGTCTGGTCCGCCATTGCCGACATCGCCCGGCGCGAGTTCAATGATCGCCTGAAGGCCGTTAAGGTCCCTACCGGTCGCTGGCACACGGGCACGAACCGGGTGGATCGACTCCTCGGCAAGGAACTTTGCGTGCTTGCCTGGGCGGCCGAGACAGCCAATGAGGGGCAACTCCCCGTGATATGCAGTAAATGGGCCGCGCTCAGACCGGAAGAGCGCTGGTGGCTCTTCTCCATGACGGTCGCCGAAGCCGGGATGCCGGATGACACCCAGCGCGGCTGGCGGCGGGCTCTTTTTCTCGCACTGTCCGACGGCGAAAAGCCCGCCACAAGAAAACGCCGACCGCGCCCATTCGAGCAGGATGTGTTAAACTTGCCACTCTTTGGGGAACCTGTTTGATCGGTCATGCAGAAAAACGTAAAGAAGGAGGAAACATGAACACGGCGGAGAAAATCTATAAACAAGTCAAGGCCCTTCCCGAGCCGGCGGCCCGAGAAATTCTGGATTTTGTTGAATTCATAGGAATGAAGCAAAATCGGTCCGGTATGGCTGCGCTCGATTTGAAGACGGAACGTTTGCGTTCGCTACGCACAGCTTGCGGGATATGGAAAAATCGCGATGACCTGCCGGACTTTACGGAGCTTCGCCGCGAGTGGGAACGCGCACAGGGAGAAAGAACATGAACAAAGATAGTGCGATTCTGATTGATACGGATGTTTTGGTTGACTACCTGCGTGGCATCCCGGAGGCCGTCCGTTATCTGGAAGAATTAGACGTCGAACTCAAACTGTCCGCAATCAATGTCGCGGAACTCTTTGCCGGCATTCGGGATCATGAACGCGACGCAGTAGATGCATTGCTCGCCTGTTTTGAGATCGTTCCTCTGGATCAATCCCTTGCCATACGAGGCGGATTGCTGCGTCGGGACTTTGGCAAGACTCACGGCGTCGAATTGGCCGATGCCATAATAGCCGCCACAGCAGAAAATTTGGGATGCCCTCTGGCGACCTTGAATCGGAAACACTACCCCATGCTCGATGCGGTGGTCGTGCCCTACCGGAAAGAATAGATGCCCCACGACGAGATTATCCCCTTTTCCCTGAAGGATGCTCCCGCGCTCATCGAACGACTGTTGCCCGTGCAGAAGCTCTCCGCCGAGGCTTACAAGGAGCAGATGGCGGGCAGCGGTAAAACGCTTACCGCACTTGGCAGTTACTGGAAGGGACGCAAGCCGCTCATTCTCGCAAAGGCGTGTATTCTTGGTTGTCTGTTGCCTGCCACCGATGATTTGGCGCGTGACTTGGAGATCTTCGAGAAGCTGATGGCGATGGATGACGAATCCTTTACTGTCCGCTGGAAGCGCCGCCCCAGGCCGAAGGAAATCTTCGAAAGTCTCTCCATCGCCCGAATCGCGGACTACTTCACAATCGAGCCGGAGGGCGTTCTGCCGATGTCGGCACCGGTAGACTGGTCGAAGCCGGACTACGACAGGGTGAAGGTGGCATGGCGCGAGGATCTGACAGAGATGCAGCGCCGCCGTCTGGAGGCGCAGATGCTGCCCAAGATTCCCTACCGCGAGCGGGTGGACGAGGCCCAGCGACCCGAGGAGGTGTTGGACACTATCCATGACCATATCTGGGAGGCGGTCAACACCCATCTGGGAACGAGGGCTCAATCATTCCCAGATCTTGTGGAACAGCTTGGCATCATGCGCTTCGGTCACAGACCGCGTGTGGCCGATACTTTCTGCGGTTCCGGCCAGATCCCCTTCGAGGCGGCTCGGCTCGGTTGTGACGTGTACGCTTCCGACCTCAACCCGGTGGCCTGTATGTTGACTTGGGGTGCATTCAACATCGTCGGCGGCTCTGCGGAGAGCCGGGCGAAGCTGGCGGATGACCAGCAGGAGCTGGTGTGCCGGGTGCAGGGGGAGATCGAACGACTTGGCGTCGAGGTCGACGGCAAGGGTTGGCGCGCCAAGGTGTTCCTCTACTGCGTGGAAACCCGCTGTCCGCAGACGGGATGGATGGTGCCACTCATTCCGAGCCTTGTGATTAGCAAGCCAAGAACCGGTGCGAAAATTAATGTGATCGCTGAGCTGATCCCGGACGTGATGGCAAAGCGCTACGAAGTGGCGATCCGTTCCGGTGTGACGGACGAGAAACTGATTGCGGCAGAGAAAGGCACAGTGCGCACCGACGGACGTGGGCAGGATCCATACATGATCCATACCGTCGACGGCGTTGAATATCGCGCCAAGATCTCGACGCTGCGCGGCGACTACCGCAAGGATGATGGTACAAATGGCAATCGCCTGCGCATGTGGGACAAGCGCGACTTTATACCCCGGCCCGACGATATCTTTCAAGAGCGGCTTTACTGCATACAATGGATGCGGCCCAAGAAAAAGGGCAAGGGGGATGAGTACGAGTTCCGCGCAGTGACCCCTGAGGATCTAAAACGGGAGCATATTGTCCAGCAGTTTATCGCCGAGCATCTTGCGGACTGGCAAGCTAAGGGTTGGGTGCCGGACATGCGGATCGAACCGGGAGCAAAGACCGATGAGCCAATCCGAACGCGCGGCTGGACGCACTGGCATCACCTGTTCAATCCGCGGCAGTTGCTGGTCGCGGGGCTATCACGGAAGCATATTTCAGCTGAATTATCTCCATCTTTTTTCCAAAGTTTAAATTGTAGTTCTCGATTATGTGGTTGGGATCCTGTTAGCGGAGGAGGAGGTGCAATAAGGGTTGTTTTTTACAATCAGGCTTTAAATACTCTATATAGTTATGGGTGTCGCCCCATCAAGACACTGGCCAATATATTGAATTCTGAATATTTATCCTTTCCTATCTCATCGTGCTCAGTTGTTTCAAATCTGAATACTCAAAACATTGTTACAGAAAACGATATCTACGTCACCGATCCACCCTACGGTGATGCCGTAAAGTATGAGGAGATCCTCGAATTCTTCATCGCCTGGCTGCGGAAGAATCCGCCGCCGGAGTTCGCCGACTGGGTCTGGGACAGTCGGCGTTCCCTCGCAATCAAGGGCGAAGGTGAAGACTTCCGTCGCGGAATGGTCGCCGCCTACAAGCGCATGACTGAGTGCATGCCGGACAATGGTATCCAGATCATCATGTTCACCCACCAGTCCGGCTCCATCTGGGCGGACATGGCCAACATCGTCTGGGCCTCCGGCCTGCAAGTAACCGCCGCATGGTATGTCGTCACCGAGACGGAAAGCGCTCTGCGCGAGGGCAACAACGTCAAAGGCACCGTGCTCCTCGTCCTGCGCAAGCGCCACGGTGCACACAAGACCACACGCGACGACCTCGCCTGGGAAATCCAGGAGGAAGTGGATGCCCAGGTGCAAGCATTGACCGGCCTCAACCAGGAGGCCAAGGGACTTTACCGCGACGAGAACGTCTTCGAGGACTCCGATATCCAGATGGCGGGCTACGCGGCGGCACTGCGTGTGCTCACTCGCTACGCGACCATCGACGGCCGCGACATGACCGCCGAGGCGTTGCGCCCACGGGTGAAGGGCGAGACCACCTTCGTTGATGGCCTCATCGCCTTTGCCGTGGATACGGCCAACCAATGTCTCGTACCGCAAGGCATCGCCAACGCTCACTGGGACAAACTCAGCGGTGCGGAACGCTTCTACCTGAAGCTCATCGAGTTAGAAGCCCGGGGCACAAAGACGCTTGACAACTACCAGAACTTCGCCAAGGCTTTCAAGGTGCGCGACTTCCGTGCTCTGATGGGAGACCAGCGGGCCAACCATGCTCGGCTCAAGAGCGCGGTCGAGTTCGACCGTGCCGAAATGGGCGAGGGATCGGAGCTGCATCAGTCCGTGCTGCGCGCAGTCCTTTACGCCGTCATGGAACTCGTGAGGAACGTGGATGGCAGTGAGGTGCTGGCACATTTAACGCTCAATATCGCCAACTATTACGGCGACATGACCCAGCGCGAGATAGCGGTGCAACTGGCTGACTACCTCGCCCGGCGGCTCGAAGCACTTCGCCCCGAAGAAGCCAGCGCAGCTCGTGTGCTGCGGGAGCTGGTGAAGAACCAGCGGCTGGGATAATAAAGGGACAAACATGACCGACATCAATCGCTTCTCTTCCCGCCGCCAACGCCTTGATCACGCTTACCTGAGCGTCAGGTTGAAGGATGCTAAGTCCTACAGACGCATTGCCGGTTACTTCCGCAGCTCGATCTTCGAGCTGGTGGGCGAAGAAATTGCTGCTATCCCCAAGGTGCAGATCGTCTGCAATAGCGAACTGGATGCGGCCGATGTTGCCGTCTCCAAGCATGTCCGCGAGACAGCACTCAAGGAACGCTGGAATGAAGCCCCGGCTGAGGTTGAGGCGCTGCTGCACCGGGACCGATATCGTCGGCTGTACGAGCTGCTGACCAGCGGACGGGTTGAGATCCGCGTGGTACCGAAGGATAGAGTCTTTATCCACGGCAAGGCGGGCGTCATCGAAGCGGCAGATGGTTCGAAAACCTGCTTCCTCGGTTCGATCAACGAGACGAAGAGCGCCTTCGCCCAGAACTATGAGATCCTGTGGGAGGACCCCTCGCCCGAGGGGGTCGCCTGGGTAGAAGAGGAGTTCGATGCGCTTTGGAAGGACTCCTACCCACTGCCCGAGGCCATCGTCGAAGAGATCAAGCGTGTTGCCGATCGCGTGGAAATGCGCTTCGAGGAGACGAAGCCCGAGGAATTACCTGGTGCGGTGCTTGCTGAGAGCCCGATCTATCGCGGCGGGGAGCAGTTGCAGGCTTGGCAGCGTTCCTTTGTGACAATGTTTCTGCAGCACAGGGATACTTACGGCAAGGCGCGTCTGCTGCTTGCCGACGAGGTGGGCGTGGGTAAGACGCTTTCGCTCGCGGCCAGCGCCATGATCTCAGCCCTGTTGGATGATGGGCCGGTGCTCATCCTCTGTCCCTCCACCCTGACCTTCCAATGGCAGGTCGAGCTGGCGGATAGGCTTGGTATCCCGAGCGCGGTCTGGTCGTCCATGAAGAAAGTGTGGATCGACCCGAAAGGTCACCTCATTAAGACCCGCGGGCCGGAGGACATCGCGCGCTGCCCTTTTCGCATCGCCATCATCTCCACCGGCCTGATCATCCACGACTCCGACGAGCGCCAGCACCTGCTCGAGCGCAAGTACGGCACCGTCATCCTCGACGAGGCGCACAGGGCAAGGCGCCGGGGCGGGCTGGGAGACAAGAAAAAGGAGCCGAACAACCTGCTCGACTTCATGCTCCAAATCGGGCCACGTACCCTGAACCTGCTGCTCGGGACGGCAACGCCGATCCAGACCGAGGTCTACGAGCTCTGGGACCTGTTGCGGATTCTGAATTCAGGCGCAGAGTTCGTTGCCGGGCGTGAGCCGTTCGCGCATTGGATTGACTGGGAGAAGTCTCTTCCCATAGTGAAGGGTAACGATACGCCGGCAGATGAGAGGGAAGCCTGGGAGTGGTTGCGAAATCCCCTGCCGCCAGGAAGCGAAGATGCCCTGTTCGCAACACTGCGTCTGCAACTGCAATTACCCGACAAGACCTTCTTCACTGATCGCGGCTTTGGGTCTCTGGGATTCCTGGAGCAACAGGCGATTGGCCAAACTCTTGCGCCCGGTTTTTTCCACGAACACAATCCCGTTATTCGCCATACAATACTGCGCCGCCGACAGACATTGGAAGAAGCCGGGCTCCTCGAAAAGGTCGGCGTAGATGTTCATCCTGATCCGGATGCGCCACCCACCGCATATACCGGGGTGGGATTCAGTGGTCTGGGTCTGCTAACGAACCACCCCTTCGATCTCGCCTACAAGGCGGCTGAGGCTTTTACGACGGCCCTGCAGAAGCGTACCAAAGCGGCCGGCTTCATGAAGGCACTCCTCTTACAACGGATCTGTTCGAGTTTTGCCTCCGGCCGGTCAACGGCGGAAAAGATGCTGCGAAGGGAAATTCTCGATGACGAGGAGCAGGCGAAGCTGGTGCAAGAGACGTTGAGCTCGCTCACCCCCGAAGAGGCCCGGCACCTGCACACGATTGTCGAGGAACTCTCGCGCCCGGAAGCTCGCGACCCCAAGCTGGCTGCGGTCAGATACTTCCTCACAAACCATCGCACCGAGGGCAAGACTTGGCTCGAGCACGGGTGTATCGTTTTCAGCCAGTACTATGACACAGTCCACTTCGTCGGTGCGGAACTCGCAAAATTGCTGCCGGGCGAACCGGTCGGCATCTATGCTGGTACAGGCAAGAGCGGCCTGTTCCGCGGCGATGACTTTGCGTCCGTCGAGCGGGATGACATTAAAGCCGCCGTCAAGAAGCGTCAGATTCGCCTCCTCGTCGCCACGGATGCGGCGTGTGAGGGATTGAACCTACAGACTCTCGGCACGCTGATCAACGTCGACCTACCCTGGAACCCCTCAAGGCTCGAACAGAGACTGGGGCGGATCAAGCGTTTCGGCCAGGCAAGACGGACGGTGGACATGCTCAATCTCGTCTATCACGAAACCCAGGACGAAAAGGTTTACCAGGTTTTATCACGTCGGATGAAGGATCGTTTCGACGTCTTTGGGGGCCTTCCGGACACCATTGAAGACGATTGGATAGAGACAGTTGAGAAGCTTGATGAGATGATGGACCAGTACATTCACCTCCGGAAGCAGGCACGAGACGTCTTCGAGATGCGGTATCAGAAGACAATTGATCCGGACAAGGATAGATGGGAGCTGTGTTCGAGGGTGCTCGCGAGAAGAGACGTTGTTAATCGTCTTTCGATTCCATGGTGAGAGGTTGATTTCAACTGGAAATTTGGTTTCGACAAAGTTCTGGGCTGTTAGGAGATGAGGTTTTGAAATATGAACATCCTCTTCGATGAGACAAGTCATTCCTATCCGGATGAGGCTTTCCAAAACGTCATCCTCATTCCTGAACGAAGGGTGGGCTACTCGTTATCTGCCCGGACCCGGTCTTGGCGGATTCCTGACAAAATGAGCGAAATGAGCGCTCATTTGGGGATATACGATAATAAAAGAGAACCATGAATCGCGCGCAATCCATCCTAAAGGAAGTCTTCGGCTTTGCATCGTTCTGGCCCCTCCAGGAGAAGGTGATCGCCCATGTCCTTGAGAAAAAGGACGCCCTGGTTGTGATGCCTACGGGCGGAGGCAAATCCCTCTGCTATCAGATTCCCGCAATGATCTTTGACGGATTGACTATCGTGGTATCCCCGCTGATCTCTCTTATGAAGGATCAGGTGGACCAGGTGCGGGAATACGGGGTTCCCGCCCTTTTCCTCAACAGCACCCTCAGCATGGAAGATTACCGGGCGAACGTAACGAAGCTCAGGGAACACCGGGTGAAACTCCTATATCTGGCCCCTGAGGCGTTGCTCACGCCTGGCACCATTGCGCTGCTCTCCGAGCTGAAGGTGGATTGCATCGCCATTGACGAGGCGCATTGCATCTCCGATTGGGGCCATGATTTCCGCCCGGAATACCGGCAACTGGCCAGGGTCCGCGCTGCTTTTCCCAATGCGTCCTGCGTGGCCCTGACGGCCACGGCAACACCGCGCGTCCGTGAGGATATCCGAAACTCCCTGAGTATCGAAGACAGGAGCGAATACATCGGTTCTTTCAACCGGCCGAATCTATTTCTGGAAGTAGCCGCCAAGAACAAGCCGCTCGACCAGGTGCTGACCTTGATTGAACGGTATCCCAACGAATCGGGGATCATCTACTGCGCCACCCGCCGACAGACGGATGATCTGTACTCCATCCTCAGGCAGAAGGGGTACTCCGTCCGACCATACCATGCCGGTCTTTCGGAACAGGAGCGCACCGAGAACCAGGAGCGTTTCAGCCGCGACGATATCCGGATAATTGTAGCGACGATAGCCTTCGGCATGGGGATCAACAAGCCCAATATCCGGTTTGTCGTCCATTATGATCTGCCCAGGAGCATAGACAACTATTACCAGGAGATCGGACGGGCGGGACGAGACGGACTGCCCGCCCATTGCCTCCTGCTGTTAGGTTATGGGGATATTCAAAAGGTTCGGTACTTCATCGGCCAGAAAGCGGAGCAGGAACAGCGGGTGGCCGGTATCCTCATGAGTCAGTTCCTGGGATTTGCCGAAACGAACATCTGCCGCAGAGTCCCTTTGTTGAATTATTTTGGCGAGACCGGCGTTCCCGACCATTGCGGGATGTGCGACAACTGCCGGCTGGGGGAAGAGGGGAAGACCCTCGTAGATCTGACCATTCCGGCGCAGATGTTCCTCTCCTGCGTCAAGCGTACCGGCGAGATTTTCGGCGGGGGCCATATCGTTGAGGTCCTGCGGGGGGCAAATTCTCAGAAGGTCTTGAAATTCGGTCATGAGGCGCTCTCCACCTATGGAATCGGCACGGCGTATTCCGCAGAACAATGGCGTCAGATCGCCCGTCAATTGATCCAGAAAGGACTGCTGCTTTACAACTACGAGCACGGATCGCTGACACTGACTTCGAAGGCATGGGAGGTCCTGCGCGGAAAAGAGGTCTTTCTAGGACGGGTGGAAGAGGCCCGAAGGGAGAAGGGGGCGGAACGGGACCCGGCACAAAAGCAACGGGGGGACGAGGCTGATTCCTTTGATCCCGAGCTGTTTGAAGCCCTCCGGAAAAAACGCAAGGAACTAGCCGACCAGGCGAACCTTCCACCCTATGCGATCTTTCATGACCGGACCTTGCGGGAGATGGCCCAATACTACCCCCGGACACGGGAGAGCTTGTTGGCGCTCTATGGAATCGGCATGAAAAAGCTTGAAAAATACGCCGACTACTTCCTGGATATCATCGCAGAACATTGCCTGACACACCAGATCCCCGAGCGACGAAAAACGGCCTCGGTAGCAGAGCCTGAGACTGCACCTCCAGCCGACCGCAGCACGCACCGCCATCTTGTCATTGGCGAACGTTTCAACCGGGGCTGTACCATCGAAGAACTGGCACGGGATTTCAACATCCAGCGCGACACGGTTCTCAGTCATCTCTATCGGTGCCTGTGCCAAAATCATCCCATCAGGCAGGGCGATTTCATGATAAACTCCGGATTGACGGAGGACCAGCGGCAATCGGCACTTTCCTCCTTCGCCCGTCTGGGAACGGAACGACTGCGCCCTGTTTTTGAGGATCTGAACGGGACAATCCCTTACGAAGAGCTTCAGCTTCTCCGTCTCCACTACCTGTGTCGGGATCAGAGCCGTTCTGAAAACCATAAAACAGAATCAGCGGGCGAACGACCTCCAGGGTGAAAGGATCGTCTATAAATTCCAGGAAGGACAAGAGGTTTTTTATGCCGACCAAAAATCCCAGGATCAATATCTCTATCGAACAGCCCCTTTATGATCTCATCCAGCTCCTGGCTCACGAAGAAGGTGCCTCACTCTCCACGGTGGCCCGTGATTTGATCAAAGAATCCCTGGAACTCAGGGAAGGCTCAAGTCTCGTAGGGTTGACGGAAGATTTGCAGAAAGGCTAGGAAGAATAAGAATTAGGGGTTGTTCTGAGGCAGGCGAGGCATTCGGCGGGATTGAACCCTGGAGGAACCGGATCACCCTCCCAGGATATCAAAAAGCTGAGCGCCGGGCTTTGCAGGTTCAAGGAAGAGCGCTCATGCAGATAACGCGGGCGCAACGGTTGTGCAAAGACCTGTCAAACACATCGAGCCCGCGAATGCTTCCGACTTACACTATCTCCAGGGCATTAAAGAAATATGGTATTTCAATCTGTGCGCTCTCGGGGGAATCAGACCCGTGAACGACGTTCTTCTCTATGTCTGTGGCAAAGGCCTTTCTTATGGTTCCCTCTTCCGCCTCAAGGTAATTCGTAGCTCCCATGAGTTTACGGTAGCGCGATATAACATTACCTCCTTCAAGGACCATGACCACGCACGGGCCTGAAGACATAAAATTTGTAAGGCTCTCAAAAAACTTGCGCTCCTGATGCACCTTGTAGAAGCCCTTTGCCTCATCAAGACTCATGCTGACCAGCTTCATTGCCGCTATCCTGAATCCCTCTGCTTCCATGCGTCTTATTACCTCTCCCACAAGGCTTCTTGAAACCCCATCGGGTTTAATTATCGCCAGAGTTCTTTCCATCATTTGGGCACCCCTCCTGTGAAGTTAACTTGTTGACCCATACCCTCATTTTCTGCTATAGAATTATACAGTAAAATTCAAGAAATACCATTTAGTCAAGGAAATTGTGGAAAGGAAAAATTGATGACTCAAACACTAAAGTCAAACAAACCCATCATGGGCGAAAGACTCGACGCAGACCATGTCTTTTTATTTGAGTGCGCCCCCGGCATATCCTGTTTCACCCAATGCTGCAGAGATGTCACCATAGTTCTTACGCCTTATGACGTCATGCGACTCAAAAACGCTCTTGGAATTACCTCCGGGGAGTTTCTTGACCAATATACTCTCATAATACCCAAGGGAAATCTTTTGATCCCGATGGTCGTCTTGAAGATGAGGGAAGACAACAAGGACTGTCAGCTCGTGACAAAAGACGGATGCAGCATCTATGCGGACCGTCCATGGGCCTGCCGGATGTATCCTTTGAGCGTGAACGAAGACGGGACCTTCAGCACCATAGCCGATCGCGCCAAATGCATGGGACTTTCCCAAAAGGTTCCCTCAAGGATATCCGAATGGCTGATAGGCCAGGGAGTTCCTGTATATGAAGAGATGAATGACCTCTTCGCACAGATTACCTCGCCGCTGAAGGCACAGCAGCTTGATATTGACAATCCGCAAGTTAAAAAGATGACCTTCATGGCCCTCTACAACCTGGACGCCTTCAGGGATTTCATCTTCAAAAGTTCCTTCATGGACAAATTCGTGGTGGAGCCGTTGACTATCGAAAAGATAAAGCGCTCTGACACGGAACTTCTCAAATTCGCGTTCGACTGGATTAAATTCGGATTGTTCGGTCAAAAGCTTTTCGCTGTAAAAAAGAATTAGAGCGATGGCCGTTTTCATAAAGAACACCTGCCTGATCTGTGGCAAGAGCGCCTCTCGGGCCTCTTGACATGGAGTTCAGGAAGACTTCCGGAAATACCGGGACGAGAGAGATTGAACCGCTGAGGGTTCCGAAAGGCCGACCTGTGATTACTAATAAGACCGGAGAGAGCCTTTTTGTGCCTCTTGAGGGTGATTCCTTCCGCTTTTCCTGCCACAAGGGACTTGCCTGTTTCACTGCCTGCTGCGCCAAGCTCCGCCTTATTCTGACGCCTTATGACATAGTGAGGCTGAAGAACAGGCTTAGGGTTTCATCAGATGAATTCCTGGATCTTCATACTGAAACGCTCTTCGATGAGGGAAAAAGATTTCCCCTTATGAGGCTAAGGATGCTGGATGATGAAACAGGCAAATGCCCGTTTCTCACCCCGCAGGGATGCTCCGTTTACGAAGACAGACCCGGCGCGTGCAGGCTCTATCCTGTCGGGCGTGCCTCAGCCTTAGTAAAGGGCGAGGCCCAGGTCAAGGAGAAATTCTTTCTTGTCAAGGAGCCTCACTGCCTCGGATTCAATGAAGATAAGACATGGAAGGTTGATGACTGGAGCGCGCACGAGGGTCTCAGGGACTATCAGCGATACAACGACAGGTGGCTCTCAATCATAACTTCCAGGGTTTCTATTGGCGCGCAGGATCAGGCGGCGAAAAAATATCAGATGTTTTTCATGGCCAGCTATAATCTTGACAAGTTCCGGTCATTTCTTTTCTCTTCAAGATTTTTCGAACGCTTCAAGGTGGATGAATCTTTGAAAGAGAGGATGAAAAAAGACGATGAGGCTCTTCTGGAATTTGCCCTTGACTGGCTTGATTTCAGCCTGTTCGGGAAAGAGAAGCCGTCAATCTTTATTAACTTGTGAGCCGATATACCCTTCCCTTTCGCATATAAGAGAGTCTATCTCCTTTCCCCTCTCGCTAAGGAAGCGCAGCATCAGGTCGGACTTCGGTTTGAGGATCTTGGGGTCCATCCTCATTATCTCAGTCGAGTCAAGAAGCATTTCGTTCCGGAAAAGATAGGCCACAATGGTGTCTTCGGCATCAAGCGCCACATGGAACCGGTTGGCCAGATAATCCAGCCAGTGGCCGAATTCCCTCGTGTGTTCAAGATGTTCAGCCGGTATCTCAAGCTCAAGGCTTAGGGGATTTGCAAGGTCGTGAGGGATATCGGCCCCTCCGAGATAGGACAATACATGAGCGAGCTGGTGCACGAGAACGGAGTCGCCCACCCTGGGCGATATAGCCACAAAAACGGTGTCGGGGGCCAGCTCCTTTGTCTTGTTGAGATTGATCATCACGCTGCCCTCCCTTGGAGGGCCTTCATCACGCTCTCTGCCTGAAACACCAAGGGCCTCGTAAGCCTTCAGATCAACGAATCTTATGCGTTTGTCTTTTCCTGTCAAGGCCTGCAAGTCGAGCGCCTCGATCATCTCTTTTGATCGGCCGTATGAGACCTCAGGGAGTTGCGTGATCTTCTTTGCCGAGTCCGGATCAAGGCCCTCTGATTTGGCTGGGGCAAGTTCTTCTTCCCTGCCGAGATGGCATTTCTTAAATTTCTTGCCGCTCCCGCAAGGACAAGGGTCGTTTCTTCCTATGCTTATTGCCAATCTATAACACCTATTTGTCTAAACTGAAACTAATCGTCAAATCCATTTCCTGTTAACCCTCAACTATGTGGTCTTTATGCGCTTGGTATGACCAGCACGGCAGAGGCCCATCCGAACCATTGCCTGGATCATAGCGATACCGGTATGAAGCCTTTACCTCCAGAGTCTTCATCATATGATCCCACCCTCTGACGAAATATGGGCACTCGTCATTAAAGCAAACAAGTTGATTGTTCGACCAAGTGGAATTCTCAGGAGGCTCCCACCACTTAAGTTGGGAACCACAGTGAGGGCATAGCTTTACTTCCTCATTCATCAGCAATCCTCCAAATAAACGGAACCATACCGGGCAGTCTCTGCCCGATTTGGTTCCAGATGACGAAAAGCTCTAGTGGCCCAGCGCGGCCTTGATGGCGTACTCAGGCGGAATTGTATTGTAATCGAGGGCGGCCTCGGACTTCATGTCCATGCCGAAAGAAACTGCCATTAGCTGGGTCAGATAGACTATCGGGATATCAAAGTCAGTTCCGAACTTCTTGTTGATCCTGTCCTGATAGAGTTCGAGGTTCATCGCGCACATGGGGCATACCGTGGATATGATTTCGGCCCCATGATTGATAGCGTCCTCGATAATGTTCCTCACAAGGCCGAGGCAAAGATCCATCTCACTCAAGAATATCCCTGATCCGCAACACCTCATCTTCTTGGGGAACTCCACAGCCTCTGCGCCCAATGCACTCAATATCTTATCCTGCACATACGGTTTTTCCACGCTGTCATACTCACCATACGGGCGCACCGACTGACATCCGACATAGCCCGCGACCTTGAGCCCCTTCAGAGGCTTCTTCACCTTGGCCTTTATCTTCTCAATGCCCACGTCATTAAAAAGAACGTCCTGGAGATGGCGAACCTTGATATTGCCCTTATAGCCCAGTCCGCCTTCCGCAAGTGCCGCGTTTACCTTCCTGGCCAGGTCAGGATTTGTCTGGATCTCATGATTGACCTTGTTCATCTGTATATAACATGAGCTGCATGGGGCAACGATGTCATATCTTCCCTTTGCCTCAGCAAGGGCGAGATTTCGTGCGTTCAGTACCTTGATCGCAAGGTCGTTTGCCCCTATGTAGGAAATACTGGCGCCGCAGCAATTCCAGTCCTCAATCTCTTCAAACTCCATCCCCAGGGCCTTGCAGACAGGCTTAAGTGAGACCAGGTAATTAGCCCCGCTTGCCTCAAGACTGCACCCCCAGTAAAGAAAGTATTTCATGCCTTGGCCCCTCCTTTTCCCATCTGCGAAGCCCTATCAAGCATCTTTCTCAGGCCCTTTATGCCTTTGATCTTACCCTCAGGGAGAAGTTTCATCCTCTTATGGAAAAGCATCTTCATTCCTATGTCCATGAACCCGATAGTATTCTTAACGC
>JBGSUA010000030.1:0-38981 GCA_041753575.1 Desulfatiglandaceae bacterium
AGCCGTTTTCCTTAAGTTTATCCAACATGTCGGGAACATAATACTCAATTCTATGTTCGGGATGGATGTATCTATCCCCTGCCTGAAGAGAGGTTACGCGCCTATTAGGAGTATCCAGGCAGAAGAACCCCTCGGGCTTTAAATACTTGAAGATGAATGGCAGTATAAAATCAAAGTCCACTTCTTTGATATGCTCTACACTCTGCCCCATCCAAATCAGATCGAAGAAGCCATCATTGAATCCCAGTTCATGCAGTCGCCCCATATCAGCATAACGATATTTTATCTGGCCCAACTCGGTTTTCACCACATCATACTTCTCACAACTGGCCATCTGCTCAAGGCTTCCCTTAGGCGGAACATCAACAACAAAGAGCGTATCGAAATGATGAGGATATCCCATCGTCAGCAGTGCTCCCGTAGGGTTATTGGCAGTGGCTCCCCCAATATCGAGTATCATCTCAGCCGGCGGAAGGCTTCTGACAAGTCTGCACCTTTCCCAATGAAGATAATTCATCATGATTTTTTCAGGTTCAGGAAATCTCAGGATATTTTTCCTATACTCTTCGGAGAGAAATAGTGAATTGACTAACGATGTAATGGTGCAAGGATCTTCCGTTAAAAGACTCTTCCAATGTCTAAGTGCACCCTCATCAATAGGACGGTTAAGGATGAGCCGATAAGCGCATCGCGCTTTTATATCGGCAAGATTTCTCCTGATAATTTGTCGAAAACTCAAAAGCCGCTTCACATCAGGATTTCCCTTCTTCGATAATACGCATCAACTTATTCTTTATATCAGTTTTATTATAATTGGACACAACATACTGCCTCCCCTTTTCTCCCATCTTTTCTTTGCCAAACTGCATAACATGGAGAAGAGCCTTAACAAAATCAGTATAGCATGAATAGGTCAAACCTCCTTCACTTAATTTCACATGTTCTGCCAGGACTGCTGACTGGGCGTTTACCAGGACAGGCGTCCGTTGAGCCATAGCCTCAAGGGTTACCGCACTCAGGCTTTCATGTTGAGAAGGCATGACAAAGGCTGTAGCCCCGGCCATCAGTCTGAACTTATCTTCCTCTGATACGAATCCGCGGTATTCAATATCTAACTCTTTCTCCAGACCAATCTCATCTTTTCCTGTCAAAATAAGCCTGATATCGGAATGTGTTTCACGCTTAAATCTTCCAAAAAAATCCAACAGCTCCGGTATTCCCTTGAATGGGTCAATTCTTCCGCAATAAAGCAAGTACTGATAGCCAGGACTGTAAGGTTGATACTCCTTGTCACAAATCCACATTCCCACCAATTCACCTGGCAGTTCTCCCCAAAGACTCTTTCCCAGGCTTAATTCTGTCTGCGTGTTCCACAACACCTTTCTTACCTTACGAGCCATAAAACGGTAAGCCTCAAGATAGGCAGGCGCTTCATCGTGAAGGGTTGGAACCAGGAGGCACTTTTCTCCTGGAGTTGCTCTTATACCATAAAATGTTGTTGGAAAAAGGTAGGTGAGAAAGATAACAGCATCATATTGAGTAGAATGCTCCGCCAGAAAATCGACCAAGCCTTTTGAGTATGGCCCCTGTTGGTAAATGAACTCCTCCTGAAAAGCTATAGGCCAGCCTATTTGCAATCCAGAATATCCATCTCCAACTACCTTTGAATGAATTCGCCTGTTTTCCAGTAATATTCTGTGAAGTCCATGCCAATAAGGGGTCCGCCCCTGGTCAACGTTAAATCTAATGACAGTGATCCCTCCGCGGGTCTCTTTACCTGCTGGCAATGCGTTTGCCCACGTCGAGGCATCCAGGGCAGTTGTAGTTAATAAATCAACCTTATATGCATGATGAAGCAGGTTAGCCCACTGCCATGCATGTGACTCAGCCCCACCGACAACAGTTTCATGCCACCTTTGAACAACAATTCCGACACGCATCATGATAGAAAGGAGTTCAAGGCCTCCATAAAAACCTCTCCTATCTTCTCGTTGGTGAAATGCTCTAAATAGCGCATCCAACCTAATTTACCTAGTTCAGCCATCACAAAACGATCATTAATTACCCTGTTGATGGAAGCTGCCATGAGGGCCGTATCTCTCTCACCCCAAACAATGCCACAATTGCCGACAGTATCCGGAACAGCCGCGCATCCGTAAGCTACGATGGGAATCTTCATCGCCATGGCCTCAACAACTGGGACACAAAACCCTTCATGCAGGCTTGCCATAAGAAAAATATGGGCCAGTAAGTAGTAGGATTTCAGAGCAGCCTCAGACACCTTGCCGGTAACAATTACCCGGTCACTCAAATCTAATTTACTTATAAGAGCCTCAACCTGTTCAGCATAGGAACTTAACTTAGGATCTTGTCCCCCTACAATAAACAATATGCTTCTCCTGTTATAGTCGCGGAGATATTTTAAAAAACATTCTATAAGATACAAGTGGTTCTTATTGGGCGCCATTCTCCCAACCATCAAGAGATGCGCCTCTCCATCGTTGTAACGCTCCAGAATTTCAAGGTCCGCTTCCGTATTCTTGATCTTCTCTACATGATGAAAAGGAGGCACAACTCGGCACATCTCGCGCCGGATTCCGGCAGAAACCAGCTCATCTAGACTCCAATCAGAGCAGGGCATGAAAATGCATTCGCTTATCTGAGCCAGATCAAGTAATTGTCTACGGCCTTCGTCGCAAACCCTGACATAGTCAGAATCGTATCCGATAAAGAAATCAGATGGTGTTATATTATGATATTTAACGATTTTTGTGCATTTTATTCTTTCAAGCAGGCTAATGCCATACTCCCATCCAGTGGCGTGATGATATATAAGCAGGTCGTCTCGGTTACCTATGAAGAATGGAATACGATCAACCGGCTGGATAAACGGCAAATTAATGGATGTTTGCTGTGCAAACAGGCAGACTTCATATCCCTGCTTCAAGAGGACTTCTCTCATGCCCAGCATATCGTTGGTCACCGCATCGCCATTCTCAATAACAATATTACAAATTGCTACTCTCAATAACTCTGCCTTCTCCCCCCTTAATAAACCCTTCCTTCCTCAAAACCTCAAAGAGCTTTTCTTTGATCCTTTCATTAGAATATAAAGTTCGGTACCTCTTATACCCGGCTTCACCGAGTTCATACGCCAGACGCTTGTCCTCAGCGACCCTGTTAATAGAAGCAGCAATGAGTTCAGGATCGCATTCTTCCCACACAATACCGGCATCACCGACTGTTTCCGGAACTGCGCTCGATCCGTAAGCGACGATTGGAATTTTCATAGACATCGCCTCAACCAGCGGCACACAAAACCCCTCATGGAGACTGGTTGAAACGAATAAATCCGCAGCAGAATAATATGAAGCAAGGTCAGTGTCAGATATCACGCCCGTAAAAACAATAGAATTACTAATGCAGAAATCATTTATCATATTTTCAAGTTGCTGATAATATGCTGCAAGTCCTGGATCAAGTTTACCTATGATGAAAAGCCTGCTTTGATGATTGTACTGGCTGTGGTATATATGAAATGCTTGGATTAGAGAGTTATGTCCTTTGTTCGGAACTACCCTTCCAACCATGATGAGGTTCGTGTTGCCATCGTTTATTCCATTGACTTTTTCTCTATGGATCAAACAATCCCTCAAGCGATCTATATGGTGAAGTGGTGGGATTACGGCCCATCTAATCTTTTCTCCCCCAAAATCCAGCAACTCGCTTACATTAAACAATGAATCCCCGATGTAAAGATCGGCCCCTATTTCAACCAGATCTCTTGTTTGCATGCGCCCGGATCTGCAAGCAGTAGTGTAATTCTCCGCGTAGCCACTAAAAAACTCATGAGGAGTAACATTATGATATTTTATTATTCTGATACAATTAATGCTTTTAAGGACTTCCAGGCCATCGTCCCAGCCCACCGAATGATGGTAGATAAGAATATCATCTGTATTCCTAAGTATCCCTTTGATATCTTCAATGCCTAGGACTTTGTAGCCGCTAACACGGCATTTAGTGGCTGCAATGTTAACGCTGTATCCGGCCTCCGCAAATGCAACATGCATTCCCAGCACGTCGTTACTTACAGCGTCACCATATTCAATGTCGGGCGTGCAGATAACAATTCTCATCTGTTGGTTTCTTTTCAGCTCAAAACTTCTGACTTTCTAGCAACTATACCGTAATCCTGAGGACCGAAGAAAGCTTCATCAAGCCTCTTGAACGCCAAGCTGTCAACATTTTGAAACCTGTATTCCGCCGGGAACGGCTGGAGGAAAAGAGTCTCCACTATGCCAAATCCCAGGGCGCCCAGAGTATACTGGAGCAATTCAGGCGGGAGAGGCTTGTTATGGGTTGGATCAACATAGAAGTTGCACGATGCAACCAGCAGGTTTTTGGGATTCGGTGTCTCAACAAGCAAAAGGCCTCCGGGTCTAAGCGTTCGGAATACCTGCTCCAGGAAGAGCATCAATTTATAAAAGGGCAAGTGCTCGATAAAATGAAACGCGCTGACGGCTCCAATAAAATCATCAGGAGAGGCTCCCAGATATTCTATGGCATCGCCTTCTATCACATTAAGATTATTATCCCTGCACTGCTCCACAAAGTTGTGATTTGATTCTATGCCAACAGCCTGAAGACCTTTTTCCTTAACCAATTCCAGCCACTCCCCCCTGCCACATCCTGCGTCAAAAACCGTCCATCCGTGCTTTCCCGCGCAAGCTTTCTCGATATGCGGCAGATACACCTCAGCTCGTTCCTTTATTGCGTTTTTAGGACCACGAAAGACATCAGTGAAAGAGGCATAGAAAACATCCGAAATCTGAGTAGTAGTATTATCGTTAGTTTGGGTTTCCCTTAGTGCCTTTGATGTCTTACGAATTGTTTCAATCACATTATTTAAGAGATCAACACGGCTCGATATATCCGTAAGAATTCGTTGAATTTCTCCCTGGGAAGTAACTACCTCATTCAGTTTCGCAATATCAGCCTTCTTCTCATCCAATTCATTCAGTGCCTTCATATCTGCCTTGGAAGCTAACTCCGTCCTGTCAACGGCAGATTCACTGATAATATTGACGACCTTACTAAGCGCAGTAGTAACCTGGTTAAACCTGTTCTGAACCTCGGCCAGGCTTTGCTCAAGAAAGACCGCAGTAAGTTCAGAGCGCGCATGAAAATATGCCTCTGTTATTTGAAAATTCTTTGTAATGACAGGCAACCTTGCCAGAGATAAAAACAATCTTAAGACGTATCCGACAACAGGCACTTTGAAGACAAGATGGATCAGAAATTGGGGAAGCAAACCCTTTATTGCTATCGCTTTCTTGCGGCCTTCAGGTGAATACCTGATTCTTCCAATTATCTCGGCCTTCGTCATCTTCCCTTCGCGAAGGCAGGAGAGATAATAACCCATTGCCTGCTCATCTATGCCTCTTCCGAGTATGCAGGTATATGCGTTTTTCAAAAAACTCCCATCATGAAACGACAGCAACTCATTTAGATGAATGTTTTTTCTGCCACTACAGACTTCTTTTCGGCCGGATGCAAAAGTCAGCCTCAGAGGCTCAATCGGTTTTATTGACCGCAAGTCTTTAAGCCCTACATCCTTGGACTTGCCGTAGCCCGATCCCGCCCAATTTATTCCTTGAAACAACTTTCGCTGTTCCACCTCTTTCCTAATTGAGCGCTTGAGCTCTTCGATATCAAGACTATTCTCCGTCATGAAATCCATTCTATTTGTTCCGCCGATAGTTTTAGGAAGTAATCCCTCCCCCTCAGCTTGCGGTTAAATTTACTGAAAAACGGAAGAGGGCGCCTCGAGTTAAAAAATTCACAATACCCATATTCAAGTATCTGCGCATCCCAGTCAAGGAGCATTGAGCATCCTCCCATTGAAAAAATACCAAAACCGTCCACTGAAGCCCTTCCTTTGACGCCTGCTCTCCGTACAATATGACTCCATAAGCCTTGAGCCCCAAGTGGGATTTGGGCTGTATCTTTGTTGGCTATGTTCTTATACGTCCACGGGATGCCATAGCTGCGTACCAGTGTCACAGTATTGAGATTAGGAAAAACGCTCTAATGCCGCCCATTTTCTTTTGGTGATTGACGCGAATGTGATTTAAGAGTATGGGCTAATGTATCTTTATCATTCAGCTTCAGCTACTTTGGTGAATAAGAGGCTTCTTAAAACTTAAATCCAATGTCACGGCTTTATTGAAGCCTTGGTGTATATACCTGGAGGTATAAAATGACCAAGACAAGAGAGGTACTGAAAGCTTTTTTAGCCAGATTCCTGCCCGGCGTTAAAGGCATTATGCATTCGGAGGAATCAGGAAAATCGCTAGATCCTGTGCGCCATCTGATAGAAACCGCCTATGGGCTTATTCTTGATAGAAACCCGGACCCGGATGGATTAGCTCTTTATTACGAAAAGATATCGGCCGGGAAAATTAACAAAGCTCAATTTCTCAGGGGTCTTTTTAACTCCCAGGAGTTCGAACAGCGCAATCCCTTCCTGCCTTTACACGCGTTCTTCGCGAACAGATTTCCGGCGGGGAAGCGGGAGCGTTTCACTTCTTTTGTACAGAAGAAGCCCTTTGCAGCGGTACAGATAAACGAGCTGACAAACCCCTATAAGTGGCTCGACCCGGACTGGCGGAAATTCGGAGATGATTTGCTGGTTGTGCCCATGGGCCTTAACCAGATGCATCGCAAGGCCTTCGAATGGATACAGACCCTTTACGGCTTGAGCGTGACCGGGAAACTCTGCGAAAAGAGCAGGGTTCTGGGGGTGGGAACAGGGCATGAGCCTATCGTGTACTGGCTGGCCCGCAATGCCGGAGAGGTAATGGCCACGGACCTCTTTGACGAGGAATGGGCACAAGGGAACGCATCTGAAGGAGATCCGTCAGTATTATCCGATCCTGACAAATACAAGCCTTTTGACTACCCTAGGGAGAGGCTGAAGTTTATCAGAATGGACGGGCGCTCACTTGAGTTCGATGATAATTCATTCGATATTGTTTTCTCCCTTTCAGCGATTGAGCATTTTGGTGGAAAAGAGCTGTCCGGACAAGCTGTAAAAGAGATGGCAAGAGTCCTCAAGAATGGCGGAATGGCCGTGATAGCCACTGAATACGTCTTGAATTCAATAGAGCATCCTGCTTTCTTTAATGAAGATGATCTTCTTTTCTACATCATACAGGAATCAGGGCTTAATTTGATTCAGGATATTGACTTTTCGGTGCCGCATATCTATCTCGACCGGCCCCTGAGGTTTCCAGAAGAAATATATTATACGCCTCATATGAGCCTAACCGACGGCAACGTTGTCTGGACCTCCATTGTGCTGTTTCTTGTCAAGTCACCTTGAAAATAATCACCTCCAGTTGATTATTCATCGCTGAGGAGCCTCTTTCCGTGTGGCTTCATACATCCGGGGAACCTCCCCCCAGAAGCGCCGATCATTGTCTAAAGAATACCGTCCAAAGATGATAGCATACAGCCAATTCCTAAAGGAAACACCCCCGCTGCAATCACCTCATCAACCCGCATCTGGAACTCAGGGGAGTTAACAAAGAATTGAATCAATTCCTCTCGCGTGTAGGTCCCGGAATCCAGAAGGTCTATCCAGAACGCAAATCCTTCCGGATCAGCACCCCTCTTGAGTATGGCATTGTAGAGATCCTCCACGTACTGTTCATCGGTGCGGCCCCTTAAGGCATACTCAGCGCTGTTTATAAACCCAAGGGCTATCTGGTGGCAAAACGTCCTTACCGCGTCAGCTCCCTGACACTGCGCCTCTCTCATCATCCCAACCCACGCGTTGAATCCAGCCGTGTCAGCAAACCTGTTCAGAAACCCCCTGTACAAATCATTGACCAGGTTCCCCTCGGGCCTGGTCGGGTTCTCCCCAAAAATCCCCTTTAGATATAGCGCAAACTCATCACATATACCAAATTGCGTAATCAGCATGTTTCTAGTCAGCCCCTGGGAAAGATAATCAACCCAAGCCGACACCTCCTGTGGTGCAGGAGATCTGTTTAAGAACGTCAAGTAAAGATCAGTTACAAACTCCTCATCACTCTTATTAAGCAGCTCGTACTCAGGGCTGGTCAAGAAATACCTCGCAAGCGCTATAAACGCTTCTCTGATATCAATGCCAAGCCTCTGAAGCCTATCTATCTCGCTAAGCCAGCCACTTAGGCCCCCTGCATCAGGGTCTCTCCCCATGATGGTGTTGTAGTACCTTGATATTACTGATTCAGCCCGCGCGCGCAAGAAATTCCATCCTGCGATATAGAGGGAGTTTTTCGAACCTGCCCTCAGGAACTCCCCTCCCGCAAAAAGACTCAGGTCAATGTGGAATGCCAGGGCCTGAGCGGGACCGTCTAAACCGGAGCCAAGGGGATACCAGAACGACCCGTCCCATTCGGCAATAAAGCTGGCAATCAGACCGCCTGCCTCCCTGAAAGATCCTCCCGCGTAAAGGCTCCCGTCAGGACCAAAGGCCAAGGAATAGACCGGGCCGTCTGCGCCCATTCCCAGGGCATGCCATGACATTCCATCCCACCTGGCAATGTGTCCTGCTACCATCTCACCTGCCTGGGTGAAACTGCCCCCGGCATAGAGGTTACCATCAGGGCCGAATGCCAGGGCATATACATCTCCGTTCAACCCTGTTCCCAGCGCCGCCCATGACGACCCGTTCCACACGGCGATATGCGCAGCCTCCGCTCCACCTGCGTCGGTGAACCTGCCGCCCGCGAAAAGCTTCCCGTCAGGACCGAATGCCAGGGCGTAGGTATCACCATTCACTCCGGAGCTTAGTAAGGACCACGATGTCCCGTTCCACATTGCGATATGTTCCGCACCGACTCCTCCTGCCTCGTTAAAACCTCCCCCCACGTAGAGTTTGCCATCAGTGTCGAAAGCAAGGGCATAAATATCTCCGTTCACGCCAGAGCTCAGCGCCGCCCATGACGATCCGTTCCACATGGCGATATGCGCGGCTCCGGTTCCTCCCGCCTCCGTGAAACTTCCTCCGACGTAAAGGCTCTCTCCGGAACCTGGAGCCAGCGCATATACTGCACCGTTCACCCCAGTGCTCATGGCATACCAGGAGGTTCCGTCATACCGCATCAAGTAGTCCGCAGTCATTCCGGCCGCCTTGGAAAAACTCCCCCCCACGTAAAGGCTGCCGTCAGGATGGGATACTATTGATTTGACAAGAGAGCCGGAAACACTCCCCAGGCCGTACCAGGCTGCGCCATCCCACCTGGCGATGCCTTGAGCGTTAACTCCGCCTGCCTGCTTGAAATCCCCTCCTGCATAAAGGCTACCTTCATATCCAAAAACGAGGGCGTTAACATTCCCTCCAGCCCCGGATCCCAGGATGGACCAGGTCACGCCATTCCACCTGGCTATGTAATCGGCATTCGCGCCGCCTGCCTCGGTAAAACTGCCCCCGGCATAGAGGCTGCCATCAGGTCCTACTGCAAGGGCCAGTACCAAGTTGTCCACTCCGGGTCCTACAGAAGACCATGAGGCTCCATCCCACCTGGCTATGTTATTTACACTAGCTCCACCTGCCTGGCTAAAAGTCCCCCCGACATAGAGAGTGCCGTCAGGGCCGAATGCCAGGGCATTAACTGCTCCATTCAATCCCTCGCCCAGCCCCTGCCAGGAGGTGCCATCCCACATGGCTATATAGTTGGCGCTTTCGCCGCCTGCTTCAGTAAACGCGCCTCCTGCGTAGAGGTTGCCGTCAGGGCCGAATGCCAGGGCACGGACATGGTAATTCATCCCTGATCCAAGCGCGGACCATGAGTAGCCGTCCCACTTGGCTATGTAGTTGGCACTTCCTCCACCTGCCTGAGTGAACACGCCCCCGACATAAAGGTTGCCGTCGGGACCAAACCTCATTGCTTGTACCCATCTGCTAAGCCCTGAACCGAGAGCAGACCATGAGGCGCCGTCCCATCTGGCTATGTAGTTGGCACTCACACCACCTGCCTGAACAAAGATGCCCCCGACATATAGAAAACCGTCAGGGCCAAGGGCAAGGGAGTAAGCACTCATGTTGCCCAGGTCAGACCATGTGATACCATTCCACTTAGAGATCCTGCTCGCGGGCAATCCATTCGGCTGTGTGAAAGATCCACACGCATAAAGGCTTCCATCAGGCGCAGACACTAAGGATTTTATAGAAGGCGAGCCCCCCACCAGGCCACTACCCAGAGCAGACCATGAATTACCATCCCACTTGGCAGCGTAATCAGCGCCTCCCCCTCCCGCCTGGGAAAAAGAACCACCTGCGAAGAGGTCGCCATCAGCAAACGAAAGAGAGAAAACGACCCCATTCAGGCCTGCTCCAAGAGCTTGCCATGCATTAACACTAACTTCCCACCTTGCAACCCTTTTGGACTCAACTCCCCCCGCCTGTGTAAACCAACCTCCAGCGTAGAGTTTTCCATCAGGACCAAAGCCAAGGGAATAGACATAATCATCCATGCCCTCTCCCAGGGCCGACCATGATGAGCCGTTCCACCTGGCTATGTAGTTGGCGGCCACAGAATTTTCAATAGTAGTAGCAGCAAGAGTGAAGGCGCCACCGGCATAAAGGCTTTCATCAGGACCGAAGCTCAAGGCATAAACGCTATCATCTGTTCCCAACCCGAGAGCAGACCATGAGGAACCATTCCACTTCGCGAGGCAGAAGGCGACTACTGAACCGGCTCGGTCGAAATATCCTCCCACGTAGAGGCTTCCGTCAGGGCCCAAGGTCAGGGCATATACTTCCCCGTTTACGCCGTCCCCGACTGAGGACCAGGATATCCCGTCCCACGCGGCTATACCGTTGGAGACAACTCCCCCTGCATAGAGCCTTCCGCCGGGACCGAAGCTCAAGGCATGGATGTAGTCATTCACTCCCTCGCCTAAAGCCGACCACGATGCCCCATCCCATCTGGCTATGTAATTGGCGTTTAGCCCGCCCGCCTGGGTGAATTCACCTCCCGCATAAAGGCTTCCATCGGGCCCAAACGTCAAGGCGTTGACCGCCCCATTCAGGCCGGACCCTAAGCCCCACCAGGACGAACCGTCCCATCTGGCTATGTAATTGACAGCCAAACCACCGGCCTGCGTGAATTCACCTCCCGCATAAACACTAGCGTCCGGCCCGACAACGATGGCATATATAGCCCCATTGATCCCCTCAAGGCTCATCCAGCAATCATCCGTTGCTCCTCTTGCCTCTCCAATCTGGATGAGGGATAAAGCTATGAGGGCTGACAGCACTGCCGAACCCAGTGTTATGACTCTTCTGATGGTTTTCATTGCGGTCTCCTCATTTGCTGTATAATTATTAAAGCAAGAAATGGACCAACAATAAGGTTACGGTAAATGCCACGCTGCCAGGGGCAGCCCATCTCAAAATGCGGTGCAACTCCTTTTTGGATTCGCGCACTAAGGGACCTTCAAGACCATTTTAACCACTGGCATGCTCTTTTGTTGCGTGGATGATTATCCAAGGCACAGAAATTTTGAGACTTATCTTGCAGTATAGGGCGTTCAGCACTTGATTCACAAGAGGAAAATATGTATCCTCAGGCCAATTTGGTCAGACAGGTTTGACTGGCTGTCTAATCTCTCGATGTGGATAAACATAGCTTGTCGCCAGGAAACCGAAAAAGGCTCCTCTCCCTGGCATCCATTAGGGATGCGCAGGAGACTCTTTCGTATCAAATACTTCTTCCTCTCCCTTTCACTTGAGGTTTACGTGGCACTGAGCGCATGAGATCCGCTTATCGGTTACATGCTTGTTATGGTATTTTTCAAAATCCGTGAGAGCACCCATCTGCCATTCGGCGGCCTTGTTTGAGCCGTGGCAGCTAGCGCATAGGGCCTTGCTGTTTCGCTGAGTCCTTAATTCATAACCCAGTTCCCTGAAATCAATCCTATTGGCCGCCACATGGCAGCTCGAACAGGATAGGGCCGAATCCTTGGGAGCAACCTCATGAAAAATGCCCATGTATCTCTCAGTTTCCGCATACTGATGCCCCGCGTATTGCCACCCTACCGCTACGGTGCCCAAAGCCACAGCTTCCGCTATCTGCCCTGACTCAAAGAACTTCCCTATCTTGAGCGGGAGAAGCCTTCGGGTGGCCGGATCCATTGGCTGTTTGGCAGTGTGGTATTTGAAGGCATAGATCTTGGCTGATGGATCGGTGATATCCCCGACAGGCGCTGACATACTGACTTTGCCGTTTGACCCAGGCTCCGCAGGAGCGCCGAACTTGTAGAATGTGGAATAGCCGTTAAAGAAACGATATACCGGGGTGACATTCAGCCCCTTTGTGTGATATGGCTCGAACAGCCCGGAAGCCGCATCAAGAACACCTGACGCACTCCAGTCTCGGTGAATATCAGTTCCTGCGACTTTTGCGAATTGCGGTATATGGCAGACCGTGCAGTTGACTTTGGCAGTATGCCTGTTCAATCGATCGCTATCATGGGGAGAGGATGAATGACATGTCGAGCAACTTAGGATTTTATCGGAGTCAACGGCTCTAAGATCAGTTCCCCTCCCCTTTATATAGTGTCCGTCTCCACCATGGCAGTCAAGACAGGTAAGCCCCGATCCCCCTGCCGCCTTGGGGGCCATGTGGATGTCAAGGGCAGCGGTGGGATTTCGATGGGCCTCTTCTATATCGCCTCTCTTGTAATTATTTCCCCCGCCGGCATTTGTATGACAGTTAAGGCAGCTTGTGCTGGAGGGCTTTTTTACATCCTGAGCGGCCTGAAGAATTGTTACAGACATATTTTCAGCGTCAGGCACAAACTTCCATTTGCCTCCTATTAGCTCAAGCTTTCTCTTGTAAGAATCAGAATGACAGACAAGACAATCAATATTCTCAAGCTGGGCAAAGTTTGGGTCAGGGGTTGGTTTATCACCCAAACCCACGTGGCATTTCGCGCAGCCGGCATCAACCTGAGTGCCCCTAACGGTGGTCAGTTTGCCCAGCCAGTTAATATCCGGATAGATGCAGAAATCATTGATGCCGCCGAGCTTATCTCCGAAATTTCCAACATGGTCAACAGCATATCTGGTATCACCGGCCCATTGATAATGAACAGAGGAATGAACCTCCTCTGCCTGCTTTACATGGCAGGAAAGGCAGGTTGATGTTCCGGCATAAGAAGAAAACCTGCCGCTATGGGATCGGCTTGCTTGTCCTCCCCCTCCTCCCCCGCCGCATACCTTGGGACTTCCGTTTGAATAACCGACCTTAAGCTTTTTATCTGCATTTTCTACCAGGATCTCACATGGAGGCTTGACTAACCGCAGAGCCAGCTTGAAATCACCCTTCTTGTCGGCGTTGACCGAGCCCAGGAGTGAACCGGATGAATAGTCCTTTAATGTAACCACGCTTTTCACTGACGCACCTGAACCCGCGACCTCTAATAACTTCTTGCTCTCGCTCCAGCTAACCTTCTTGATCCTGAGTTCTACAGAACCCGCAGACTTGTCCGGAGAATAAGCGGCGCAGGGGTGAACGGAAAAGCCGATGAAGAGCACCGCCAAGGCGAGGAACATTAAAATATGAAACCCTCTCTTGCTCATGACTTGAACCTCCTTGTGCAATCCCAGAGTATTTAGTATGCCCGACAGCCCGGAGCTTCTTCCATAGCCTCTCCTTATAGGGCAAGTATCATGCCGCTCATAACATCTTGAAAATCCTAGTTCGCGGATCATTGACTAGTCCTTGTCAGCAATTAACTTTTATCAAATGATAAAATTGATTTATCACTTGATGCGCACTTTAGCCTTAGAGTCCAGGGAATCATTTTATGTATAAAGAAATATTTGAAGCTAGCCCAAGCTCCATAATGCTCGTGGATAAAGATGGTTTCATAAAACTGGTCAACCCTGCCATGGAAAGGCTCACCGGCTATGACAAAAGAGAGCTTGTAGGCTCTTCCTGCAATATGCTCAGATGCGATGTGTGCGAGACCATTAGATCAGAGGCGAAGAAAAAGTGGTGCATGCTATTTGAGATAGGCGCGATCAAAGGAAAGCGGTGCGTATTTGTACGTAATGACGGCTCATACGCCTCTGTCATAAAAGATGCCAGGATATTAGAAAGCGAAGAGGGTAGAGTGATTGGCGCACTTGAATCATTTTCAGACAGCTCTGAGCTTGAGCAAAAGGATCTCAGGATAAAGGAACTGTCCAGGGTCGCCTCGGATACCAAAGGGTTTCACGGAATACTAGGAAAACACCCTGTAATGGAGAGTCTTTTTCAGCTTATAGAAAAAGCTGCTGAAAGCGATGCCCCTGTCCTCATTCGGGGAGAAAGCGGAACCGGGAAGGAACTTGTAGCGCACGCCATCCACACTTTGGGAAGAAGGAGAAACGGCCCCTTTGTACAATTCAACTGCGCGGCACTGAACGAATCCCTGCTTGAAAGCGAATTATTCGGACATACCAAGGGTGCTTTTACAGGCGCATATCGCCACCGCATAGGACGCTTCGAGGCAGCAAACAGCGGGGACATATTCCTGGATGAAATTGGAGATATCCCCCCTGGCAGTCAGGCTAAGCTCCTTAGGGTTCTTGAGACCAAACAATTTGAGAGGGTCGGAGACAACAGGCCTATCTTTACCGACGTCCGGATCATTTCAGCCACCAACAGAAAGCTGGAGGAACTTGCAGCGAAGGGAGTCTTCAGACTGGATCTATTCTACAGAATAAATGTATTGCCGGTTTGCCTTCCTCCACTTCGGGATAGGAGGTCGGATATTCCCCTGCTGGTCGAGTCATTTCTGGAGGAACTCAGCAGCGAATCCGGCAAGAAGGTTATCGGCCTATCCCCGGAGGCCATGAATATCTTGATGACTTATCCCTGGCCCGGGAATGTCAGGGAATTGAAAAGCGCGCTTGAATACGCTTTTGTAATAGCCGAATCAAGGCCTATCGGGTTAGCGCATCTGCCGGCAAGTCTCATGACAGCTCCGGATTCCTCTTCATCCGCAAGCACTGACGGAAGCCGGGATTCAAAGGAAAAGACGCAGCTAATCGAGGCCCTCATAGCAGCGGGCTTCAATAGGTCAAAGGCCGCCGAAATCCTGGGCATCCACAGAATGACCGTATGGAACAGAATGAAAAAGTATGGGCTTAGAGTAAAGGAGCTGGTAGAATGATAGACTGGTCACCCGGAGTCCTGATATAGGGTGTCCCTATCCCTAACCAGGCTGGACTGACGGAGATCTTTTGGTCGGCTGGGGTTTTATATTACTGAGGGAGAATTGATTATGCCTCTTATTAGAAATCTAATCGCATTGACATTGCTGACTATCATGCTGACTGCCGGAGTAGGAATCAACGCGGCAGCAGCGGAAAATGAAAAGCCCCCGACTCTCGTCCAGCCGGATCAGCCGCCTGCGGCAAGCGCCGGACCCTCCAAATTGGAGGACAGGAGATGGATAATCAAGGAAAAACCAGGCGCTGCCAAGGCGGGTAAGACAAGTAAGGCAAGTGAACTCAAGTGGAAGGGAGAGCTGCATAAGAAGACCTGTGCCGCTTACGTACCCAGGCTGAAGGATGCCTTTCAAAAGGCCAGGTATCATTCCATCCAGGGGGATTCATGCGCCACCATGGAATATTCCAAGAAGTTCCTTGACCTCTGTGAGGAATGCAGGAAGGAGTGTCCTGACGGCTACCTGAAGGAGATCGGATACCAGGATCAGACCTTGAGGAATGTCAAGATACTTCACAGCAGCGGCAAGGAACGGTGCCTTGGCCGAATCAGCCCGGGAGCGCCGGATTCCGGGAAGACCACTTCAGCTCCTTTACCCAGCAGTAAAGAACCGGCAAAATGAGCATGGTCAGGATCTCAATGACCATTCCCCCAAATGAAGGAATGGCCATCGGAATCATGAGATCCGAGCCGCGGCCACTCGAGGTAAGGACAGGCAGAAGGGCCAGGATCGTAGTTGCTGTCGTCATAATACATGGTCTGACCCTCCGGGACGCCCCTTCGATAACCGCCTTCCTTATCTCTGAATTCCCTGCCGGCTCACTTGCAGCGAACCTCTCATCCAGGTATGATGCCATTACGACTCCATCGTCGGAAGCGATTCCGAAAAGAGCCAGAAAACCCACCCAGACCGCGACACTCAGATTTATCGGATGTACCTGGAAAACCTCTCTAAATGAGATACCCAGGATGCTGAAATCAAGAAACCAGCCCTGGCCGTATAGCCATATCATAAGGAAGCCGCCCGCCCAGGCGACGAAAATACCGGAGAAGATCATTGCGCTGGTCAAGAAAGACCTGAACTGAAAAAAGAGTATGAGCACAATGAGGAACAGGGTGACTGGGACTATTATCATCAATCGTCTTTCGGCCCTTAGTTGATTCTCATATATGCCGGTAAAGCTGAAATTAACGCCTCGCGGCAGCTTTAGAGTTCCGGACTCTATATGTTCCAACAAGGACTCCTCAACCCGTTCCACCACGGTTGTCTCTGAAAATCCCGGCCGCCCGTCGAAGAGCACATAGGCCGTCAAGAATGTGTTTTCTCCCCTTATGGCCGCTGGGCCTCGCACATAAACTATGTCAGCCAACTGCCCAAGAGGGATCTGGGTTCCGTCAGGCGCCGGGACAAGGATACCTCCCAGCATCTCAATTTCATCCCTGAGTTCGCGCATATACCTCACCCTGACAGGGTATCTCTCTCTGCCTTCGACGCTCGATGATATCCTGCGCCCTCCTATCGCAAGGTCTATAACGTCCAATACCTGCCGTGTATTTATTCCATACTGAGCCGCGGCGTCCTTCCTGACCTCTATTTCAATATATGGTTTCCCCGCTATCCTGTCGGCTATGACCGTGCCGGGAGCAACCGCGGCGACCTCTCTCACCAAGGCTTCTATGCGCAATGAAGCATCTTCAATGCTTTCCAAATCAGGGCCTGTTATTCTTATGCCCATCTTCGAGCGGATTCCGCTCTGAAGCATTACCATCCTTGCGGATATCGGTTGGAGTTTGGATGGAGTAGTTGTTCCCGGCATCCTTGCCGCCGCTGCTATCGCATCCCAGATGTCATCGGGCGACCGGATGCCCCTCCAGGGCTTGCGTCCCGGATTTACAGAGGTATCAAGAAGAGGTCTCCAGAGTCTGAAAGGCTTACCCTCCTGGTCCGCTATGAGATTAGATTCTTTGTCTCTGATGTATCTGCCCCTCTGGAGGTAAGGCTTTCCATCCGGGGCGATAACCGGATTTCCGTTAACGTCTCGTACGAGATCTATTTCGTCAGGCATAAAGCGAAAGGTAGCGAGGTCCCCTTTCTCGTCTTGAAGGAAACATGGCTTATAGGTCACAAGGGTCTCTATCATTGATACGGGAGCGGGATCAAGCGCCGTATCCGCCCTCCCAAGCTTGCCCACGACCGTTTCAACCTCTGGAACGCCGGATATGGCCATATCCTGCCTTCGAAGGATATCCTGAACCTCCCCTATTGATGCATGGGGCATTGTGCTCGGCATAAACAGAAAGGCTCCCTCATCCAAAGGGGGCATAAACTCCTTTTCAAGCCCGGGGAACTTCTCTGACATGAAGGCACCCGGTGCGGATTTTTTTAATAAGGAGGGAGCCCAACCCCAGACACTATCGAATCCCCTCCATACCGTCAGGCCCAAGAGGATTATGCAGACAGGAAAGAATAGAAAAAGGGCCTTGTGATTGAGGCACCATGTGAGGATCTTCGTATAATGCAGTTTAAAAGCTGACAATACCAGTAAGACAGGGCATGCGACGATGATGACAAAGAAGACATTACGCAAAAAGCCCTTGTCAGGTCCGAGGGGGAGCCACAGCCTCGTCAGAACATAAAAAAGCCACCCGATCAGAGCGAACTTGGCCATCCCCTGCGCCTTCTTTACCATCGAATCCTTGAGCCGCGGCAGAATCAGACTGTAGATCCCGATCGTGACAACGGCGGCTCCGGTCAGTCTATCAAATACAAAGAATATGACGACCCCCGCGTAGGCGATCGCTTCATAGAAAATCCATCTCTTCTTCCCGCTCTTCAGATAATCCCCGAAGACAATGCTTGCCAGTGGAGGTATTATTACGACTGCCATTACAAGCGAGGAGATAAGGGCTGCTGTCTTTGTAAAGGCCAGGGGCCTGAAGAGCTTACCCTCCGCTCCCTCCAACGCGAAAACAGGCAGGAATCCCACTACGGTTGTCGCAACCGCAGTTATTACGGCCCCTCCCACTGATTCGGCGGCCTTTAGAATCGCATTCAGCGCCTTTTCCCCTGGCCGCCTCTGGGATAAATGAACAACTATGCTCTCAGTCATTATGATACCCATGTCAACCATGGTACCTATGGCGATGGCTATGCCTGAGAGAGCTACTATGTTGGCGTCCACCCCGAAAACCTTCATAGGTATGAAGCATAAAAGCACGGATATCGGCAGAAGAGATGCTATCAAGAGCGAGCTCCCCATGTGAAACATGAGAACTATCACTACAATCATTGTGATCAGTATTTCGCTCTTTAGAGCATCATCCAGGGTAGCCAGTGTCTCCTCTATGAGAACGCTGCGGTCGTAAAATGGAATTATCGTCAATTGGCTCGATCGGCCGTCAGCCAGCTTTTTTTGAGGCATCCCCGTTGATATTTCTTTGATCTTCTTTTTGAGGGCGTCAATGACAGTCATGGGGTTTTCTCCGAACCTCACCACCACCACGCCGCCTACTGCCTCTTCTCCGTACTTATCCAATACACCCTGCCTCAGGGCAGGGCCCATCGAGACCCGCGCAACATTTCGAACCAGGACAGGGACAGAGTCCGCAAGCTTTATTACTTCGTTTTCAATATCCTCCTTCTTCTTGATGAAGCCCAGCCCCCTTATGAGGTATTCTACTTTGTTGACCTCTATGGTTCTGGCGCCGACGTCTCTGTTTGAATTTCTCACTGCCTCTACTACCTGCGACAGTGTTACACCGTTGATGCGCATCAAGTCCGGATCAAGATCAACCTGATACTCCTGAACGAAACCCCCTATCGAAGCCACCTCGCTGACTCCCTGAACCGAAAGGAGGGCGTAGCGAACAAGCCAGTCCTGACATGTCCTGAGTTCTTGCAGATCCCATCCTCCCGCGGCTTTCCCTTCCTGATCGCGTCCTTCGATGGTGTACCAATAGATCTGCCCCATACCCGTGGCGTCAGGGCCCAGGGAAGGCCGCGCGTCGTCGGGGAGGGTTCCCGGCGGAAGGCTGTTGAGTTTTTCGAGTATCCGGGATCTGGCCCAATAAAAGTCCACGCCGTCTTTGAAAATCAAATATATGGATGAGATACCGAACATGGATGAACTTCTGACTGTTTTTACTCCAGGAAGGCCAAGGAGAGCGGATGTCAGAGGAAATGTAATCTGATCTTCGATATCCTGAGGAGATCTTCCTTCCCACTGCGTGAAAACTATCTGCTGGTTTTCACCTGTGTCTGGAATGGCATCAACAGGAATGGGACTCCTTAAAGGGCCTCCGATGCTCCAGCGGAAAGGTGCAACCAATACACCCCATGAGATGAGTAGTGCGAGCATGAGGAAAAGGGCCGTACGATTTCGGACAAAAAAACCTACCGCTCTCCCGGTCAGAGTTAGACCTCTCAGCGTTTGATCATCGCTTGGATTGGGGAAGTCCAAGAGCACCTCCATAGGCCCCAGGCCTCCTTCTTGTGACGGACTGCCTGCCTTCGTTCTCGCTTCTTGTCTTCAGCCTATCCGACTCGTACTTCTCCTGTACGGCCTGGGACCCTCCGTGCTCGTGAAAAGACGCGGCAGGAATCCCTCCCCTGAAATCCATCATGCCGCCCTTGGCTAGGATCTGAACGGCGCTGTCAATCTTGAAAGCCCCGTTCACCACAACCGCCTCTCCCTCCTTCAGCCCGTCTTTGACCACATAGTAATCCTTTCCCTTAGGGCCCAGGCTGACCTCCCTGCCCTCAAAGACCCCCTTCTTATCCGGAACCGCAATATAAACAACCGCGCGCTTTCCTGTAATAAGCGGCGAAGTAGAGGGCACTACCAGAGGAATCTCCTTCCCGCCGAGAGACGCCTTGACCGTCGCCCTTACCAGCATTCCGGCCTTGAGTCTTCCCCCCAACTCCGAAAAGATTGCGCCAACATCAAAGGTGCGCCTCTCCGGATTGAAAACCGGCGAGATGTAGATGAGTCTCCCCACGAATTTCTCTCCCGGGTAGGCTTCCGTTTCAATCTCCACATCCTGCCCGTTTCTGAGCCACGGAAAATCAGCTTCGTATGCGTTAAGGCGAGCCCATACGTAAGTTGGGTCTCCGATGGCGAAAACCCTTGTGCCTCTGTTTATGAATTGACCTTCAAAGGCGTTCTGTTCAATAACCTGGCCATACAGGGGGGCGTAAACGGTAGATATGCCCGTCGGCTGAGGCGATTTCATGAATTCGTCTATATCCCTCTTCGGAAGACCAAGTATCTTGAGCTTGTGCCTGATACCCTCAATTTTCTTGAGCGCCGCCTCAACATCCACGGCCTGCTCTTCCCCCTGCTTTCTGGTTCGCTCCTGGACAGGGGCGTCCTGAACAGCGTAAGCCTGCCCCTCCTGGAAAGCGAGAAATCCCGGAACTACCTTCATAGCCTCCTGAAGCTGTCTCTGCGTCTCAAGGAGATCGGAGGAATAGATATCAAAAAGGGGATCACCCCACCTGACAAATTGTCCGGCCCTTTTTACATATACCCTGTCAATAACTCCCGGCATGAAGGCCGAGACATAGCTCATATGGGCAGTATCATAATCAATCCGGCCGAAGAGTTTCACTTCTGCCCAGAGTTCTTTTCTCTGCACATAGGCAAGCTCTACTCCGGCCGACGCCAATTCTGCAGGGCTGAGTTTGACTCTTGGGCGCCCCGATTCGCTCTTTTGAACATCAGGAACAGGAACCAATTGCATCCCGCAAACCGGGCAGTTGCCGGGCGACTCCCTTGGCGGCACGCATGACATGGGGCAGACATATACATAGCTTCCCTCCTGCTCTATTGATTCGAAGTGCATCTCTTCAACGGCAGGAACCGATGGCATCCTGTCTCCTCTAACCCAATAGCCTGCCAAGAACACCGCGAACAGTATTAGGATGACGGGGAGCCATCTTTTCTTTATCCATTCGGTATTAGAGAAAGGATTCAATAGCCCTCCAGCCTGAAGTCGGAAAACAACATCGGATAAGCCGACAGAGCCGTAAAAGCAAGAAAACAGCACACTGAAGCTATGCAGTATTTCCTCTGTTGCCTGCGAGCCAAGGCAGAAACCGAGGCTGCCGAACGGCCCGTCCCCAAGACCCCTACCCCGACACCCGTGATGGTCCCTCCCAATAATAAGGCATAAAGAGGATAACCTATGTAACCGTAGTCTGACTGCAAGATGCAAAACGGACAATGATGGGTGGGGAGTTCATAATAATAAAGCGAGATAAATGAAGTTATCCCTATTATCGAAACAATAAAAAAAAGGCCGCTGGTCAAAGCGAAGAGCCCGGCACCCTTATCTCTGGTCAGAAAGTTTATCCCAAGCCTCAAGATGACAGCCGCATTCAGGAAAAACAATATCATCGCTAGGCTGGGGGGAAAAGACGCAAGATCTGCGGCGAGGCCCTCCGCATAGGAGCTGAATAGCGTACCACAGCAGGAAGTGATTACCTCGCCCCTCAGCCCGAAGAAGTACCCGGCGGTAAGATATCCCTCTAATATGAGCATGCCTGTAATAAAAAGAAGCATCTTATATTTCTGCCTTATCAGGGGGTAATCAGCGCCTCTATTGTCGAGTCTGTTCATGACAACCCAAAGACCGCAGAGTATAGCGTTACAGGCCTTAACAATGAGAGCGGGATAGCCATAGTCGTTAGCGTTCAGGCTTCCTGCCGCGCACATGGCGCCCACAAAGAGTCCGTGCAGTCTGTCGGCACAGAAGACGAAGAGAAACAGGGACAGGAACTCAAAGACCAGCAGGTGCCCCATTATCGTAGAAACAAGGTATGTCCTCCTCTCTAGTATAAGCTGCCTCTCCGTGCCTTTTTTCAAATCCCACTTCATAAGTATCTCGATACCCACCGCGGATGAAAGGACAGCCAGCGACGTTACCAGGAGGCTCGTAAGCAGAAGAGCTAGAACATCAGGGTTGAAAATCATGACTGATGCCCCCCTTCCGTTATCCTGCCGTCTCTGAGTGCAATTGTACTTTCAACCCATTCGGAGTTGATCACCAATGGATCGTGGCTTGCAATTATGATGGTTTTCCCCTGCTCTTTAAGCCTCCCAAAGATGGAAAGCAGCACTGAGGATTGATCCGTATCCAGGTGGGCTGTAGGCTCGTCGGCAATTATTATCGAGGGGTCGTTTATCATGGCCCTCGCAATAGCTACCCTCTGCTGTTCTCCTCCTGAAAGATGCTCCACCTTCTCCCGGGCCTTGGCATTTATATCCAGTTCCTCCAGCAGGGACTCCGCCCTCTTCACTATGACTGCCCTCTTCACACCTGCGGGATAGGAAGGAATCATAATGTTTTCAATGGCCGAAATGCCCTTGATCAAATTATATTGCTGAAATATGAAACCGAATAAAGACCTGCGCACCTCAGAGGCGAATCTTTCAGGGAGGCTCGTCGTCTCCTGCCCTTTCACCCAGACCCTGCCCGAGGTAGGTCTCGTCATGCAGCCTATTATGGTCAAGAGCGTGGTCTTGCCGGAGCCGCTGGGGCCTTTGATAACTGTGACCTCCTCAGTGGAAATCTCGATGCTGATATCCCTGAGGGCCTTGAATTCATTGATTCGGCCCTGGTTGAAGCATTTGCTAACCTGGAGAAGTTTGATCATCCCTGTCTCATAATGCTGTCGGGATCCGCAATGGAGGCCTTCCAGGCAGGAATTACCGTAACCAATGTATAAGGCCCGACTGTCATTAGGAGCAGCGCTACCAGGTGGTAAAGGCTGATCTCAGGGGCCAGGGTAAATTCCGGATAGAGTATGGCCCATCCCTTTAGAGCCCTTTCAAAGATGGTCCCGGAAGCAAAAAAAACATGCAGGTATGCCCCTATCACCCCAATCACAAAGGCGGTCAGAGAAACAACTGTGCCCTCCCACAATTTCATTGTCAGGACCTCGCTTGTATCCCAGCCCACTCCCTTGAGGATGCCGATTTCAAGCCTTTCCTCGGAGCTTAATCCGGCAGCTCTGTCCCAGGCAAATATAAGGAAGGCTATCACCGCCCCCGAAAGCAGAATAAGGGCTACCCCGCCCCGCCAGTCGAACACAGCGACATAGGTCCTCAATATCTCTTCCCTGAGGATGGGCCGCGCGTCAGGTAAAGCAAGGACAATTTTTTCAGCAATTACAAGAGATTCAGCCTTATTCCCCAAGGTTACCGCGAGATCATTCGCAAAGCCCTCCGGCACCCCGGAGATCTTCCTGAAGGCAGCCTCTCCAAGCAGGATCAGATCCGAGGAAACCAGTTCCGTTGCTGCAGGCAGTGTTCCAGCGATTTTAAGGACCACCGAACTCCCGTCGGCAGCCTTAAAATAGAAACGCCCTTCTTCCGACCCGACCCAAGTTCTATTTACTCCTTCCCCAACCTGCACTTCATCTTCTCCCAGGGAGAAATCCGCAGGAACCATGATAGTGTAATTGGATCTTGAAGCAGGGTGATAATAATAACCCCAGAGTCGGGGCAAAACCTCTTTGATGCCTCTTATTGCCTTTATCTTTTCTATGTATGAAACAGGCAGCAACTCATGGCGGCCTCCTACGGTCCTCTGCACGACCATATCGGGTGCCGCTTCAAGAAGCGCCTCGGCCTCTCTCAGTAGGGAGTTCGTCAAAAAGACAAGAGAAGAAACAAGAAAAACAATAAGAGCATAAACCGAGATGAGAGAAATATTTTTACCCTTGCGCCTTGCCAACGATGCAAGGGTAAAGTCGAGATAGCCCCTCTGGCGCTCTATCCAGCCCATCTGACTATCGCCAAAGACCTCTCGGAGGAATAAAGAATGATCCCGAGGGAAAATGGTCAAGGGAGAGAGGGTGGTCCTTGAACGCTGAATGCACATCTGCCTGGGAAGGATTTCTGGTGTAGGCAGCCTCTGTAAACAAACAAAGATCCGTCAATTTCAGTCTTTTCACCACCGCTGCGGATGCAGACCTTCTTTCCTGATGAAACGTCCTGGTGAATGCGGCATGAGCCATAGCAAAGATCAAGAAAAACGCAGGAATCAAGGAGATTAATAGCAGATAAATGCTGGATCTTCTCATAAACCCCATAATGGCATCCCCGCAAAGAGAGTTGCTCACCCCAAGATCAATCAAGCCGTTCAATCAGCTTCGGAGTAACCTCCGTATAGGAGTGTAATCCCGAACCGCCGTGATCCTTCTTGAAGTCTTCCGCGGCCCCTTTGCTCTCAAATGGAATGAGTTCTTTTCCCATGGGTCCGTACACATCGCTTCCAACAACATAGAAGGCTTTTTTTCCGTCAATCATCTTGAGTGAGTAGTAGTCCGTCACCCTTATGTCATTAATGTCCTTCAAGGACTTCTTGGGATTGTATCTCTTGAGATCAAAGATATACTTAAATAAATCCTTGGCGCCATCAAAGTAAGCATAGGAACCATCCGAATAGGCAACGTATCCCACCCATTCAGGATACTTATATACAAACATGCCACAGACAGGGCATTTGTCCTTTTTTGATGGCCTGGGAACCGAAGGGTCGTCCGGGAAGGCCGGCTGGCAAATCACCCCCATGGCCAAAAAGGCCAGTAATGCGAAGAAAAGACATCTGGAACCGCCTGAAAAAGATAGACTAGCCAAGTCCTAATTCCCGCTTTTCTGCTGCTGCATCCGTTTCATCTTGCGCCGCTCTATGATCATCCTTGTGTCCCCATACATGTCCTCGAAGGCTGCCTTGAACGCCTCATCCATGACTGATAGTTTACCTCCATAGGACTTGATAAAGGCCTCAGCCTTCTCTCTGCTTTCAAAAGCCCACTTTGCCCTCTTTGTCATGACGCCGGGCTTTTCGCCCCCGATCACCCAATAGGCCTTCTCCGCGTCAATAAGCTGCTTCGTATCGAAATCCCCCACCCATATCGCCTTAGGCGTCTTATCAATGTTGAGGGCAAGCTCTATTGCTGCGCAGTGAATGGAACAGGTTCCTGACTCGGTGCCGTCCTCGAACACTATCAAGACCCTTGAATAGGAGAATTTCTTTCGATCCATACCGCAAAAGGGGCAGGAAGGGTGGGAGGATAGATCTTCTGGAGGAGTCTTTAGGGAACTGCCGGCAGCGATTCCGCTGTATGCAGCCGTAAGCCTTGCATCAAGGGCTCTTTGGCAAGCCGCTTCGCAATCCTTTTTTCCGCCGCAGTGTTCAAGACAGACAGCGTAATCGTCTCTGAGGCCCTTCTCCCTTGCCTTCCACTCCGAGGCCTGCTTGGCACTCATTTTGTCAACTGGAAATTTGTTCTCGGATCGGCAGTCGGCACCGGAAAATAACAAAACATAAAGAAATGAAACGAACACAAAAATAGAGAGTTTTTGAAATACCATATTAGCGCCTCCTGGTTATTCAACAACAATTCCTTTAATTATCATATCTCCTATTGTAACTGTGACCTTGACTCCCTTCTTTATCATCCCCGCCCTGTTTGAAAAAATGACTGCATACGTTTTCCCTGGAATAGGTTTTGATGAACTGCCCCGCAAGGGACCGATCTTCGTTTCAGGTACATACAGTATCTGCCCAGACGCCTCATCCATCATGGAAATCTTATTCTTTTTGTCAAGAACTGACTTGGCCTTTTCGGGGTCTTCAACCCGGTATCGAAAATCCACAAAGTGGCCCGCGCCGGTGATACGCGCATTAAGCGGCAGCACGCCCCATTTATCTGCTATCTCGCTGTAACCAGCGCCTCCTCCGTTGCCGGCATCACCTGCCGGATTCTCCCCCCTCAAGACCGTGCAGGAGGAAAAGAGAACAACCTGCAGAGCGATCAAAATCACCTTGAGGAGACCTGATCTCCTCACACCATCCCTTAGAATCCTTTTATTCACCCGCCCCCCTCATAAGAAAAAGCACAAAGGCCATAAGCAATTCTAGTTTAAACACCCTGCTTTTACAATATCTGAGACACGAAGAGAAAATTCCGGCGAATCCAGGAAAAAATCCAGGACCTGACTCCTGGTCAGCACCCTGCTCTCAATCAGGCCCAACCAAAAGGAATATCCCTCCATATCAGGGCCCCTTCTCAATATCGCGTTGTATAGATCCTCCACATATTCTCCATTTCCCCTCGCTCGGTCGAGATATTCCGGGCTTTCCGAGAACAGGTGAGCAATTTCGCGGCAAACGCCAAGCACTGCTTCCGAGCCCTGACACTGGGCATCCCTTATCATGCCTCGCCAAAACATGAAACCTCCCTCATCAGGGAACCTTGAGAGAAACCCTCTATAGAAATCATTGACCATGTTGCACTCGGGTCGAGAATCGCCCTGGCCGAAGAGCCCATCCAGGATCGCAGAGAATTCCTCGCTGTAGAGAAACGATAGAAGCACCGCATTTCTATTTTTCCCCGACTGCAGTTCACCTATCCAGTACCCGATTTCCCCCTCAGAAGGTGTTCTCCTCAGAAAACTTTCATAGAGATCTATAACATATCCACGCTCGTCTTTCGCTCTCAGCGCATATTCATCTGATTCAAAGAAAATCTGGGCAAGTCCCCCGAACCCTTCCCTTCTGTCAATGCAAAAGGAAGTGAGGTCCTTTATCGCACTCAGCCACCACTCAGCACCCCCGATGTCAGGTTCTCTGTCCAGAATGGCATTATAGTAACCCCTAATCGAAGATCTGTAAGTGATGTTCAGATATGCCTCCATGACATCCGTGAGGCCATAACCATAGGCATTATCGGGTCCAGGTTCTCCAAGGTCCCACCCTGCCTCGATCAACGAATCTTCTATCTCATAAGCGGTCAGATGCGGGAATGCGCTCATCAAGAGGGCCATGGCGCCGGCAAGATGAGGGGCTGCAAAGGAGGTCCCGGAAAGAACGCTATATGAGTCCGGGAAAGCGCCGCCAAAGGTCCTATCAGCACTCGTAATAGACACCCCGGGCGCTACAAGGTCGGGAAAGATGGCGCCATCGCAGGCCGAAGGCCCCCTGGAGCTGCTGGAAGCTATTGTACCGCTATCGTCAACAGAGCCTGCAGAGACGACATCAGCGTAATTGGCAGGGCTTATGCTGCTTCCATCAGATGGACCGGAGTTTCCGGCGGCGGCCACAACTCCAATGCCGGCAGCCCTCAAAACTTCAATACCCTCCTTGAATTCCTCAATACAATCCCCATCAGCGTCAAACCCCCAGGAATTGTTGACAACGTCAGGGGCATCATCGCTCAAAGGATCGCCGTCAGGGTCCATGAGCCACTGAAATCCCAGATGTATGGAGCTCAAGCTCGCCTCGCCTGAATCGTTGAATATCTTGACGGCTATCCACCGCGCACCCGGTGCTACACCTATTGCCGTCCCGCTCGCCGAGCCTCCGATCATTACCCCCATTACTGAGGTGCCGTGGCCTATAGGATTTGAGTCAAACGGAGTAAGATGTTCACCATTGGGATCAAACCAACTGTTCTCCCCTCCCCTCCATCGGCCGGCAAGATCCGGATGCAGATAGTCAACACCGCTGTCCATCGAGGCAACAACAATACCGGTTCCTGTAATTCCAAGCTCCCAAAGTTCCGGAGCCCTTATCGCAGTAATGTTCCAGGCCGGTTCAGAGCTTGGCCCAGATGCGACCACTGGGGCCTCAATTACCTGGTCAAGATCAATCCTTTCTATTCCCGACCAGTTTTCTATTTCATAGAGGAAACCCGCTTCGGCAGAAATCGCTATCCCGTTAATAATCCACAATGGAGTTATACGCGTTACCTTTTTCGCCCTGTACAGCTTATCCAATATGGACTTCTGAGAAAGCCGCGCGGTATCCTTGAGCAGATTCAAGACAGCGATCCTGACACGCCGCGTCCCTCTTTCCCGTAATGCAGCAACGTCTCCCCTTTGCTTAAGTCTCAGAATAACCGAAATCTTCCCCGCGTCCGAAGATCTTACAAGCGCATCCCTGAGGTCTTTAGAAAACAAAGCCGCCTCCGAAGAGGCGGCAGTACACCCTATAAAGATTGCAACTGCTGATCGAAAAAGGAATTTACTAATGCAGTCCTTCACGCCCTTCTATTACCCTAAATTCGCCTGAAAACTCAGGGGAGACACCCAGCGCCTATGACATCTTGAACCCTGAGCTGGAACTCGGGTGAATCAATGAAATAGTCCAATAATTGAGTCCTTGTGACCAATCCAAGATCAAGAAGATTGAGCCAGAATACGAATCCTCCTGAATCGGGGCCCCTGCGCATTATTGCGTTATAAAGATCTTCCACAAACTGGGTGTTGGTTCTAAGCCTTGCGCCATATTCAGGACTCCCAGCGAAGAGCTGTGCGATCTCCCTGCTCACAGCCCTGACCTCATCAGCGCCCGTGCATTGAGCGGCGCGCATTCTGGACCTCCAGTATCTGAATCCCCCTTCATCCGAGAACCTGGCAAGCAGCCCTCTATAGAAATCATTCACGAGGTTGCACTCAGCCCTGGTGCTTATGGGGCCCAGGTTTGCCTCCATGTAGGTCCTGAATTCCTCACTATAGGCAAAGGATAGCAGGAGGCTGTTTCTTGTCAAGCCGCTTCCGAGGACCCCTATCCAGTAATCCACCTCCGGCTGAGAAGGAGTCCTGTTAAGGAATGTTTCATAAAGGTCTATGATATACTGATCATCCAATGTGTTTTTGCTGATATACTCGGCGGAATTGAAGAAAGCCATCCCAAGCCCGATGTATCCCTCCTTGGGATCAATGCACAAGGCCGAACTCATCCACATTTGACCCTGCCAAAAGTCAACTCCACCCGCTTCAGAAGCCCTTTCAAGCACGCTCTGGTAGTATCTCTCTATCTCCCCAGTTATTTTGGCTCCCACATAAAGAAAAGACAGCATCCCTCCAGCAGAAGCCTGTCCTGCGTTGGTAAGATCAAGTTTAGAGTCATAGGCTGGGGTCCTTCCGGCATCAGGGGGAGTGAGGATCGCATCAACAGTGTCGCCGGCGGTCAGTTCGAACCCGTACTGGCTCTTCGGATAGATAAAGCGGTTTGCACCCTGTGCCCACAGGCTCATATACATGCCTGCCATATTGGGAACGTGGGTCTCAAGGCCAGGATTGAAGAACCTCACAAGAAGCCTTTCACCCTTATAAAGCTGAACCGCCATGTTAACAGGGTCGAGTCCTGCCTCCGGCCAAACCAGCCCATTGATCATGGAGTAACGCGGAATCCTGTAAATGCTGCTCTTGATCGTGGCGTTAGGAACCGCTCCGTAAGTCCCTGCTCCGACTGCCGCATGTATTTCGGGATCTATCTCGGAGAAGACAACTATCAGTTCTCTGTCATAAGGAACTCCCAAATCACCTGGAACACTAAGGTTAACCGGATAGGCCATGTTTGTGCCTTCATCCTTGACAACCGGCAGATATAACCCCATCTGCACCTGCTTCGCGGGATTTGTGCCGCTCTGCAGAATATGAGATCCAACCTTGAATGGCTTGCCCACTGTTCCCCAAATATAAGTTGCCTCGCCCCCAGCCGGAGACGCTTCGTGGGCGAACGAACGCACACGGGCATTATAGTTTCCAGCAGGCCTTGCACCTGTCCAGACCGTCGTGTCCTCAGGGAAATTTGTCCACACCGGGCCTGTGTTGACCGCCAGTGCCTGCCCCAGGATGTCGAGAGACACCGGATCAGGAAGATTGTTTTTAAAGTGTATTGTAAGCGTGTTATCCCCAGGATCAACCCTCAGGACAGGGCCAGGCACACTGATGGTGTATCCGTCAGCCGTACCTGGGCCTCCTGTGGCTAAATCATTGTCCTTGTCCAGACCAAACCCCCACATCGTAATAACCTGTCCGTCAGGCATTGTCTTTGTCGTGGTATCAGCCACCAGCCAATACTCCGCCGCCAAAATATTCCCGCCCTGGATCCAAAGGGGCAAGGATGCAATAAGGACAAAAACCATATAAATCAATGACCGCATCTTTCTCATCTCTTTATCCTCCCCCTTGGCTATGGTATGTCAACGCCGGCCGGCTCAACGATCATGAAGGTGACAAGTCCACCGGGCCAGATATCGTTGCTGGTCAATTCCTTCTCGGTGTGGGAATGCCACATGTAGAAGAATCCTCCCGCAGCATTTAAACCGGCATGACCGGGAGGAAGTTCACCCTGTCCCCCGAGGAATGGACTTCCTGAATAAAAGGCGCCATAGGTCACGGCGTCCCTGGGAGGAAGAATCACCGGGAAAGGCACACCGTGATCCGGGCAATACTCGTTGTTGTAGGGATCAAAATATGTGGTCGGATTTCCAGGGACGTATGAGTTGCAGATAACAATCCCCTCGCCCGGTGCTCCCGCGGGGTGCACCTCGCCCCCGCTATGTCCATAGATATCCCAGCCAATCCCCTCACCGGTCCAGCTCCACATGACGTCTGCCGTCTGGCCGGGAATGGTCCTTATTGTTGTCGCCTTCCATGCCAGATCAGGCCCTGCGCCGCCCCCGCTTGAGAGCATCCTCCCGTCAGCAGCGATTGTCTCGAAATCGTTCCCATGAAGGTGCATGGGATGCAGATCCCTTCCAGCGCCGACAAGCCTGATAAGGGTTTTGTCACCAACATGCATCCTTGGCTGACAGTTATAAGGCTGCGTGAGAAGCCAGGGCACAAATGGGTCCGCCATGAGATCCGGGAAGTTTCGTCCGTTAACGAACCAGTTCGTGGCGAAATAGGAAGTGGTATCAATAAAGGCCCACTGTCCCATCTCAACCTGCCTGTGAATAGATGGATCCATTTCTGTAATTATATAGAGATATTCGTGACCGAACTCTGTATCCAAGTGGTTATATGCGTAGAGAGGACCCAGCGAAGGCCTTACTATTATAGCGCCAACAAGGCCCATTTCTACCTGAAGATCTGGTCTGGTGCCGCTCCGATAGAGATAAGTGCCTGGCTCCGTCGCGGTGAAAACATAGGTCGCGGTGGTGGCACCGTCAGGTGGTGCCTCTCTGGTCAGAAGACCGGGGACACCGCCGCTCGCGGTCACCTTATGGCCCGGGAATACAATGGACACATTTCCCGCCTGCTGAGGGAGTTCGTTCTTCAGGGTCACGGTGACTGTATCGCCTTCGTTCAAGATCATCGTAGGCCCTGGGTAAAGCATAACCCCGGCAGGGTGCTTCACCGGGCTTTCTCCCGGGCACCCGCTTTCTAGAGCATAGCCCCACATCAACATGCTGTCTCCGTCAGAGGTCAGGATATGACCCTGTTTGGCAACAAGATTGAAGCTGGTACTTTGACAACCGTCAATCATGGCATGTGATATAACCACTGAACCCAAGAACAACATTACTCCAAAAATTAAAACGGCTTGTAAAATACGCAACCGGTGTTTCATGCTTTTTCCCTCCTGATCCGGACCGCTAAGGATTTGTCAACACTATTTCAGTCATTATGCCGCCTCTCTCCTCGTCACCGTTGGAGAGGTTACCCATGTCCCTCGCGTAAAGAAAATACGTTCCTGCCGGAACACCTGTTGTATCCAGTATGACATCGAACATCTGACCTCCGCCCACAGTGAGAACACTCAATTGCATTGACGTATCCTTGCCGGTAGGCCCTCTGAGAAGCGCGGCTCCCCTTCCTATAACATTCAAAGGGACACCAAGTGTGGTTGTAAAAGAGTAGATATGAGTAGTTGATACGTTTGACACACGCAGAAGAATCTTCTGCCCTGTCTCGGCGCTGATCAAGGCCGACATGTGCTGAGCACCAAATCCTTCCTGATTAAGGATAGGATCAGGATTAATAGTATCGGGATAACCCCTTCCGTTTATCATGGGATAGTTGTCGTGCATTGCCGCAAAAGGAAGCGGCTGAACGGCAATATGCGCTTCATGAAAGAGGCTGTCGAACCCGGTGAACTGGAGAAGATACTCAACATCATATTTTGTTGAGCCGTCCCCGTCGTTGTAAACGTACTTATATCCTGTCTGATGGTTGAAGCCGTTCAGGTCAGTGCCGTTCGGCAGCTCATTTTGAGCCGGCAAAATGTAGGCATTACCTATCATACCCATCTGCATGTGTTCTGCCGCCTCCACGTGGCAGTGCCAGAAATAGGTGCCCGGAACCGCAGCGTAGTAGTAGTAAGTGTAGCTTGCACCCATATTGGCGGTTGGTGAAGGTTCGGGAAGGCCGTCAAAGATAGGCGCGGCCTGGGGGAACCCATGCCAATGGACACTATGAGGGTCAAAAAGATCCGGCCTCATGACCATGCCAACGTTAGTCATGGTAAGATAGAACTCCTGACCTTCCTTGAGAACAATGGTAGGAGCAGGGAAGCGGGCCTTGAGCCCCATATTCGCCAAAACCGCTCCAGGGGCTGTCCCTGCAGGCACAAGGCCAAAACTGAAGCCGTAAAGGTCTTTCCCGTCGCCCATCCTCGAAAAGCCGTCCCCTCCGGAAATATGCATACAAACTATATTTGGATCTTCGGACACGCCGTCACCGTTTGTGTCACCCGGGCATTGAACGACCACTGTATCAGCGTTAGCGGTAATAACGCCCAGAGATAGCCATAAAATTGGGAGCGTCACCATGATTCTCCACAGTATTTTCTTCATAGAGTCTCCTCCTCGTTAGAAGCAGATTTGTCAATATTTGGAACACGTTCAGGGCAGTGTGAATCAGCCTGCCCGAACGTGGCCCTGGTCTACAAAATACATCCGGCGTTGATTACCTGAGTCACACGCGTCTGAAACTCGGTTGAGTTGGTGAACGCGGCGAGCATTTCATCTCGCGTCATTGTCGCATTATCCAGCAGGGTTACCCAGCCGGTGTATCCAGCCGCATCAGGTCCCCTGCGCAGGATGGCATTATACAGGTCATTTACAAATTGACCGTTAGTGCGGTTTCTGTTCGTATACTCAACACTCTGGCTAAAAGCCAGGGCGATATTGTAAGCCTCAGACCTAACTGCCTCCGCACCAGCGCACTGAGCCGCTCCCATATTGGCGACATGAAAAGCAAACCCTGCGCTTTCCGGCAGTCTGGCAAGGAACCCGCGATAGAAATCATTGACAAGATTGTTTTCCGGCCGAGTGACACTCGCACCGAACAAAGACTCCATATATAACCTGAATTCAGTACTGTATGCGAAGCTAAGCAGCACCCCATCCCTCGTAAGCCCCTGACTCATTGACAGAAGCCATGAATCTATCTCGGCTTGTGAAGGAGTTCTATTAAGAAAGGTCTCATAGAGATCGGTAATGTACTGGGTGTCGGTAGTCCCGAATCCAAGATACTCAGACGAGTTGAAGAAGTTTTGCGCCAAGGCGATAAATCCTTCTTTGATATCAATCCCCAGCCCCTCAATACGCATTATCTCGCTGGTCCAAAGTGCGAGGCCGCCTGCATCCGGAGCACGATTGAGGATGCTCAGATAGTAATCTGTTACAACGTCTTCTATCGTCTTGGGGCCGGCCACATACTCGTCAGCGCCAATGTCTGGAGTCCCGTCATTCCTGAGATCAAGATCATAGTCATCAGCAGGCACATTAGCCGTTGAAACGCCAGCATCTATAGCCGGGGAGGTCATCCTCAGATGATAATCGCCCACAGGCAGTATGGGGGTGTATCTCACTGAGATAGAATTTCCCCCCTCATCCAGAACAGTTGCTGTCTCCAATGAGTTCTTGTATTCAAATGTGAACACGGGATCCGCATAGAGGTTACCTGCGCCATAGTCAAATCCGGTCTCAGGATCAATCTGTTGAGAAAGCAAACAGCCGACCGGTGTAAGGTGAGGATCGCCTGGAAGAGTGGAGCCTTGTACCAGCAAGTCCCAGTAAGACCCATTCGGATTTACAGCTAACCCGCCGGCACCGCCGTTAAGGCTTGCGTCGTTATACCAGGATCTGTTATGCCAGATGATATTGTTCTCCAGGACCGGATTGGAGAAGGTATCATAAGGTCCATTCACGTTGGCATCGAGCACAGCCTGAAGGGCAGCCGAATTCGGGGCCGCAACTACCCCGGCACCCTGAGGAGTCGAATTAGCCGCTCCCGGCTCAAAGGACAGACTGCTTGTGGCCGTGCTCTCGTTGTTTGCTATGGTGTTGTTGGCGATAACCACGTTCACCGCATCTTGGAGAAAGATTCCACCGCCGGCCTTCCCAGCGACATTATTGACTATTATGTTATTGATTATCCTAGCCATGTACCAGTCAGCGGGGATGTTGGTACTTGTAATATCGCCGTCCATGTTGCCGTCGCCATTTATCGCGAATAGCTGAATCCCTCCCCCGTTCCCGGATCCGGTGAGGTTTCCCTGGATTAGGTTACCAATTATGTCTATGTTTCCTGCACCGCTACCCGCTGCAACATCTCCTCCTATATAGATGCCGCCGCCCTCGCCCGCCTTATTGAGCAGTGCACCAAAGAAGTTTTCGTTGAAGATCACCATATTGAACTGTATTACATTATGCCCAGGGCAAATACCCCTCTGGTTTATCCCGGCGCCGTTAAAGCGTGAGAAATTACCATGGATAGTGTTATATTCAATGAGGTAGTCTTGGGAATCCTCATTCATAGAAATGCCGCCCCCGCCCTGTACACCTCCGTTCTTGTGTATCTTGTTGTATCGCAGCACAACATTGTTATTGTTGGTATCTATAAAACCAGAGTCCTGGGTACCAACAGCGATGCCGCCGGCGTAATTGCCCTGGTTGTTGGTGATATTGTTGTTAGTAATGGTCAATCCAATGGCGCCCGCTAAGGCAAAGATTCCACCCCCCGCCTTGGAACCAAGTATTTTGAAGCCGTCAATGGCCGCTTGTCCCGGCACTGAAAATGGATTGCCTGGGTTGAGAGTTTTGGTAATAAGAGGGTCAGGATTCTGAAGATTGCCCGCAGGGTAAACCGTCTCTCCTATCACAATAAAGCCCGGGGCCTCACTCTCAGAAAATGGGTCTTTGAGAAGGAACGTGACAAAGTCCCTGGCTCCGAGTGAATCAACCTTGGCGTGCCATGCATCCAGACGCTCTAATGGGAAGGGGTTGGCGTTGACGATTGTGCAGCCGGGTCCAGATCCCTGAATGCGGACCGGCTTATACATAACCACATTTTCGTTATAGCTCCCTGGAGCCACAAGAATAAGGTCGCCCGGACCCGCAAAATCCACTGCCTCCTGGATGGTCGAAAAATCAAGCGGAACCTCCCAGACAACTGTCGTACTGCAATTGATTATATTGAGTGTCACACCGACATCAGACTCAGCCTGATTATCTCCTCTCTTTACGGCCAGGCGCCCGGTAGTCAGGCCGCCAGGAACAGTGGCGAGGATCTCAGTGTCGGTCCATAGGTTTATGGTCAGAGGCTGCCCATCAAGAGTGACAGAACCCTCGACTGTCCCGAACCCATAGTCACGCTGGATGAAAAAAGTGCTACCGGGTTGGTTTGCGTCGTAATCCGGATTAAGCACCTGCTGTATTCCTGCGGATGTAATCCTGATTTGCCTGCCGTTAGCTCTGTCTGTGCATATTAGAGGTCCGACCTCAGGCTCTGGACCATCCACCGAACAAATCATAGGTGTCTTGTCGGCAGGCTCAGTGTCAATGGTAAGGCCACCCGCCGCAAAAGCCACCATCGGCACAAGGGGAGTGTCCAGATAGCTTACCGCCCCGGGATAATACTGGAAAGTCCAGGGGGTAACGCTGTACTTTGGATTATAGTAAGGATCAACTGTCCCGTCTGGTCTCACCGGATCATTAAGGATGATGGTGATCATATTTGGCGAGACCCCCGAAGGAGACGGAACATTCACCGTGTAAGTAGATGGAATGCGGAAGCTGTATCCGCCAAATTCATCCGAGTAAACCCTGAAAAGCTCAACACCATTCCAGTCTCTTATGGATATGGGGATCCATTCTGCGGCCAATTTTTCACCAAAGTTGGGACTGGCCATATTGAACTCTGCGCCCAGGTCGTTGTTGACAAACCCAACCGCAAGCGCCGATTTGGGAACACCACTAACCGTAGTCATGAAGAAGTCTGCTGCCGCATTCCGCTTATCAAGCACCTGTACCTGTTTTCTGTCGCAATTGCTTAGCTGGGTTCCTGCAAGCGGGGCCGGAACACCGGGGAAGAGAGAGAGTTCAGCAGGGACAGTATAAGTATCTCCCACGCATACCGGAGGAAGAGCCAGCAGACTGGGGCTGTAAGGGTCACCGAAATCAACATTCTTATCGTGGGATTGGACAACCTTGTACATGGGTTGTGTTGATTCACCCCTCGGAGGCATTACCTCAACGATATATGTACCGGTTGTCAACCCGTCAAACGCGTATCCTCCGTCAAACACCCCGTCTCTTACCTGGTTCCACGTTCCGAAGGCGTCCGCACATTCCTTGATGGTTTGTCCATGAATCACCGGCAGATCCTGAACACACCCGCTGGGTTTGTTATCATCCCAGCTATCTGTTGTCGCGATCTGAATAGCATCGCCGTTATCAAATACACCGTTCAGGTTGTGATCAATGTCCTCAGGCCCTGGAAAAGGAGAAGCCTGGCTGTCGAACGGGAAGTTGTCAACGTCCGGGACCTGAATCCCGTCGACTCCGTTGACGTCGTCTATTATTCCGTCGGCATTTGTATCCTGATACAGATTCACTTGCACCCTTGGAATTCCAGGTTGCCATCCCTCTCCCGCATTGTAGCGAGGATCATTCTCTGCGATGGTGGTGTCGTAGAACACAATCCCGGATATGCCCCCGTTCTCACCAGCGGAGTAAGCCTTCTTGCCCCAATTGATTTCGTTGTACTGCCCCAGGAAGAGGTGCATTGCCTGAGTCAGAATTGGCCCTGTCTCCGTTCGGGAGAGATTATTTCCTGTATTGGGATTATTCAGTGCTTGAGGTTGTGGGCGGAGCTTATTTCGGCTTGGCCAATCCCACCCATTATCAGGCAGAACCTCACCGCCATAGTCAACTACAGATGTCATTCCGGTTGCCTTGAACTGAGAAAAACCAACCTCGACCACCAGCCACTTGAAAAACGGAAAGACCTCAGACAGGGAATATCTGCCGAATTCATCTGTGGCGGTCGCCTGATACATGGTACCGTCTCTGAATCTGATACCTACTGCCTGACCTGATATACCCACATCATCAAGGAATGGATCGTCGCATTCAGGCGTCACGCAATCCTGAAATCCGTTCTCATTGATGTCATTAAATACATTTCCAAGAAGTTCACCGAACCACTGATAAACAAAGACGTCGCCGAGCTGCTTGTTTTCACCATTACCTATGGTAACCTCATGAAATCCGAAAAGATTATCCAGCGGCTGATCCCAGTAAACAAGACGGTAGGTTCCTGCTGGAACATTTTCTATTCGAAAATGCCCCGTATCAGTGTCACAGGGTGCCGCGTAAAGACCGGCCGGGGTTATTCCAGGTTGAACAGTTATATCATTAAGTGCAACCCACCCCTCGGTAACCGGCTCACCGGCAAAGAACCCCTGAGTGTTAGGAGGCCTGGAAAAATGGTTGACCCTCAGCGTGCCCTCTATAACACCGCTTCCGGCAGGCGGAGTCATATTCCATGGAACCACATTGAGGGTCTGTCCCTTGTAGGTTGAAGTAGCGGGACTGACTTTAACAAACCCAATGAAGACGTGATGAAATCCGGTTCCGAATCCTTCCACGAAGAGCTTTGGCTCATTAGCCTTAACCCATGCGTCAATAGTTGGGGTACCCTCGATGGTAGCGGTCTGCGTCCAGATCATTTGATTGCCGGCATCGTCCACTTCAGGCGGAATCAGGCGCACGCCGTATTTGCCTGGAACAAGATACTTTACAATGGCCTCTCCTACCTTCAGGTTGTGTGGGTTATTGCCGAGGTCGAAATCCTCCTGAGTAAGAGTCTGAATAGCACCGTTGCCCATAACGTCCACTACAGGGTTTCCATCGGCATCGAGAACGAATGATCCGTCCACTTGCTGCCTGTAGGTAGTGCCAAGAAGATTCCCGAAGGCATCGTAAATGATTTGGCCACCTACATCCGCAAGAACGACCGTACACCCTCCCAGGCGTGTGTCGTGCTCATCAAAGACGTTGTTGATGAGGTTATGATCCATGAAGGCCAGAATGGAAATCTGAGCTGTAGGAATAGGATGCCTGTGGACCGTCACGGTCACCTCAGTCTGGCCGGGCTCGACAACGGTTCCACTCATTGAGAATCCGCCTCCCGGAAGAACCGACACGACGTAACGCTCACTCGATGGTAAATCAACATTCACCATTGACAAGGCCGTCTCCCCCTGGGTCACCACGGGAGCATAACTGTTATGGATGTCAAGACTCACGCTGTCTGATACAGGCGCACCGGGTACCGTCACATTTGTTGTATCCCGTTCTATCAGGTATCGAAAGCCGCTGGCCGGATAGCCATCCGAGCCCATCACCTTGAGCACAAAACCATATGAAAGCGATGAGCTGAACAAAAACGCCGAAATACATAGCGCCATGGTGGCGAAAAGCCACCCCAATTGCATACTGGCCGGACTTGAACTCCTCCTCTTCCTCCTCATACCCACTCTCCTTTCACTAAACAAACGATTGTTCCTATACCCCTTCCGCCGCTTTCATTTCTCAAACTGCATTCAGTACCACTTATGCATCTCCAAAACACATTAAGGAGCTTCACCAATTCTTCCTCCCCAGCGCTTAGT
>JBGSUA010000031.1:0-3229 GCA_041753575.1 Desulfatiglandaceae bacterium
TCATGGTGATCTCATCTTGCAGAGCAAATATATCTTTCAGGTCGCGCTCGTAACGTTCTGCCCAAAGGTGATTCCCTCTAAGAGCGTCCACCAACTGGACGGTGACCCGAACGCGGTCGCCAGACCTCCGAAAGCTCCCATCCATCACATATCGGACACCCAGCTCTTCGCTCACCTGCTTGACCGTGACCGGCTTTCCCTTGTAAGTAAAGGTTGACTGTCTTGATATTACAAATAAATCGCGAACTTTAGTAAGAGCGGTGATGATTTCTTCGGTCATGCCGTCGCAGAGAAATTCCTGCTTCGGGTCTTCGCTCATATTCACAAACGGCAACACCGCAATGGAGGGTTTATCAGGGAGGGGATACTTCATTCGATCAACAGAGGCCACCGGAATCGGGGCAGGGCTCCAATAGTGTTTCCAGACCACCCCGGCCGCGATCCCGATCACCAGGATCAGTATAGTCCAGCGATACCTGGAGAACCGGGCCGTCTTCCTTTCTGGGGGAGAGGGAAGAGGAACGGCAGGGGTTTCGGGAACTGCCGATTTCTCCTCCGGTTCCAATTCTTCTGCCCGGCTATTTTTTAAACTGGTTACAAACTTCCCCCAGGCCTCTCCGTTTCGGGAATCCCCGAAGAAGATTGAAGCTTCATTTAAGCCGACCCCGATCTTATCGATGGCGAACTTCAGCCTTAGATTCTCCTCACTCCCGATATATTCAAAAAGATTGGCCCAGCCATCCTTTTCCACGTCGTTAAATGAATAGATCTTCCCGATTGCCCCATCGGCCTCTTCTTTGTTCCTTCCCAGCACTTTGAAGAGAGGGGCCTCTTCCAGATTCGGCAGGGCGTCCTTCCACTTTGTGTAAATGCGATGAAAAAGATTCACTCTGTTGGACGAACCCACGGCCCCTCCGACGGATTCGTTCAGCAGGACCAGCAGATCAAAGTGTTCCCGAAGGGATATGCTTTTAATTTTTCCTGCCTTTTTCATCTCGTAGACGACCATGGCGATCAGGGAGAGATAAAATCTTCGGGAAGGGGAATCAAAAAAGAGGGTCAGTGGGGCTTTATTTTTAAGATGAAGCTTGAATTCATTCAGGTCAATTTGGATGGAAGGGGTTGAATTTTCAACCATATTTATCCAGCCGCCCTTCAGAAACCTGGAAAGTTATATGAAAGATTATGGATATGACAAAAATAATCTCACGGTGCTCACCGTGATATTTTCCGTGTCGTGATACTCTTTGTCAACAAAATAGTCTCCTGTATCGGCGAATTACGGGCAAAGAAGATGTTACAAATTTTTATCTGGGAAGTAATTCTAAATAATTTCTGCAACTTACTTATATCCAGACTAAACCGTCATGCCCCTTGCGGCATCACGAAGGGTGAAAATAAAACATGGAATCAACGAGTTAAGAGGTTTTGTTCTCTGGATTCTGCCACTTGACTCCTGGATTCTTCTTGCATTTAAGGAGGTGATGGCCTGAAAAAAAAGAAACCGGCGGCAAGTAGCACCTGAAGGGAGAAAGCAAACTGAAAGGGGGTGATTTAGACTTGTCGAAGCGATACAAAGGGCGGTTATCCATTATTCTAACAGGCCAATTGACGTTTTTTTGAGCGGTCTCAAAGCGCCGCAGAAAAGGAGATTCCAATGAAAGACAATATTAAGAAGTTGGCTGTATTTGTGATGATAATCGCGTTAGCGATATTTATGGCGGTGGCCACGGCATCGGCCGATGGCCAGGAATATGGGAAGACCCTACATGGGGAATATGCCTTTATCGGTTCGGGCGCATGCACTTTAGCGCCGGGAGGATTCAACGAAAATTTTACCCCCGTAGATCCAGGAACTGCGAGCATGGGTCCGAACCTTTGGGAAGGAGTTTACACGTTCAATCATAATGGCAAGGGAAAGATGGAAACTCGGCAGTGTTATAATGATGGGCCGAATGCGATGTTCCCTTACAGCTCAGGGTGCGCGCTTCTATCTTGGGAGTTTGAATATGAAATCGATGGAGGTGCGATTACCTTCACGTTTATACCTGGTACGTACTATTTGGAGTATAAGGAGGGGCCGAATGTAGGCGTCATACCTCCAATAAACCCGCCGAGCCTCACTGTATTTAACCAACCATTGACGGGACGTATATCACCAGATGGCAAAAACCTAGTCGTATTCTATGGAGGGCCATTTAAAATTGAAATTCTGGATTTTGGTACTTTTGAGGTAATTTGTAACACAGTCAACCAGGGATTCAGAACGAAATAGAGATTAGGTAAGAAGCCCATTATTGCAAAGTTGATGGTTCCAAATACGCTTGAAGGATAGTCGATATTTCGGGCGCGGAGGTTGAGTGCTATTTCCCAAGTTATCCAAAAACAATTGGTCATCTAACTCAAGGAGGCAGGGTCAGAAATGATCCTGCCTTACTTTAAAACTTTTATGTTAAAGGAAGGTGGGTGGTTCATCAAGGTGCAATGCCCAGGCTGAGGCTGGAAATGCCAGCGGACCATATCGGCCCTCCTGACAGGCAATGGTAGGCGAGGCGAGACAGGGGGGCCTCGCAGTGCATCTGCCCACCGCCCTTTTCGGCAATCATGATACCCATAATCCAATCACTCTATAGCTCTTGTTCCGGCTCTGCGTCGCAAAGATACCTTATCTTCCCCCGGTACTCCTCCCTGACTTCCATCTCACCATTCTCATCGATCTGAAGGAGAGTCTCGGAACACTCCCGGCAGGCGGGCTCGTGCTGCTGGTCGCCTTCATGAAAATAGGGGGTCCACCTGGCTTCGATGGCCTCCTCGATAGAGCCGATCAGGATTCCGCAGACGATGCAGCGCAACGCGGGGTACCTTCCATTGCGCAACGATTCTCAGTTCATCTTTTGTCATGAACCTCCGTCCCGCAATGGGTTTTCTTAGATCAAGGATCGCCGTCTCCTGCAAGGGATACTGGTATCGTTCAGCGAAGGACCGAAGCTGAGACGCTGGACACCGCAACTTGGGCTTCATTCTTCACCTCGCATAGCGCCACCTCTGACCGGAGCAAGCATTCGTGGCTGGATTTCTTACGTACCATAATGGACCTGATTCTACGATACTGCTATGCCCAAAACAACCTTATAAGAGTTCACACCGATCCGCGTGTCTTCTTATTCATCGCTGTACCCCAAAGTCTGTGTTTGAAGTCCCATCCCATGGGACGCTGGTAAGAAAATAA
>JBGSUA010000032.1:0-11493 GCA_041753575.1 Desulfatiglandaceae bacterium
GGGGATTTTCATGCTCGGGGGTGACAAAATATTGCTGTCATGAACGTTTGGTTAATATGTTCAAGAAATTAACCGGATTCACATACAGGGAACTTTCACCCCATAAGTTCAGGCCCGTGCCCAGCGTACACAAGTCGTTCAAACGGACGGCGCTACGCGCCGCCGCTTAACTCCAGCGTCAACCTTGCCGAATTTTCTGCTCTTGACGTACACTCAGCCCGAAGCTACAATCTAGACAGACTAGACAAAAATAAACATAGCAAGAGGTGCAATTATGGGAAATGTGTGGCAACTTCAGGAAGCAAAAAACAAGTTCAGTAATTTGGTAGACAAAGCCCGCCATGATGGCCCACAAGTTGTCACAAAACATGGTAAAGAGTCTGTCGTAATTATTGCCATTGAGGACTACCGAAAACTCAACAGGCCAACGTCTGATTTAATTTCCTTTTTTAAAAAATCCCCCCTTTCTGACATAGACCTTGACCTAACAAGAGACAAAAGCCCTTCAAGGGATATGGAATTATGAAATACCTATTGGACACCTGCGTTATTTCAGAAATCATGCGGCCCAAACCAATTACAAAAGTCACTAAATGGATCAAACAAGAAGACGAAAACAATTTATTCATCAGTGTTTTGACAATTGGCGAACTTCACAAAGGAATCGAAAAACTTGACGAATCGAGAAGAAAGGAAGAATTGCATAATTGGGTAGATAATGACCTCAAGGAAAGATTTTGGACAAGAATCATCGACATTGACCTGCAAACTGCGATGACATGGGGGAAGATCCAGGGAATGACGGAGCGCGTTGGTAAACCAATGCCAGCCATAGATTCTCTCATTGCCGCGACAGGCATTACTCATCATTTAACAGTGGTAACCCGCAATATTTCGGACATGAAAGCGAGCGGAGTGGCACTCATTAACCCATGGGAATAATGATAAAAAGGGTTAATCGGGTAAAGGGGAGTAATTAACTCCCCCTCCCCACACCACATAGCATGCGGGTCCGCCGATCCTGCACCTGGACACTGACCTGCTAAAGAAACCGCCGGGCAGGTAATTGGACTGCCAACCGAAGGCGTTGGGTTTGCTGCCGTCACCATCGGCAGTATCTCTGATATCCGTTTTCATTCACGCTTCCTTGACTTTATGAGTCACTTTGTCTAGTAATAGGAAAGTGCTAACATCTTAATGACCCTCCCCCACTGGGGGTCATTTATCATGAGCGAGTGTGCCGGTAACCCTTTAATAAGCGTTTAGGGATTTTAGCTCAAGGAAGTTTTACGATTGACCGAGATTTTCAAGATAGGGCAAATCAATATTGGACAGGGCGCGCCCTTTTTTTTAATAGCCGGCCCCTGTGTTATTGAGGATGAGTCTCTTACCCTGGATGTCGCAGCAGCGCTTAAGGAGATATCCAAAAGGCTTGCGATACCCATCATTTTCAAGACCTCCTATGACAAGGCCAACAGGACCTCTATGTCCTCTTACAGAGGGCCAGGCATTGATAAAGGGCTGAGGATAATATCCAGAGTAAAGGAAAAAACAGGCTTACCTGTGCTCTCTGATGTGCATTCCGTCATGGATGTTCAGGAAGCTGCGCTCGTACTGGATGTCATCCAGATACCCGCCTTTCTCTGCCGCCAGACTGATCTTATCCGCGCGGCAGCGCGCACCGGCCTGCCCGTAAACATCAAGAAGGGGCAGTTTCTATCCCCATGGGAAATGGCCATGGTCGCGGAAAAGGCCGCATCGGAGGGAAACCGCAAGCTCATATTGACTGAACGAGGATTCAGCTTTGGATACAATAATCTTGTTGTGGATATGCGAGCCATCGCAGTTATGAGGCAACTGGGTTATCCGGTGGTCTTTGATGCTACTCACAGCGTTCAGCTTCCAGGAGGCAGCGGCTCATGCTCCGGAGGGCAGAGAGAGTTTGTGGAGGTTCTCGCCCGGGCCGCTGTTGCGGCTGGAGCTGATGGGGTCTTTCTTGAGGTACATCCGGATCCCGACACCGCCCTATGTGACGGACCCAATTCCATTCCCCTCAGAGAGCTTGAAGATCTTGTGGCTACCATGCAAAGGATCAACAAGGCCCTTCAAGTATGAAAAGGAGCATGTCTCCATATCTTTCAGCAAAAGAGAATGCCTCCGACACTTCAGGGGCGCCTGAATCAACTTCACACCCGCGCAACAACACATTGAACAAGGCTTCGGATTACGCCATACAAAAGGCCAGGACGTTAAAGGTCATTTTTCTTGACGTTGACGGCGTTCTTACGGATGGGCGCATCTGGATGATGCCCGGCGGAGATGAGGCCAAGTGCTTTGATGTGAAGGACGGAGTCGGCCTTAAGGCCATTATAAGGGCTGGAATCATTCCAGTGCTCATAAGCGGCAGGCGCTCGGAATCGGTTGAACGCAGGGCGTTGGAACTTGGGATTGAACTGGTTTTCCAGGGAATAGACGACAAGACTGCGATAGTGCGCGGTGTAAGACAAAAGTTGAATATAATGATGGATGAGACCGGCTCTATGGGAGATGACCTCCCGGATCTTGCCATGTTCCGGGAAACGGCCTTGAGATTTGCCCCGGCCGATGCGGCGCACCAAGTAAGAGAGGCCGCTGACTTCGTGACAAGGAACACAGGCGGAAGAGGCGCCGTAAGGGAAGTCTGCGAATGGATACTCTCGTGCAGAGACTTCCCTGAACATGGGTTTTAGACAGCTCAGCAGCCTGCTGAAAAATAGGTTTTTCAGGCTGTCAAAAATGTTCAGAGGCAGGGCGCTCGAAATGGCTAAGAATGAGGCGTAGTTATGCTACTATGCAGTGAGAAGCCATGCGCGAAACAAAGCAGATGGGCGTTTTTCATCAGCCTTTTAGGGCGAATGAACTTTACAGAGGTAACATAGGTTGGGTATAATCACCTTTCGCCTCAAATCGGGGGGCATAGGCCGTTACTGGCCCCTCTTGGGCGCGGGTGTCCTCATCGCGCTGGCAGCATTCTTTTTTGCAAGATCCGGAAGGGAGCCTGATAAGAAAACCTCCCTGCCTGAGATTGCCCCGGGTGAGGGTGTCAAGATCAAAGAGGTTCGTTATGCGCAGGATGATCCCGAGAGGGGTCTGAAATGGGAACTGGATGCCAAGGAGGTCGTTTTTTCGGAAGATAGCGATACGGTGCTCTTCAGGGATTTTGTCTTACGCCTTGAATCTTCTAAAAGGGGCCCCATGAAATTGACGGGAAAAGAAGGGAAATATTTCAGAAAGAAAGGGCTTATTGCCTTGAGAGGGCAAATTCATGGAGAATCAAGTGACGGCTACAGGGTGGCGGCAGAGGAAGTAAATATAGAAGAGGCCAAGAAGAGGGCTTCTAGCGATGGGCCCGTCAAGGTGTGGGGACCTTTTTTTGCCATAGAGGGCGTGGGGTTCTGGGTTGATCTTGAAAATGAGACCTTCAGGATCAATAGAGACGTTATCACCACTGTAACGACAAGGAATACTGATGATAAAAAGCTCAATTAAATTATTGGGCATTCTTTTCCTTCTGGCAGCCGGTATCCCCTATTCTTCCCCGGCATCAGGGGCAGTCAAGGATTTTGTTAAAGACACCGGGGAACCTATCGTAATAAGGTCTAACAGCCTTGAGGTCATCGGATCCAGGAATACCATCTCATTTAAGGGAAAGGTTACGGCAAAGGGAAGCGGCTTTGAGATGCAGTGTGAGGAGATGCTGGTATTTTACACCAAGGCCGCTGCAAAGGAGCTCGAAAAGGAGAGTCCTGAGGCCGGAATTGACCGAATCGTAGCCAGCGGCTCAGTTAGAGTTGTAAGAACAGAAGGAGGATTCGCGACGGCCGATAAGGCCGAGTTCTTTCAGAAGGATGAAAAGGTGATCCTCACTGGCAATCCAGTCCTCACCCAGGAAAGGGACTCGGTTGAGGGCGATACGATAACCATCTATCTTAAGGAAAACAGGATCCTCGTTGATGGCGCAAGTGACAAAAAAGTGAAGGCCACAATCTTCCCAAAGGGGAAGGAAATCAAGGGCTCAAATTGACACATAAGGTGGACATCCAAGGTATATGGCATTAGAGCTTAGACAATCGCTTAATCTCAGCCAACAACTGATCATGACGCCTCAGTTGCAGCAGGCCATAAAGCTCCTGCAGCTTTCGAGACTGGAGCTTCTTGAGACCATTCGGGATGAAATTCAGACAAATCCGGTTCTTGAAGAGTCAGAAGCGCAAGAAACGCCGGGGGAGACGCAGCAAGAGTCAGGGGAGGCAGATGCTGAACAGCCGCAGAGCTACGATAATCAGAAGGTAGAAGACAACCCTAAGGAGGAAATTGACTGGGAGGGTTACCTTTCTGAATACAGCAAATGGGGTAACGATCTGCCTTATGAGGCAAAAGATCTTCCATCACCTGAGAACAACAGGGCTACTAAGTCAAGCTTATTTGACCATCTTCTGTGGCAACTCAACATGAGCAGGCTTGAGGATTCACAGAAGGAGATTGGGGCTTTTATAATCGGAAACCTTGACGAACATGGTTATCTTGACTTAACGGACGAAGAGATAGCCTCCGCTGCAGGACAGCCGATCGGCGGGGTTTCCGAAGTGCTCAAGCTTATTCAGAAATTCGACCCGGTAGGAGTTGCCGCCAGAGACACCAAGGAATGTCTTCTGCTTCAAATTGATTTTTTGGGTCTCAAGGGGACTCTAGTCGAGAAGCTTGTCTCACTTCATCTTCACGACCTGGAAAATAAGCGCTATGATCAGATTGAGAGGGCGTTGAATGTATCGGGGGAAGAGCTCCATAATGCGATTTCAGTTATTCAGAGCCTTGAGCCAATGCCGGGGAGGGGTTTTTCAGAAGATGAGCCCATTTATATAGTGCCGGATATCTATGTGATCAAAGTGGGAGATGACTTTGAGATTCTCCTTAATGAAGACGGGCTTCCTAAACTCAGGATTAATAGTTATTATAAGGATATATTGGGCAAAAAGGATGAGATTTCCTCCAACGCCAAGTCATACATACAGGAAAAGCTCAGATCGGCTGTCTGGCTTATTAAGAGCATTCACCAGAGACAGCGCACGATATATAAGGTCACTGAAAGCATAGTGCGCTTTCAGAGGGATTTTCTCGACAGAGGTGTCGCCCACCTTAAACCACTTGTGCTTCGTGACGTAGCAGAGGATATACAGATGCACGAATCTACAGTGAGCAGGGTTACCACAAATAAGTATGTTTTTACCCAGCAAGGGATATTCGAGCTGAAATATTTCTTCAACAGCTCCGTTCGAAGGGTTGAGGGAGACGATATCGCGTCTGAAAGCGTAAAGGAGCATATCAGGAACATCATCAAGGCCGAGGACAAGAAAAATCCATGCAGCGATGAGGAGATCGCTGATATCCTGAAAAAGATGAACATCAGGCTGGCCCGCCGGACCGTGGCGAAATATAGAGAGACGCTCAAGATACTGCCGTCACGAAAAAGGAGAGTACCTTTCTAGTGCAGCTCTGCACCGCTGTCGCTGTTTGGTTAGACGACTTGAGTTATATTTGGTTTATTTAGACACCCGGAGAGAACTCCGGAGATATCATCAGGCAGGAGGATTGCCATATGGAGATTACAGTAACTTTCAGGCATACGGAGCCCATGGAAAGCCTAAGATCATACGCGGTAGAAAAGATATCCAAGTTTCGTAAATATCTGGACTCCCCGCTTGAGGCCCAGGTTGTCCTTAGTGTTGAGAAATTTCGTCATCAGGCGGACGTCACCCTGAGTATTGATGGAACCAGGTTAAAGGCCGTTGAAGAGACAGGCGACATGTATTCTGCTATTGACCAGGTGATGGACAAGGTAGAGAACCAGCTCAAGAGGCATTTATCAAAACTGAGAGACCGCCGGACCGATGCATCCAAGACCGGGATCATAGCAGAGGCTGGGGAGGCAGAGGAAGGAGTCAGCACTGTTTCCGATGAACGTGTAATAGAGGTCGAGAAGCTGGTTGCAAAGCCTATGGATCCGGAGGAAGCCGCGATGCAGCTCCAGATATCGAGACAGGACTTCCTCGTCTTCAGAAACGCGCGATCAAATGAGGTCAACGTCATTTATAAGAGAAAAGACGGGAACCTTGGGCTTATAGAGCCGATTGCCTGATTCTTATAAGGTGTTGCCGGAGTCTTAATTGATGTTGCTGAGCGATGTGCTGAAGGAAGAAAACGTAATCCCTGACCTGAGAGCAAGGGACAAGAAAGGCCTTATTGAAGAGCTGGCTGATTTCGTGGTACGCTCCGAGCCTTCAATAGACATGACCTCTCTTATTCAGGTGCTTATCGAAAGAGAGAAACTTGGAAGCACGGGCATAGGAGACGGCGTGGCGATACCGCACGGCAAGCTTAACGGGATTGATAAACCGGTGGTCGCTTTCGGCCGCAGCAAGGTAGGGATAAATTTCGAAGCTATGGACGACCAGCCCGCTGATCTTTTTTTCCTTCTGGTGGCTCCCGAAAACACCTCAGGGATGCATCTTCAATTGCTTGCCAAGATAGCCAGGCTCCTGGGGAGCAGTTCCGTAAGAAAAAAACTCAGAGAAGGAAAGACTCAAAGGGATCTTTTTAGGACAATAACCGACAGCGATCAGGAGCTTTAAGATGGTGGGATTGTTGATTATCTCCCATTGTGATCTGGGAAAGGAGTTCCTAAAGGCCGCGGAGCTGATTCTTGGAAGCCTTGATGCAGCGGGGGCCATCTCCATTGGTCAGAATACTGACAGTGAGGAGATCCTTAAAGCCATCTCTGAAAAGATCAAGGTGCTCGACAAGGGAAACGGCGTACTTGTTCTGACAGATATGTTCGGGGGAACTCCGTCAAACCTGAGCATGCCTTTTCTTAAGGAAGGCAAACTTGAGGTCCTCACGGGGGTTAATCTTCCCATGGTTATAGCTGTGGCTCAGGACCGGGATCGCCTGAGTCTGTCGGAGCTTGGAGAAAAAGGTATCGAGGCCGGAAAAAGAAGCATAGCTCTTGCCGGATCGCTGCTGCGATAGTTATGGGCTCAATAATCCCCGTAACTGCTGATAATTTCGGCTATTACAGGGCCTCGATACTCGAAATAGAAAAGCTCTCCTTTATTACCCCCTGGGGAGAGGAGGCTTTTCGCGGGGAAATAGCCAATAGATATTCGAGGCTATGGGCATTTCTTTCAGGCAATGAAGTTTATGGATACATCTGCTTCTGGCAGATCCTGGACGAGATACATCTGCTCAATTTGGCTGTTCATCCCTTAAAAAGAGGAAATGCCTTAGGCAGTTTCCTCCTGAACGAGATGATCATGGTATCGCATAAAGATGGAGGCCAAATCGTCTGGCTTGAGGTAAGGCCTTCCAATAAGAAAGCCCTGAGCCTTTACTTGCGCGCAGGGTTTGTTAAGGTAGGCAGAAGGCCCCATTATTATTCCGATACAGGAGAAGACGCTATTCTTATGAGCCTTGACCTAAAAGCAACGGAATACAAAGCCCCAGGCCGCCCTCATTTTGAGAGCCAAGCCGGAGATGGGACGGCATATCCCCATAATAACAAAATAGAAACGCAACGAAATGACTACTAAGGAGGACTGGCTATGACCCTTAAAACTGGCATCAATGGTTTCGGACGTATAGGAAGGGTTGTCTTTAGAGCTGCGCTTGGAAGAGATGATATCGAGTTCTGCGCTATAAACGATCTTACCGATCCGGCCACCCTGGCCCATCTGCTCAAGTACGACTCGGTGCACGGGGTGCTTAACGCAGACATAAAGAGCACTGATCATTCACTTATAGTCAACGGAAAAGAAATAGAGGTCTATACGGAGAGGAACCCCGAAAATCTGAAATGGGGGAAACTGGGAGTTGACACCGTCTTTGAATGCACAGGACTCTTCCGGGAAAGGGATAAAGCTGCCGCCCACCTGACCGCGGGGGCGAAGAAGGTTATAATTTCTGCCCCGGCAAAAAAGCCGGATGCAACTTTCGTAATGGGAGTAAACAATAAGGAATATGATCCGGCCATTCACCATGTAGTATCGAATGCCTCATGCACCACTAACTGTCTTGCCCCTGTCTGCAAGGTTCTTCTTGATCGCTTCGGCATAGAAAAGGGACTCATGACCACGACCCATTCCTACACGAGCGATCAGAGACTCATGGACCTTCCTCACAAGGATCTTCGAAGGGCACGCGCGGCAGCCCTTTCCATGATACCCACCACTACCGGCGCAGCGAAGGCCGTGGCTCTTGTGTTACCAAAGCTCGAGGGAAAACTGAACGGACTTTCCATAAGGGTACCTACGCCAAATGTCTCCATTGTTGACCTGGTGGCCCAATTGAATAAGAAGGTAAGCGCAGAAGAGGTAAACAAGGCGATGAAGGAGGCTGCCGCCGGAGAACTCAAGGGAATACTGAAGGTGAGCGAGGAAGAACTGGTATCAACCGACTTCAATGGTTCGACCTTTTCTTCCATTGTGGATGCCCCCAACACCATGGTTATAGGCGGTGACATGGTCAAGGTCCTCGCGTGGTATGATAACGAGTTCGGATACTCCTCAAGGATGGTTGATCTTGCAATTTTTATGGCAGGCAGGAAATAGGGCCGAGCTTCATCAAAGCTTAACAAGGAGGTGGATGGAATGGGCTATAGAAAACCCCTGATTGCCGGCAACTGGAAGATGAACCTTACTCTTTCTCAGGCCGTCGAGCTTGTCAATGCTATTGGAGCCAATCGCGCGAAAAGTGACGATGTGGAAGTCCTCGTTGCTCCTCCCTTCACCTTCCTTTTTGCCGTCAGGCAAGAGGCTTCCGCGGCAAGGGTTTATCTGGGCGCCCAGAATATGCACTTTGAAATCAAGGGAGCCTATACTGGAGAGATTTCAGGAAGAATGCTTCAAGATGTGGGATGCACCCATGTCATCCTGGGCCATTCAGAGAGGAGGGCGATTTTCGGAGAAAAGAGCGAGACAGTTGATCTTAAAGTAAAGGCGGCTGTAATGATTGGTCTCATACCCATTGTTTGCATTGGGGAGTCCCTTGAGGAGAGAGAAGCCGAAAAGACATTCGAGGTCATAAAAGGACAGCTTGAGGGCTCTCTGCACAACTTTCTTGCGGATGACAAAATGCCCCAGTCCACCATCATAGCCTACGAGCCTGTCTGGGCCATAGGGACCGGCCGAACCGCTACTCCGGGGCAGGCGCAAGAGGTTCACGCCTTTATTCGGGGGTGGATAGCCGAGAGATTCGGCAAACCCACCTCGGAAGAAATCCGTATCCTTTACGGCGGAAGCGTTACACCGGCCAATATAAAAGACCTAATGAGAGAACCGGACATAGATGGAGCGCTGGTGGGGGGAGCAAGCCTTAAGGCCGAGACCTTCCTCCCTGTAGTAAATTTTATGGCTTCTTGATATAAAGATTTTTCTTGCAAACTGATAATTCAGGAGTGTAAGATAATTGGCTTAAGCAATTTATCACTTTTTGGCAAACGGATATGAAGATAATATTGATATTGTTACATGTTTTTGTGTGTATGGCACTTATCCTTATCGTGCTTCTTCAGAGAGGCAAAGGCGCGAGTATTGGTGCTGTGTTCGGAGGCTCCAGCCAGACGGTTTTCGGAAGCTCCGGAGCATCATCTTTTCTGCAGAAGATTACGACAGCAGCCGCTATCGTATTCATGCTGACGTCCCTCGGCCTTTCAATCTTTTTTGGAAAAGGACCTGCGACCTCCATAATGGAGGGAGTAGGCGATAAGGCGGTACCGGCTGCTGAGAGCACACAGGCTCCAGCCCAGGACACTCAGGCACCCTCCCAGGGGGCTCCGCCGAGCGGGGCCGGCGAACAGCCTAAATAGGCACCCTGAACTCGATTTGGATTGCCGAAGTGGTGGAATTTGGTAGACACGCTATCTTGAGGGGGTAGTGGGTTATGCCCGTGCGGGTTCAAATCCCGCCTTCGGCACCATATCTAATAACAGCAATAAATTCAGTTTCATTTTTCAGCAGTGGTTATGTTCCGGTTTACTGCTATAGAACATTTCATACCGGAGCTCGGCTTCAGTTATCGCCGAGATCCCAACCGAATCCGGCGATAGCTTTCTTAGATTCTCAAACACGCTCGGCGGGTCTTTTTTGATCGTGTATATGCAGATGTTTGTGTCAAGCGTGTATATCATCGAAGGTTTCTCGCTCTTGCTGGGGCGTCTGATCGCGACCCTCCGCAAAGATATCGCTCGTGAACTTATGGACGCTCTCCTCTACTATCTTCCAAGGATCTTTTTTTGGGATAATAATAACGTAGTTGCCCATCTTCTTAATGAAGACCTAGCCACTCCTAAGCTGAAACTCCTTGGGAAGGCGAATTGCCTGGCTGTTTCCACTCTTGAACACCTTGGCTGTCTGCATCTTCGCCATACCTCCTTTAAGTATATACATAAATGTATATACTATTTGGTTTTACTCTGCATTTCAAGGGTAAATATATGGTTAAAGCCATCGCCTTCGACCCGCACACACTTGCCATACAGGTCACGTACCGAGGCGGCTACATTGATATCTCTAAAACCCTATGATGACTATGGCAAAGTACAGAGGCATTCTCAAGCCCATATTTACCCTTAATATTGATCTTCTCCCATTGGTTTTCGCATTCAGACAGTCGAAAGATTAAGGGATTCAAAAAGCGCCGGACTGTCGCTGAGACAGTTGCCGGATAGGCGCCTGCCGTATCCATCAGTTTTGCCCGATGCAGGCGCTCAAGTTCTATCTCATCTCAAACGGCACCTGAGGGATCAGTTAGTGGTAATGCAGCGCACACTCGCAGGGCACATCAACCGGAGGCTTCAGGAAGCACGCGACCTACTCTCTATGGATGGATGTAAGGCCGTAAAGAAATTAATTGATATAATTACCCCGGTTCAGACGTTGTATCGGATGTTCGCCCCAAAGTAAAGTCATCTTGTCGCAGATAACTTATGGAATTTCAATGCTGTTTTCGTCTTTCAGTGAGCTTCTTTCTCGTGACTACACGGACTTCCCGATGAGGAAGCACACTGGGCATTCTAATATCCAAGGCATTCAGGAGTTGCCTTGATTGCTCACGCGGTCGTGGAATCTTTAGACACGATGCCCCATTCTTTTTCACTACCATCTGCATCGAACAAAGGGTGGACAACTGCTTCAGAGCTTCTTCAACGGTCAAATCAAATCGATCCCAGGCAGCCCGCAAAGCGCGGATCACCATATAGGCAAGCATCACGACCAAGACATGTCCTTGGGTGCTCTTCTCTTTTTGCACATAGACGGGCCGGAGTTCCAAAAAGTCTGTCTTACACGTGCGGAAACCCCTTTCCACCTCTGCTAAATCCTTATACCGGTCATGAATGACCTCCTTTGTCGCTGCATGGTACGGAAGATCTGTCTTGATCACATAGCAGCCGTCCAGAAGGGA
>JBGSUA010000033.1:0-125795 GCA_041753575.1 Desulfatiglandaceae bacterium
TCACTGAACAGCTTAATGTTTTTCTCAGCGATCTTTGCGAATAGTTCTTCGTCCCCGATCTTCCTTACAGACTCACCGCAACAGTTTTCCTCGACTCCTATAGTGCCGAAGCTTACCCCCGCTGCGGATAGCACCTTTACCATGGCCTTGGCTATGTTCTGGCTTCGAACGTCATAGGCGGATGTGCAGCAAATAGAGAGGAAATATTCTTTGCTCGCGTCAAAGGCCGGCACCTGGATGGACTGGGTCCAGGAGGTCCTCTTTTCCCTGGGCTCTGACCATGGGTTACCGTTACTGTGGACGCTGCCAGTAACTGTCCTCAAAACGCCTGGGATTGCGCCTGTCTCGGCTATCATGGCCCTCATGGCCTTTACAACATCAATAATAGTGACTCCTCTGGGGCACTTGAGCACGCACTTATTGCACGTGGTGCACCCGTAGAGCACGTCGGCGGATTCATAGCCCTCAACGCCGAGCTGTGCCATACGTATGAGTTTTCTTATGTTGAAGGGGCCATCTACTATCCTCCACGGGCATGATCCGGCGCACATACCGCACTGCATGCAGAGATTGAGCTTTTCGGCCCCCATGGCTACCAGGGCCTGATTTACTTCATATAAAGGGGTTAATGCCTCCATCGGATAACTTGCTCCTTTCGTTAATATAAGTGCTGCTAAGCATTCCTTAATGAAAATCGGAAGAATGTGATTTTTTTAGCAAAGCCCCCCATCATTGTCAACACTTGAATGTCCCGGAAACGCAAAAGGCAGGCTTGACCTGAAATCCGGCACAAAGGGAGTTCTTTTCGGATCAGATGAGGCCTCGTTGTCTGGGAACTGTATGAACATAGTCTCAAAGCCAAGTTCAAGACAGTGGCAATAGACTTTTTCAAATTCATCCTTGCTGATGCGCCTGTTCAGTGAAGGCTCCTCCTGTGGCCTCACGGGATGATACTGGGACATGAGGCTCAGGGGCAGCTCTGGGCCGAATTCCAGATAGAGGCCAGTCAGGGCATTAATGGAATTGTCAACATGGCCGGGCAGGATCAGGTGCCTTACAAGGACTCCCCTAGATGCGATTTCTCCCTCGGATGTGCGGTCGAGGAAGCCTTTCTGTGTGACCATCGCCGCGATTGCGTCGAGGGCCGTTACCGGATAGTCTGGGCATCTTGAAAGGCGGGCGGCAAGAGAAGAATCTGAGTATTTATAGTCCGGGAGATAGATATCCACATAGTCCTTGCCAAATTCGATAAGCTCGCTGGACTGGTATCCGGAGAGATTCAGCAGGATAGGGACTGCCGGGCTGCTTTCCCTGAATAGCTCAACGGTCTTGACCATGTGGGGAAAGAAATGATCTGGTGTCACAAAATTGATATTGTGGACCTTTTCTTTCTCTGCAAGAGCCTTTAACGCTTCGGACAGTTCTTCGCTGCTCCATTCCCTTCCCACTTTTTCACGTGATATCTGATAGTTTTGGCAAAACGAACATCTCAGTGAGCATCCGGTAAAAAAGACTGTGCCTGATCCCCTGGTGCCGGTCAGGGGAGGCTCCTCCCCGAAGTGAGGACCCACATAGGCGATCCGAAGTTTATCGGTCTCGCCGCAGTAACCTTTTATTCCTGCGCCTGTTCGGTCAATCCCGCATCTGCGAGGGCAGAGTCGGCAGTTTCTATAGGACTCAAAAAGCTCCATCCACGATCCCCACGGGATTTGTCCCGCAACCTTTCTTAATGAACTCCCAAAAAAACCGAAATCGGACGGCAAAGAAAAAAGCTCCGGATACAAGACGCGCGAATATGGGGGCCTGCCCGAAGGGTGAGGTGTCCAAGCGCAGCTCTGACAATACCTGGGAGCGAGGAGTTGTTACCCATACCCTACGACGATGAGGGGTGTAGCAGTGCTACGCATTGGATGACATTTTCTTACAAAGCCGTCAATACTGCAAGAATTCTGATAGGGAAATGGTGGTTACCCCTTGATTCGAAATATATTAACATAGGATAATGACCACTATATCAGAAGCGTGGCTCGTTAAGGCGGCTGAAGCCTCTGACCTGTTTTTTCACAAAACAATTTCAGGAGAATAACTATGGCAGTCAAGACCTATGAGGAATATTTCGATCGTATAAAGAAACTTAAGAGAAACGTCTATGTCAAAGGGGAAAAGGTTGACAGAACCGAATACGAGGGGCTTCGGGGGGCCTTCAGAACTATCAGGGAGACCTACGATTGTTCGAACGATCCCAGGTACATGGACCTGTGCAGGACCAAATCTCATCTTAACGGCGAGGAGATCAGCAGGTTCACCCACATCCATCAAAGTATTGAAGATCTTCTCAAGAAACAGAGAATGACGCGGGTTTTGTGCCACAGGACTGGAGGGTGCATCCAGCGCTGCATGGGCATAGACGCCATGAACGCCCTTTCCGTTGTAACCCATGAGATGGACCAGATCCTCAAGACGGACTGTAACAGGAATTTTTTAAAATATCTGGCCTATTGGCAGGAGGAAGACATTACTGCAAACTGCGCCCAGACCGATACCAAGGGCCATCGTTTGAAGAGGCCTCATGAGCAGGATGATCCCGATCTCTACGTGCGCATCGTGGAGAGCAGGCCGGACGGCATAGTGGTAAGGGGCGCCAAGGTTGATAATACCGCCGCCCCTGTAAGCGATGAGATAATAGTAATTCCCACGCGATTCATGACGGATAAAGACAGTGCCTATGCGGTAGCCTTCGCGGTCCCGGCGGACTTGGACGGGGTAAAGATGCTTGTCCGTCCCGCCAACCATCACAAGAGGACCCATCTTCCCGCTCCTATAGCAGAGATTGGAGACGGCGAGTCCTTCACCATCTTTGATGATGTTTTTGTGCCAAGGGAAAGGGTTTTTATGGACGGAAAGGGTGATCCCAGGCAGACTCCATTTGCGGGGTTTCTGGCCCTTCTCTTTGCCCACTACCACCGCCATTCCTACACCGGATGCAAGCCGGCCGTCTCGGAAATCCTTGCAAGCGCTGCCGCACTTGTCTCCGAATACAACGGTATTGAGGGGGTGGATCACGTAAAGGACAAGATATCCCACCTGATAGGTACCGCGGAGCTAGTCTTCGCGGCGGGCCAGGTGAGCGCCTACAGGGCCGAGAGATCTTCTTCCGGCACCTTCATCCCTGATGAGATCTTGACCAACGCGGGCAGGAGATTGGCCGGGGAAGAGATCTATAACGAATTTAAGGTGGTAGCGGATCTGGCGGGAGGACTTTGCGCAACCATGCCTTTTGAGGAGGAGTTTTTCAGCAAGGAGACAGGCCCCCTTGCCAACAAGTACATGATGCGAAACCCCAAGATATCAGCAGAGGACCAGCATCGCTGCTTCAGGGGTATTGAAAATCTGGTGGTATCCGAGCTTGCCACGGTCAATCAGGTAGCCGGCCTTCACGGCGGCGGCTCCCCTCAGATGGAGACCATCGCCATGATGTCCCGCTATGATCTTGAGCCCCTCAAAAATATTGCCAGGTATCTCTTCGGGATAGAAAAGGACATGTCCGTTTATGAAAGGCCCACTGTCACGCCCAGAAAGCAGCTTGAAAGATTCAAGAAGATATTCGGTTCCAAGGCCTGATTTTGAATAGATAAGGCATATCCTCATGGGTTTCTTATGGTTGGCATAAGGAAAAAGCTCTCTGACCTCTTGGCCGAAGAATGCGCTAAAAGGGGCATACTGCCCGAGCATGGCCTTGTCTACTGGAGAGAACGGATCCTCATGGCCGTTGTCGGAACGGCTGTGCTTCTCTCGGCTCTTGCCGCAGTGCCGGCCTTTATTCTTTCATTCAAGGAGAAGCTCTGGACATTACTGGTTCTCGACGTTTCAGCTTGTTTTCTGGGTATTGCTCTGCTTCTTTTCAGAGGCATCCCTTACGGGATAAGGGCCGCCGTAGTGGTGATGGGCTTTTACGGAGTGGGACTTTCCGTCATTTTCAATGCCGGGATCATTAGCGGAGGTCCCATCTGGCTCTTTACCTTCGGGGCCATGGCAGGACTTCTCACGGGACTAAGGGCTGCATTACTGGCTGTTCTGTTGAATGCCGTTACACTTTCGGCCTTGGGGATTCTTTACTACAGCGGTCATCTTGGAGAGGAAACCCCATACTATGTAAGCGGGCTTCGAGCAATCACTGCAGGGGCAAACTTTGTTTTGCTCAACTTGATCGTGGCCTCTGCCGCCGCGGTAATGATAAGAGGCATTGAATTTGCCGCAGACAAGGAAAGGAATATATCCCGATCCCTTGCCAAGGAGAAGAATCTGCTCCTTGAGGCAAGAAAGAATCTCGAACAGGAAGTCGCATTCAGAGCTGAGGCGGAGAGGATCGCGCGGGAATCCGAGCTTAAGTACAGACTCATCGCCGACAATGTCTCAGATATCATCTGGACGATTGACCTGGAAACCATGCGCTTTGAATACATGAGCCCTTCGGTTCTCAGGGTGAGGGGCTATTCGCAGAAGGAGGCGATGGAGTTGAGCATGGAGGAGACCCTATCTCCTTCTTCTTTCAAGGTGGTAAAGGATATCCTCACATTGGAAATCGCAAAGGAGAGCTCTCCTGGAGTTGATCCGTCCAGATCACTTACAATAGAGGTCGAACAAAGGAAAAAGGACGGATCTTATGGGTGGGTCGAGGTGACTGTTACCTTCATGCGGGATGAGAATGGGAGGCCCTCAAAGATGCTTGGCGTAAGCCGCGATATAACCGAGCGCAGGCGTATCGAGGGGGAAAAGAGGGAACTTGAAAGGAGGCTCCATGAGGCAAGGAAGACGGATGCCATAGCAACGCTGGCAGGCGGGGTGGCTCATCAGTTCAACAATGCCCTGAGCGTCGTAGGCCTCAGTATTGAGGCCATTGAGTCTCCATCTTTAGCTCCCGAAAAGAGGTCCCGCTATCTAATCAATATTAAATCCATGAAGGATAGGATGGTAGGCCTCACGGCCCAGCTTCTGGGATACGCCCGGGGAGGCAGGTATCAGCCCAGAGTGGTAGCGGCTGGCGCGCTTATTTCAAGCGCGCTCGAATTGACGGGAGATCTCGTCAAGGCGCCTGTGGCTCTGGAAAAAGACATCCCTGAGGGTCTGCACAACCTCAATGTGGATGTACCCCAGTTGCAGATGGCCTTCTCCGCATTGGTGGCAAATGCCTCCGAGGCCATAGAGGGGGAGGGAAAGATAACGGTTCGCTGCAGGAATATAGAGCTGTCGGAGAAAGAGTCCATCCTTGATGTGCATCCTGAGCCGGGCAGATACGTGTGCATAATGATCCAGGACAACGGCAGTGGAATGGACACTGAAACCCTGTCCAGGGTCTTCGAGCCCTTCTTCAGCACCAAGTTTCAGGGGCGGGGGCTTGGCATGGCCGCGGTATATGGAATCGTAAAGAACCACGGAGGCCATATTGACGTTGAATCCACGCCGGGGCTCGGAACCACAGTCCGGATCTACCTCAAGTCCGCTGATTGACCTAACTCATTCCTTACTTGATATTAACCTGCCCCGTTTGCCTTATTTATCATTCATCATTATTCCTTTGTCTCTCATCATTTCGTTCGACAAACCTGTCGAGGTTTTCCCCGATTGTCGAATCCTATGATCCAGCCATGCAGATAACATGTTGATATTGAGCAATATATTGTTTGGCATCATACTTGAATAATTCCATCTCAAACGATGCTTGAGCTTTTGTGACCGAAAGGCATCGAGTCATTAGACAAGAGCAATTTTGATCCAAGCATCACTTTTATGAAAGAGGTTTCATTAATGAGAAAGGAGGTGAGAAGGATTTGAAGAAAAGATGGATTTCCCTTGGCGCGGCAGGCCTGTTGGCCCTTGCCGTATATTCAGGGGGCGATGACGAGGCCTTTGCCGGCCGGAACGGGTCATCGGCCAGGAATATGTGGCAGAGCGGAGAAAACTCCGGTCAATCATCTGGAGACATGACGCAGGTCCGCAGCAGAATGAGGCAGCAGAACCTGGGAACTCAAACAACCGGCAATGGGCCGGGAGGAGGCTCATGGGATTGCGACGGCACCGGCCAGGGGGTCGGAAAGGGACGAAACAGGGGCAGATAGGGTTTTGATGAATTATTGAAGAGAAAAAACATCAAAGAAAAGAGGAGGAATTGATGATGAAAAAAAGAATGGGTGCTGTCATTGCAGTATTGGCTTTGGTATTTCTTAGCCCTATGTGGGCATTGGCTGGAAACGGCAAAGGTGTGATGGACGGAACCGGGCCGGCTCCGAAACATGATCTGTTGCAGGGGACTCCTTTCATATACACCGGCACAGTTATGGAGTGTAATGACGGGCAGGGTTTGGTTCTTTATGTCAGTAATGCAGAAGTCGAAGGAGGGGGATTCAGCGTCGTTATCAGCGGCATAGGGCCGCAGCGTTACTGGGACCTGATGGAAGTGTCCCGACCTGACGTAACTGACGTCATCACAGTCGAAGGTTATACGATCACGGTCGGCGAGCTTGCATTTAACGTCGCATTTAAGATAACTTTTGAAGATGAGGTAGGTGAGCCCGGGGCCAACATCCAGCTCCGCGATCCGGATACGGGCCTTCCCCTCTGGAGAAAGGCAAAGCTCAAGATGAACAAGAAAGGCTGCGAGGAATAGGCTATTGAGAAGGGGTTCCACATCGGATCTGTTCAAGAATGGCCTGTGGTTCTCCTTCTCTTTTTTACTGATACTGGCCGTTTTCATAAACATCAGCAGCGCGGCCGAGCTTTCCCTTACCTCCTCACTGGGTTACGACAGTAACCCCGGCCTTTATGAAGATGAGGAGGGTTCTGCCTTTGCGGCTTACGGGGTTTCTGCCTCCCATAGACTCATCTCCACCAATCGCGCTAATCTTGGAATAGCCGCAAGCGCATCATATCGTGATCATTTTTCCCTGGGGGACAATTATAGGCTGGAGGCGGGACCTGAGTTGTCATTCCCCCTGTTCCAGGGAGCCTTGATCCCTGCCGTTTCAGTGGGAGCCGTTATATACCGTGATCATCTGGTGGATGAAGATGAAAGAAACGAGGTTTTTGCCGATCTGGGCCTTGCCTGGTTTGCGAGCCGGAGTGCTGTTATTACCCTCCGCACTGGCGTAAGGAGGCTTGATTATCTCAATGAATCCTCTCGTTACGGGGGAAGGGCGGACGCTGATCGTTCGATGGGCAGAGGCGGAATAGGCCGAGCATCCTTCCCTAATGGAAATGGACCTGGCGGCGGTCAGGGGCAGGGACCACACGGCGGGGGCACTGAAGACACCGATGGACAACCGGCTGTTTATCCTGGGCGCGAAGACAATCTAATTACCCTAGGGGCCGATCTGGATCTTGCGTTATCTCCCAAATTATCACTGGGCATCTTCGGATCGTATTCAAGGCTTGATTCCTCCAGATCCGAGGAGACGAGAGACATCGCGGAACTTGGCGCGTCGCTTGAGAAGAGGTGGGCCGATCTATGGGCAGCTGAGTTCAACGCCTCGGTCAGATCCTCCTGGTTTGACGAATCGCGCAGGGACAAAAGCGCTTTTATTTCGCTTCGTCTTTCGAGGTTTTTCGGAAGATGGCGGCTTTTTGCGGGAGCAGACCTCAGCCGGAATGATTCAACGGCAGGGGGGGAATCATATACTCAGGTAATGACTGAATGCGGCGTATCCTGGTCATATTAAATTTTATTTTCCTTATCGCGGCGGCAAGTGCAATTGCCGAGGACGCTCTTGTGGGTCGAGTGGTCTCCATCGGACCCGAAAAGGGGACCATTACGGTGATCCCGGCAGGAGAGAAAGAAGAGATTTTGGTGGGCTTCAAGGATGGGAGAATACCCTCCGGGCTTTCCGTGGGCGATATCGTGCGCGTCTGGGGAGACAGGGACTCCCTGAGCGGGCTCTTCCAGGCAGGCGCCGTCCGGGCTGTCTCCGGCGGAGGTGCGGGCTCAGATCCTACCGGTGTAAGACGCAGGCTCGGCGGGGCGGGCGGCACGGGCCATGGGGGGGGCTTTAGCGGCAGAGGGGGTAGAGGTGGCAGGTAAAGGGCCTTTTCGCCTGTGGGTTGCCAACCTTTTGGCGTTCGGGCTTTTCTTTGCGGCATCCGCCGGGTATCATCTCTGGCAGATGCGGCAGGCAAAAGAGGCGATGGAAGCCCATGCATTGGCCCATGCGTCCATGGTTGCCGGCGTCATACAGAGAAATGCCGAGGCGGCCGTCATGACCAGAGACGCGACGGAAGACATCCTCAAGGGACTTCTCGGCAACACCGCGCGTTTTGTGTCATACCTGGATCAGGTGGAGCCATTTTCGAGCGATGAACTTGCCGCCTTCTCAAGGGAGGCGGGACTCAGGGGCATAAGGATCATTAGAAAATCAGGTACTTCGGTTGACGGTCCAACAGGATGGCTCCAGGGCCGGAGCGATGAATGCAAGGATAAGCCAGCCCTGGAACACATACAGGGGGAGCACCTCTATCTCCTGCTATGGCCTGCGGAAGTAAGCGCGGCATGTTTGGCGATAGGATCAGAGGCCCTTCGTCTGGAGGAACTGCAGGAACAGATGGGACTTGCCCAAATGGCCAAGGTCCTCTCTATGATGCCCGGCATAGCCTATGTAAAGCTCGGCAAGAAAGATCAGGATGGCTCCGAAACGGGAAAACTGAAGCTCTTGGAGGATGAGGAGTCTGGAAAAGACGTGGTGGAAGTCATTCTTCCCGTCGCTTCATCCTCTCTTTCAGTGGGGGTGGATGCGGATTATCTGACCCTTTTCAACATAAGGCTATGGAGGGGTTTTTTCATTTTCAGCACGGCCCTGGCCCTGTTCGGAGGGATTCTTTCCTTCCTGCTTTACAGGGGGCAGAAAAGAGAGCTTGCCGGGGTGAGGAGCTTTGAAAGGGAGCTATCCAGATCGAGAGAGGAGGCATCCCTCGGGAGGGCCGCCGCAGCGATAAGCCATGAGATAAAGAATTCACTCAACGCTGTTAATATGGGCCTTCAGAGGCTCCAGGTGGAGTCTCCGCTTCTTTCTTCCGAAAACAGACGGCTCATGGAGCTTATGTCAAGCGCGGTGTGCAGGGCTAATGCAACCGTAACCGGACTTTTACGCTATGCGAGGCCGCCCAGCCCTCGAATCGAGAAAGTATCGCTGGAGGCGCTCGTGAAAAACTGTCTTGAACTATACCGCGACCGCGCAGTGCTCGCTGGAATAAGATTTGTGCTGGAGCCTTGGCTAAGAGAACCGGTCGCAGGGGACCCATCCCTCCTGGGACAGGTAGTTGATAATCTAGTAAAAAACGCAATTGAGGCCCAGCCGGAAGGAGGATTTATGGCAATATCGAGCGGACGGGATGGGGATGAGGGGTTTCTGAGCGTAAGGAACGCCGGATTTGCGCTTTCACCGGATGACCTTGATGGCATCTTTGAACCCTACTTTACCACAAAGGCAGACGGAACAGGCTTGGGGCTATCCATTGCAAGCCGTATCATCAAGGCCCACAGCGGAAGGATGACCGCGCGTATCCTTGAAAAGGATCAACTGGATATAACCTTCTATCTCCCTCTTTGGAAGGGCCAACGGGTTCGTTCATTAAACGCCTCCGAAGGTACGGTGGCGGCCGCATGACTATCCTTGTGGTGGACGATGATCCCGTCCAAGTGGAACTTCTGACAGGATTCCTTAAAAAACAGGGCCTTAAGGTATTTTCTGCCCCAAACGGCGATGAGGGCCTTAAGATATTTCTCAAAGAGCCCGTACGCGTGGTGCTCCTGGATCAGCGAATGCCCGGCCCCAGCGGGGATCAGGTACTCAAGACCATGAAGGAGGCCAATCCTATGGCCAGGATCATCATGGTTACAGCCTACGCCGATGTTCACACGGCGGTAGGGGCCATGAAAGACGGCGCTGATGAGTTTCTGGAAAAGCCCCTGGATCTCAAACTTCTCCTTGAAAAGATAAATGCCCTGGATAGAGACATGGGTGTTGATGAGGACCTGCTTGTTGTCGAGGATGAGCTTGAGCGCAGGCCGCTGCCCCTCAAGGTGATTGCCCGAAGTCCAGCCATGAAAAAGGTGCTCTCGGCTGTTCGAAGAGTCTCTGAGACGGACTGGCCCGTCCTGATAGAGGGTGAGACTGGGACAGGCAAGGAAGTCATGGCAAGGCTCATACATCACCTGAGTTCAAGACGGGATCATCCTTTTGTTGATCTCAACTGCGCGGCTATACCGGAAAACCTTTTTGAAAGCGAGCTGTTCGGCCATGAGAAAGGTTCATTTACCGGCGCGGTGAGCGATAGAAAGGGACGATTTGAGCTTGCCGACGGCGGGAGCCTCTTCCTGGACGAGATAGGCGAGATGCCCCTCCTTCTCCAGCCAAAACTCCTGAGGGTGATTCAGGAGGGAAGGATATCGCGGGTCGGGAGCGAAAAGAGCCTTCCGGTAAACGTAAGGCTCATCTCGGCGACCAACAAGGATCTTAAGCAGTCGGCGGATGAAGGCCGCTTCAGGCAGGATCTATTTTATAGGGTAAAGGTGCTTGAAATCGAAACGCCGGCCTTGCGGCAAAGGAAAGAGGATATCCCCGACCTTTTAGCCTTCTTTGTGGAGAAGTACGGGAAGGGGCCCGTTCGTCTGACCCCCGAGGCAATGGATATGCTTGTCAAGTATCCGTTTCCGGGAAATGTCAGAGAGCTTGAGCACGTGATACAGCGCACTGTGACCATGGTGAGAAGCAGCCTTATAAGGCCCGCGGATCTGCCCGAAGAAATCCGTCACCATAGCCTCACAACCCAGGGAAGCCTCACGGAACGGCTGGAGAATCTTGAAAAGGCGCTCATAAGGGCCTCCCTGACCGAGAGCAACTGGGTACAGACCAGGGCTGCAGAGCGCCTGGGGATAAGTGAGAGGGTCCTGCGCTACAAGATGCAGAAGCACAACCTTTCAAAGGAAGTCTTTTAGGGCGCGGGCCATTTAGGGATCATTTCCTCAGATGAAGATGCGGGGTCGGGTTTCTAAGGTAACTCGCAATGAACCCTGATAGTTGACAAAAAAATCCCACCATACTAAGGTAGCCTTCGACAAGATCGCATGGTTGTCCGGCTTTCTCATCGGGAGATCTGATAAGATGATCAAATCAATCGCTATTCTAATTTGTTTTGGGATACTGTGGGTGTCCTGCTTTGCCGCAGGCGGTGAAGCTCAAGAGCGGAATGTCCTCTACGTCGGATCAGAGGCATGCAAGGAATGCCATGATGCCCAGTTTAAGAGTTTCATGGCCAATTCAAAGAAGGCGGGTTCCTTTGCCAACATCCTCAGGATGCAAAAGAAGCTGTCCGATTCAGAGTTCAAGGATTGCTTCAAGTGTCACACAACAGGATATGGGGATACTGGAGGATTCAGGTCCGCTGAGGAAACCCCTCATCTCAAGAATCCCGGGTGCGAGGTATGCCATGGAGCCGGCAGCATCCACGCGGAGAGCGGAGACCCTTCAGACTTGAAAGTCAAGGTATCCCTGAAGGTCTGCGGAGGCTGTCACAACTCCGAAAGGGTGGCCGCCTTCGGCTTTAAGCCGATCCTCTATTCAGGCGCCCATTGATTCATCAAAGCATGGCAAGAGGGTGGTCCCTATGAAACGGAATATTTTCATTTTTCTCCGTGAGAAGCTCTGGATAAGGGTGGTAAGCATCCTGACCTTGATCCTGGTTGTTGTTGTGGGATCGGTTATCTGGTTCAACATCCATTCGCAGGAAGAATCCATCCGCGGCCAGAGCAGAATGGCCAACAAGATGCTTGCTGCTTCTGTTGAGGGAGGCACCTTTGACGCCCTGGCGGCTGGAAGAAACGTGGAGGTGGAGGCACAACTGAAAAGGCTTAAGGAAAAGATGTCAGGAATGGATATTTCGATCTTTGACTTCAGAGGCCATATAACTTTTACAACCATGGCTTCTGCCTCGGGGAAGGATCTTTCAGGTTTGCTTTATGATGAAAAGGCAAAGGCGGCTGTTTCAAGATTGCTCCAAGACGGAGTGGACACGGGCGATCTTTTTGATGAAAAGATAGACGGAGCTTACTATGTGAGCACCTTCAGGCCCATAATGAATGAGGCATCATGTCATCACTGCCACGGAGGTTCCAGAAAGATCCTGGGTGGCTTGCATGTGCGCACGTCGGCACAGGAGGCCTTAAATGAGACCCGTCTGACTCGGAACAAAAGCCTGCTTATGGGCGCGGCAGGATGTGTGGTTTTGATAATTGTTATCTACCTGTTGTTTCAGCGCATGGTAAACCGTCCCATGGTGAGGCTCCTTGAGCTTGCCGGGAGGATGAGTCAGGGGGACCTGAGCCGCAGGCTTGAGGTTCAGGGGCGAACGGAGCTCAGCCACATGACGGCAAGAATGAATCTGGCAAATCAAAGCCTATGCGATATGATAGGAGAGATAGCCTCCGTATCGGGTAAGATCAGCTCGTCGGCTACCGGCCAGGCCGCATCGATTGAAGAGACAAGCGCTTCCCTTGAAGAGATGTCCTCCATGACGCAGCGCAATTCCCAGGACGCGCAGGGGGCTGACGAACTTATGAGAGAGGCAAATCGTCTTGCATCTCAGGCAAGACAGTCTATGTCGCATCTTACCGAATCCATGTCCAACATATCCAAGGCAAGCGAAGAAACCTCAAAGGTAGTTAAGACAATTGATGAGATAGCCTTTCAGACTAATTTGCTTGCGCTAAACGCAGCCGTTGAGGCGGCAAGGGCAGGCACCGCGGGCGCGGGCTTTGCGGTTGTGGCAAACGAGGTCAGATCCCTTGCCATGCGGGCTGCCGAGTCCGCGCGAAACACCGCGGATCTCCTGTCAGGTACAGCGCGGAGCGTGGAGGAAGGCGCAGGCATAGCCCAGGAGACGGCCGGAGCAGTATCCGAGGTTATCTCTGCGGTTGAAAAGGCCGCAGAGCTTGTGGCTGCCATAGCGGGGGCATCCAGAGAACAGGCCTCAGGCATAGAGCAGATAAACAAGGCGGTGGCCGATATGGACAAGTCGACCCAGGAATACGCCGCCACCGCCGAGCAGCTCTCGGCCGCCACCGGCCAGTTCAAAACCCAATAGGGGACAATCCTTTATATTTGCAGTTTTACTCTTGAGGCCGGCCTCAGGCATGTTTGTTATCTATTATAAAAAGATGCCCTCTGTGAAGCGCGAGGAGGGTCTTCGAATAAGAGGTTTTCATTTTTTGAACAAGGTATCTGGCCCAGGATTCCTTGTCAGCCTCATGGGCCTAACGTCTATGGGTATGGATTTCATTTGTCGCCTTCGTTCGAGTGCCTTTTTTTGTCCAGTATTTCCGGGAGAGCGCCTGTCCTTCGTTCTCGGTCAGAGACTTGAGATAGCCTTTCCAACCCGGGCACCAGCCTGTATGCCAGCGCCACAGCCGCCCCAGAACAGATCTGGGGTTCCTGTCATACCTCTTTCGGAAAGCGCAATCGGCGCATCGGATCATGATCATCTTCCATCACCTCCATCCAACCCCTTTTCCAGTGCCCGGCGCGGGCCCCTAATTTACTATGGCGCAATGATTCAAAAGTTTTTAAATTCCTCATCATCCAGCGGGATGATCTTCTCCGGCGCTATTTCTCCCGCAGAAAGCGCAGGTGCCTTTATGGCATCTCCTATGGCCTTCTTGGCGCGGGCAGGCGCAAGGGCTTTTGCCCTTTGAACCTCTCTCTCTTCCTTTACGTCTCTTGGCTCTTTCAGCCCCTCAGCCTTATTGCTTCGGTCGGCTTCCACCATCTGCGCAAGTTCCTTCACCAGCGATTGCAACTCTACGGACTGGGAGCTCATCTGCTGAGCCGCAGAGGCCGCCTGTTCTGCGCCGGCGGCGTTTTGCTGGGTCACCTTGTCGAGTTCGGATACGGCCTTGTTGATCTGCTCGATCCCCTGGGCCTGTTCGGATGATCCCTCGCTTATCTGGGCCACAAGATCCGCCACCTTTGAGGCCGCTCTTGCCACCTGCTTAAATGCCTTGTTTGCTCCCTCCACGTGGGATGAGCCCTCTTTCACCCTGGCGACCGTTCCTTCTATAAGCCCGGATGTGGTCCTGGCAGCTTCGGCCGCGCGCATCGCGAGGTTTCTCACCTCATCGGCCACAACGGCAAAACCCGCTCCGGCTTCGCCCGCCCGTGCCGCCTCCACCGCCGCATTGAGGGCCAGGAGATTTGTCTGAAATGCTATCTCGTCTATGGTCTTTATGATCTTGCTTGTCTCTTCGCCTGCCTTGGATATCTCAAGCATGGACTTAGTAATCATATCCATAGACTGATCGGCCTTTCCGACTACCTCTTTTGCGCTGGCCATTATTTTGTTTGCCTCAAGGGCGCTCTCTGCATTTCTCCTGGTCATGGAAGACATCTCTTCAAGTGAGGATGAAGTCTCCTCCAATGCGGAGGCCTGCTCGGAGGTCCCCTCTGCGAGATTTTGTCCAGCCGAAGCCACCTGACCGGCCGCTGACTGCACCTCTTCTGCCCCCTGGCCCAGCCCCTCTATCACCCTCTTGATTGGCCTGGTGACGGAGCGCGTAACAAGCAGCCCGAGCGCCAGGGCGAGTAACGCGCCTCCTACTGCTACAGCCCCGGATACGATCTCTATGATGCGGGCCTGTCTTTCAAAGGCTGCTGTTGTTTGGGATGCTGCCGCCCGGTTCATGGTAAGGAGCCTTTCCATGGGCTGGAAGGCGCTGGCCTGTGCCTTCTTGACAGGGCCGGTGATGCTCTCCTGAAGCTGGTTTATGAGCTTAAGAGAATCCTCTGCCGAAGATGCCATCTGATTAAGGATCACGAGGCAGGCTTCTGCTGCCTGGAGAAGATCCTTCTCAAAGACCATGTTGGCATCGAGAAATACCTGCTCGCTCACGAGCTTTTTGATTCCTGCCACCGCTCCGTGAAGCTTCTTGTGCGGCTCGGCAATGGATTGGACGTGCTTCATGAACTGATCGTTGTCGGTCTTGTATGAGGCAGCCCATCTGCCAAGAGGGCAATCGGCAGCCCTTTCTCCCCCTTTCAACTCCTTTGACTCCTGTAGGAATTCCTTAACCTGCAGAACCAGGGCGTTTATGTCGCCTTTGAATCTTTCAAGAGTAAGTTTAAGATCCACCGGGTCCGGTATGCCCGATTTATCAAAGAGATGACCCAGCTCCACGGCCTTTTCTATCTCCTTGTGCCACAGAAGCCATGCGGCCGCAAACTCGCTCCAGAACTTTGTCTCCTCCTGAGTCTTTGGAAGCCTTTCATAGTTCTTTATGCCCTGATCCGCCTTCTCCAGACCGGATTTCAAGGCAGCGTACTGCTCCTTCCGCACATCGAGCCCGAGTCCAGGGATTGCAAGGGTCCTGACAGATGCGTTTATGCTTTCTGCGGAAGAGCTGACGAGAAGGAGGCTGTCCAGTGACGGCAGCCGTTCCTGGCCTATCTCCTTTATTGCCCTTTCGCTCCTAATGGCTCCGAAGTAGCCGAAAGCGCCGAGGGCCAGTGTGATGACCGCAACCAGCGAGAATCCTGCGATCAATTTGAAGCCGAGCGTCCTTTTCCTGCCCATGGATCTTCTCCTTATCCTTGATTAGTTAAGGCTGAACTCCATCCCCTTGTCGGGATACCTGTTCCAAACCGATTTTGATCATCTCATAAGGAAGCTTCGTTTTTGATTATGTTTAGATAGAACGATTTGGAATCCTTTGTCAACTGCTGTCGGTTGAATAGGGAAAGATGGCTTCTTAGATTTAAACGTTAATTTACCGTGAAAATACACTTGCCAACCCAGGGGTCAGGGGTCAGGGATTAGTAAAAGAGGTCTGCTCTCTCATCTGTGGGAAAGGGGATTTTCATGCTCGGGGGTGACAAAATATTGCTGTCATGAACGTTTGGCCTTGGTTTTTGATCATGATAAATGCAATCATAAGCGGGTCTATGAGGTATGGATATGAGAAAAGTAGTTCTTTTGGCGCTTCTGGCGGTTTCCCCCCTTTCCGGATGCACAGCCGGCTCCTTCAAGTCTGTGTGGAGAGCACCGAACGAACCGCCTTGGGCAATATCGGAAAGAAAGATAGTCGCCCTTGTCCTTACCGACGTGGAGGCTGTCAGAAGAAACAGCGAGGATCTTATCGCAGGGGAGCTAAACTCGGAGGGCGCAAAGGCGTCTGCGGGTTACAGGGCTCTTTCCGGGAACCTGGCTGATGAAATGGCCGGGCTTCTTACAGCGGCAAGGGCTGCCGGCATGGACGCCGCCTTTGTAGTGCGGGCGGTTCCATGGGAGCGGGATGTGCGTCATAGAACCGGGATACGGGTGGGTATCGGTTACGGAAGGTTTGGGGGCTGGTATGGTCGCTATGATGATCCCTGGTATGAGCCTACTGATCCTGTTGTAACCATTGAGACGCGTTTCTATGACTTGGCGGGCAAAGGTATCCTGTGGACTGGTGTAAGCGACTACAGCTATTCATACCTTGATGAGAAGGCTCTTCTCAAGGTTGCAAGGGCCTCCCTCACACAGATGTTCAAGGAAGGGATCATAACAAGGTAGGAGCTGGTTTCGCCTGGTTAGGTCCTGGCCTTTTCATCCGTTGGCGGCGAATCCGTGTCTTATACCTATGGCCCTGGCCATCCTGGCAAAGCCGACCCCGAGATCGAAGATGGAATCAATGTCGAGGTTGTCATCGGCGGTTTTGTCGAAAAAGACGTTTATGGATGACGCCATCTCCTCATCCGGCAGCCAGTAGCAGACCATCATCGGCACAAGAGGAAGCGGATGAAGCACAACCGATATGTCCGATTGAAACTGAGGCTCCACCTTCCTGCCGCCGAAGAGATGCACCATATCGTCGAAGAGATCCGTATATACGTCCGCAACCTGCTTAAGGGCTTGCTCGCACCTTTTCCTGAAAAGAGGATAGCGCTCGCGGCCGTCCTTGAGTTCCCTGAAGGACACCCAGTCCCCCTTCGGCTCTGTTCCTCTTCCATTCAAAAGGTGATTGAGGAAGGGTACCGCGATCCATGGGTTAATATGGATCTCCGAGAAAAGATTGCCTTTTTGATCAACGCTGAAATCTTTTCCCATGACTTTGATGGTGAGCCTTCCTGCAGCGTATTGCGCCTTGATCTTTTTAGCCGCCGACATAAGATCAATCCCTGATATGGCGGATTTCAGCGTCTCCAGATATGATATTCCTTCCCCCTCAGCGCCCTTTTCGTTAGGGTCCTTATCATCGAGCATCTTAGCCGTCTCAGGGTCCAGCCTGGGGCATTCGGAGGCCTTACGCCTGTCCCTGAGTACGGCGCCCGCAAATGCAAGGCAGGTCTTCTCACCGCAGGCCCCGCAGTTGGATTTGTCAAGTAGCTTGAATAGTTCGAAAGCGTTCTTGGGTTTGCTCACATGTTCCTCCGTTGTATTCAGGCAGGTCTATTTTTAGAGGAAATCCATCCTATTTTGCAAGCCGTAAATCTATGCCCCCTCATGCTGATTCGGTACGCGAACCTTGTCCCTTGCGGCTTGCGCAGTCCTTCTTATCTCCACGTAACCGGCCCTCTGCTCCTCACTCCAGCAGGGGAGGAGGGTATTATTGTGATAGAGGGGTTCGTGTAAGATATCGTATTGAGAAACCTCCACCGCCCGCTCCCATAGCGCGGTGTGCGGGATGGGGGAGTATTCGGCTAGAAAGGGCATTATCCCCACGCTCTCAAGAAAGTAAAGAGTTTTATAGACATCTTCCGGCGACTGATCCGTAAGACCTGCAAGCACGTAGGCCCCCATATTATCTGCTCTGAATCCCGCCTTAAAGAGGGCCTCAACCGCATTTTCAAACTCCCCTTCCTTAAGCTTATGGTCGAGCCCCCTCCGGAGAGAAAAGTCAGCCGTCTCAAGCCCGAGTCTTATCGTCTTGAATCCTGCTGCAAAAAGGAGACGAGCCGTGCGTGGGGTAATCCGTGCCGCATGAAGGGCGTTGGGGGTGTGGAACCGCAGCTCTTTTTCGAGACTCACGATTTCCCCTAGAAGATCTTCTACTGCCCCATCCCCGCCAAGGAGAAGTGCGTCGTCATAGAAGGCGAAATCCTTTATGCCGTATTCTTCACTCCAGTACAGGATCTCTGATACGACTTCCCCTGTGTCTCTGCGTGAAAAGGAGGGATTCAGGAAGCGGCTTGCGCAGTACCGGCATGCAAATGGACATCCCCTCGATGTCATTACACAGACATAATCCAGGCCGTGGAGGAGATCAAAGGCGGGGTAGGGATGGGGCCGCTTATCCTCTGCTGTTGGCCTCGGAACGCAGCGTCGCTCCATCAAAAAATCCTTAAGATATCTGATCTCATCGCACCCATCCCATACAAAGTCCGCTCCTGTCACAGCCCTTGCATGCTCGGGGCAGAGCCTGGCATAGATGCCTCCCAGGATGATGGGGGCATGGGGATGCACCATGCGGGCCGCCCTGATTGCCTCCACAACTCCCGGATACCAGTAGGTCATGAGGGATGTAACTATTATGGCAGGGGGCTCCTTTACTGATGAGAGGTCCTCCAGAAATGCATCCATGCCTATTCCATAGCGGCCGTAGCGTCTCCTTACATGGGCCAGGGCGGTCGGCTTGGGCGCCTCTTCTTTGAGGAACCTGCCTGTCCCGAAGGGAGCTCTCTTGATTTTGAGGGAATCTTCTTTGGTTATGGAGGGATGATGCATGTCCAGGCAGTCTATGACACGCAAGGGGAATCCTGCCCCCCTGAGCTTGGATGCTATGGTTAAAAGCCCCATCGGCTTTGCCCACAGATCATGGGCCGCAAAATCATATATCCATGGATTGATAAGAAGGGGCACGCCCTTCATTTTTACAGTTTTATCTCCTTGCTTATTCGATGCTGTATTTTCCCTGTTCTATCTTCCCCCATGCGATGACAGGTGGCAAGGGGCAATTCAACCGGGATTTGTGGAACGTCCCTATCTCTGGTAGGCTTCAGGATAAGTCTGATGTCAATTAAGACCAGGAGACAAGTCCTATGAAGAATACTGTTTCAGAGAACATAGTGAAGGCCTTTTCCGAGGAATCCAGGGCCGCTGCCAGAAACAGTGCCTTTGCGTTCAAGGCCCAAAAAGATGGAAGAAGCTATCTGGCTAAGCTCTTCAGGGCTATGTCCGCTGCCAAGTCGGTCCAGGCGCGAAGATTCCTTGGCCACATGAAGGGAAAGATCGGCTCAACGGATGAGAATCTGGCAGAGGCCCTGGAAAATGAAGAAAGAGTCTTGAGGGATCTTTGCCCTGTTATGGCAAAGGAAGCCAGGGACTCCCCCTGGGCAATCCAAAAGGCCTTCAATCAGACTATGAAGGTCGCCTCTCAGCATCTTGAGCTATTTCGCAAAGTGATGGAAGCAGGGGATTCGGAGATAAAATCCGTCTTGTATGTCTGTCGAATTTGCGGGCACATCAGTGAAAAAAAGATACCTGAGCACTGTCCGGTGTGCCACGCGGTAAAGGGCAGATTCGAGGAGGTCAAATAGGGGCTGACTGCGGAGAACTGTGCACCCCCTTTAACTCCTGCGGGCTCTGGGCGAAAGGGACATGGTGAGGGCGAAGGCCGCGAGGCTTGCACCGGCAAGGACCATGAAAAGGACCCGATAGGTGCCGGTAATGTCGAAGAGATGCCCTCCCATTAGGGGGCCCGCCGCGCCCCCTATGGTGCCGCTGAAAATTACGCTTCCCAGGAGAATCCCGTGTGATCTTGTGCCGAAAAAAGCCGCAACCGCGGGCGACATGAGGGCGAAAAACGCACCGTGGGCAAACCCGTGCACTACCGCGAACAGGTAATACATCGAGACCGACCCCGCGTTATTGAGCACGAGAAGACCCGCAAACATCATGGCAAAGGTTACGGCCAGGGCTCTTTTTACTCCGATTCTGTCCGCCGTCGCTCCCATGACGAGTCTTCCACCGATGCTCACGGCCCCTACAGTGGCAAGGACGGTTGCGGCCTTCGTAGGGGTCATGCCTGTGTCTATCAGGTGGGGAACCAGGTGCATCAATATCGTGTAGGTGCAAGATACCGATAGAGCGCAGACGAAGCAAAGGGACCAAAATTGTCTTGTAAGGAGCGCTTCACGGCAAGTCAATCCCGCTTCAGGCAGACGCGCGCAATCGGGACCAGCCGGCCCCGCATTGTCGGCTGATTGGCCCTTCAGGGCCGGATCCCTCACCAGGAACTGGGCCAGAAATACGTAAGATGCCGCGATGATGATCCCCAGGATAGCAAAGCAGGTGCGCCACGGATAGATCTTCAGGATGAGGGTTATGAAGATAGGTGCTATAACCATGCCCAGGCCGGTGCCCACCTTCAGTATCCCGCTCATGGTGCCCCTCTTGCGTATGAACCAGCGGGCCACGGTTGAAAGCAGCACAACATCGGTCCCGCTAACCCCCATTCCGATTATGATCCCGTAATAGAGATATATCTCCCAGAGGGTGTCTGTCCTTGACATGAGCAGATATCCCGATCCCATCAGCAAACCACACCCGGTCATGATGAGTCTTGGGCCGATTCGGTCGTTTAACGCCCCGACGAATATGCTCAAGAGTCCGTGTACAAGGATGCTTACTGATGCGGCCCCTGCCACGGAGGCCCTGCTCCAGCCGAATTCATTGACCAGAGGATTAAAAAATACCCCGTAGCTGTTGTGGATGCCCCATCCTATTACCTGAATGGCAAAGGATGTTGCCACCACCACGTATCCGTAGAAGTAACGTCGTGAAGCCAAAGTGCCGCCACATGAGATGTTATTATTCGGCAAGGTCAGTCCTGCCTGCGAGTCGTTTAATAAGCCCGGTCATGTGAGATACCGCCCCGTGGCTTGGATTAGAATGGCGTGGCCGACTTTGTGGGCCACGGTGTTTTCCTGATTCCAGCATCATACCCGAGGATATCCCGGGGAGGATGGTATATACTTCCAGCGCAGCCCGTCTTGATTCAGGGTTTCCGCGGATGAAGAGCCCCACCCATGAACCCACCGTGCTATGTTCGTGGATTTGATCATAAGAACCTTTTCCTTTTTAGCCAGATTGACTGACCAGGGACTGAAGATAATGCCTGGGGCAAATGATTACAAGGCCCTTAAAAGCATCGGCTGGAGCCCTCGGTATCTCTATGGAAATATGTCTTGAAGAGTTTTCAATTCTTGTCATACTTATTGCACAATAACATAGACAGGAGGCAAGCAGGACATGGCAAGGCAAAGAATCCACTACGGATGGATAGTTATAGCAATGGGGCTTCTTACTGCCATAGCGGCCCACGGCTTCGGCAGGATGGCCTATACCATCATACTTCCCGCCATGAAGGACGGCCTTAAGTTCGATTATACCCAGTTAGGCCTGTTGGGCACTGGCAACTTCATCGGTTATCTTGCCATGGCCATTATTGGAGGTTTTCTGGCGGCCAGGTTTGGAACCCGCATCGTCATAACTATTGCCCTCCTGCTTATGGGGATTACAATGATACTGACAGGGCTCAGCCAGACATTCGGCTTCGCCTTTGCCATGCGCCTGATGACCGGACTCGGAAACGGCGCTGCCTATGTGCCGGCCATGGCCCTGGGGTCCGCATGGTTTGCTGTCAGGCGAAGGGGGTTTGCAACCGGGATTGTCTCCGCCGGAATAGGGGCAGGCACTCTCATCTCAGGCCTCGTTGTGCCACCGCTCCTCAGCGCCTTTGGGGCAGAAGGGTGGCGGACTTCATGGTATGTGCTTGGCTGCGCGGTTATCGTCATCGCATTGATAGTCTTTGTTTTTGTCAGAAGCAGGCCCGAGGAAAAGGGGCTTCAGCCGGTGGGAGATGTTCCTTCCCAGGCTCCGCCGGCTCAGATTTCCCAGCAGGAAAAGGCTTCATCTCTTGCATGGGGAACAGTCTATTCCAAGGGGCAGGTCTGGTACCTGGGCCTTGTATATTTCTTCTACGGCATGTCCTACATCATCTATGTGGTATTTTTCGCGGCATACCTGGTAAAGGAGATGGGATACAGCCAAAGCTGGGCAGGAAGCCTCTGGGCAATGGTAGGGGGTTTGAGCATCTTCTGCGGGGTGATCTGGGGAAGTATTTCCGACCGCCTTGGCCGAAGCCGGGGTGCGGCTCTTGCCTATCTTGTCCTGGGGATCTCCTATCTCGTTTATGCGACGCTCAAAATGGAGACAGGCTTTTACATATCGGCCGTCCTCTTCGGCCTTACCGCCTGGAGCATACCAACCATCATGGCGGCTGCGGCGGGCGACATGGTTGGCCCCCGCCTTGCGCCGGCAGGCCTGGGATTCATAACTCTTTTCTTTGGAATAGGGCAGGCGCTGGGACCCACCCTGGGTGGTTATCTCGCGGACAAAACCCAGTCCTTCACGGTGCCGTTCCTGGTTGCTGCCGGCATCTCCTTTGCCGGGGCGGTTTTCTCCCTTTTCTTGAAAAGGCCCAGATAGGCCGAAGCCATATCCGGGCCTTAAGTTCTTACTTGATGGCCCCTGCTCCGAATGCAATCTTGGGAAGCCAGAGGATGATATCAGGGAAAAATATGCACAAAACAAGGGCTAACCATTGGAGGCAAATAAACGGAACAACTCCTTTATAGATATGCATGATGGTCATCTCAGGCGGAGCGATACCCCTGAGGTAAAAAAGCGAATAACCGAAGGGAGGCGTCAGAAAGGCCATCTGCAGATTTACGCATATCAGGATTGAAAACCATATCTGGTTGAAGCCCATTTCCAAGGCGACAGGCATGAATATGGGTATGACTATAAGGAGAATCCCCAGCCAGTCAATGAACATGCCAAGGAAAAAAACGATCCCCATCATGATGAACAGAACCCCATAGTATCCGGCCTCGGTCCCGACCAGCATGTTTGTTACCATCTCGCCGCCGCCAAGTCCCATGAAAACGGCCTGGAATGCGTTTCCGCCCAGGAACAGGGTCATAACCATGGCGGTAGTAAGAAAGGTAGCCCATGATGCATCGTAAAGGGCCTTCCAACTGAATCTCCCATAAAGAAGGGCGAGCAGAACCGCGCCCGCGCAACCCATCCCGGCCGCCTCAGTGGGAGTGGCAACTCCTGCAAGGATGCTTCCCAGTACCACCACCACGAGAACGATGGCTGGAAAAAGAGATGTTATGAAAATCTTGACCTTATGTCCTATGGAGTAAATCCTTTCCTCTTTGGGAAGTGGAGGGCCGTAGCCGGGCTTAATTGCGCATATGACGGCGATATAGAGGACATAAAGAAGCGCAAGAAGGATTCCCGGCCCAAAAGCCGCCGCATATAGATGGCCTACCGAAAGGGCGGCAAGGCTTCCATAGACGACCAGCATAATGCTTGGGGGTATTATGATTCCCAGCGTTCCTCCTGCACAGATGGAACCTGCTATGAGGGGAATATTATATTTCTTGGCCATGAGGGCGGGAACGGCGAGGAGCCCTACGGACACCTCTGTAGCACCCACAACGCCTGCGGTGGCGGCAAAGATGGTGCAGGCTATGATCACGGCCAGGGCAAGACCTCCACGAACGGGGCCCATTATGATATGCATGCTTTCGAAAAGTCTCTCGGCGATACCGGTGGAATCAAGCACCTGGGCCATAAATATGAAGAGGGGCACCGCGACCAGCACATATTCCTCCATGACCCCGTAAGCCCGGTTGGCAAGGAGGTTGAATACCACATCAACATCGCCCCCCCAACCCAGGACTCCAAAGACAAGGGCTAGGATTCCAAGGGAGAAGGCCAGAGGGTGGCCCAGAAAAAGCGTCACAAAAAGAGTTCCGAACATCACCATGGCGAGGGTTTCGGGATTCATATCTTTTCCCCCTTCAACTCGTAATAGTCACGAACAAAATTGGCGATCCCCTGCAGGAGTAGCATAAACATCGTAACCGGCATGACCGTCTTGTAGGGATAAAGCGGCGGTTTCCACGCGCTCCAGCTCTGCTCCCAGATCTCCCACGAATGGGCCGCATAAAGAGTGGCCGCGTAGGTAAATGCCGCGATAAATGGTACAAATATCAGCCAGAAGGTGATGAGGCGAAGGATAATTTGAACCTTCTTTGGCATCTGCAAGACTATGACGTCAATCCTGACATGGCGGTCGTAGAGCAGCGCGGGCGCCATGCCGAACATGAAGTGGGCGCCGTAGATATAAACAGTCATCTCAAATCCCCAACTGGTGGGCATATTGAGAACCCTTCTCATGATTACCTCATAGACCACCACCGCGGCCATAGGAATAATAAGGACACACGCCACCTTCCCAATCCTGTCGTTCATGGCGCAAATAAAACGTGCGAACTTCTTCATTTGAGGTCCCTTTCCTGACCCCCTACGGGGCCGTAATCACATGGGATCAGCCGGTTCTTTGTCGGATCAGATGAAAGTTGCGCAGTCTGGATCCTCGTAGATCCAGGCTGCGCAATGGGAAATAATGCCTATTGATAAAGCTTTCCCTTCAAGACCTGTTCCCTTGGCCAGGGAGCGACACCGCTTCTAAGGTCACGCCACTGGGCGTATTCGTTCTTGAAGAGTTCCTGGGAATCAATAACCTTCTTCGCAAACGGATGTTTCGCTGACAGTTCATCGAGATACTTGAAGGTTGTTCTCGCAAACTCCACGACTGTAGCATCGTCCATCTTTACAAACTCGGTGGTCTTGGACATGATCTTGAGGGCCTCGATATTGAGGTTCTCCTGCCATGCGTTTGTCCATATCTGGGTCTCTTTTGCGCAGATCTCGACAATGGCCTTCAGGTCATCGGGCAGTTCATCCCATTTCTTCTTATTGATTACGACGTCAAACTGGCAAGAGGGCTGATGCACGCCGGGTTCGATTACGTACTTGGTGATCTCATGGAAGCCGGCGGGGATATTGGCCGCAGGGGTGCTGAATTCGCACGCGTCAATAACGCCTCTTTCTAGAGCCACATAGATCTCGGATCCAGGCAGAGGGGTCACGGAAGCGCCCAGGATGGTGAGGATGTCCATGTACCATCCGGGGGTCCTGATTCTCATCCCCTTGAAATCCTCCATCTTCACGGCCCTCTTGTTGGAGTGAAGTCCAAGCTCCTGTCCCACGTTGCCGCAGAAGAATGGTACCAGACCGTATTTTCCGTAGAGTTCGTCGAACATCTCCTTACCGCCGCGCTCATAGTACCAGATGTTGTAACCCTCATTGTCCAGGCCGAAGGGCACTGAGGCATAGGCCACAAAGGCCTCATCTCTTCCCTTCCAGTATCCCGGCCAGGAGTGAAATGCGTCCAGTGTTCCTTTTGATGTAGCGTCAAAGATCTCCATGGCGGGAACAATGGATCCTGTGGGGAACCACTTTATATCCAACCTGCCGCCGCTTGCCGCCCTTACGCTGTCGGCGAAGTGCTTGGTTATTTCAGCAAAGTTAAGCCCGCCCCAGGGGTCGCTTATGCGCCACTTGAACTGTTTGTCGGATGTGGTCCACTTCTTGTCTTTCCAGTCCTTAGCCCTTTTATCCTCTCCAAACTTGGCTATTTTCGTTTTCTTTGCCTGCGCCATAACGGGATTGCTGCTTACCAGCAGGAACGCAAATGCCATTGAAATTACAAGAAAGAATATAGAAGTCTTTTTCATGTTCACTCCTCCGCATAGGTTGATTGTGGTTCAGTCACTTGATGGGATAAGTAGAGTTACCTGAAAACTAATTCATCACCTCCTTGTAATATATATACAGGCACCGTCAAATGACATAGCCTGTGACAAGGGGATTCATCCCTCGATGTCCTTGAGTCTCCTCACGAGGTAATATTTTCCCTCTTCAGTTCTTCCTATAATTCCTCCCAGGACCATATCTTGGATGGCCTTGGGCTTGAAGTCCCGCAACCCGAGGGCAAGAGGGCTTTTCTTTGCGTAAGGCAGTGAAACGGCTGATGTTGGGTTGAGGGCTGCGTTGTTTTCCAAGTCTTTTATGACGTGTAAACAGGCGCGCTTGATGCGCCATTGAATGCCGTAACGGCTCAAAATATAGACTATCACAAGCAAGAATATCCACGGCACTAATCTGGCTATTTCACCTGCATTCATTCTTTTTGGATTATCCCTCTTTCAGGAGATCAGGAAAATCGATACGAAAGCCATGAGGCTTGTTCAGCGTCCAACTATAGGCAAGTGCCCTCCTTTTTGTCAAGCATCTAAAATATTTCCTGTATGTTAAATTCTTGTTAAATTGAGATATTAAAGGTTTTGTAAGAGGTCAGTCTAATGCGCTGCACTGCATCCCCCTTGGTTGCAGCGTAGTCCTAATTGCCCATCCTTTTAGGGATTGCCGGCCGCTGTGCCTGGGCCCCCCACCCTTCAGGAGAGTCCCCATTCAGGGATGCCTTGAGGTCAAGAGATAGCGATCCCTCCTGAGCCTTGCAAAGATTGTAGCTCCAGGGCAGGGCGCGACAAGTTTTTGAGAGTGCTGCTCTCCTATCACCTGAAAAAGCTCAAGGCAGCAGGAGCAAAGGTGGGCGCTTCTGTCTATTGAATATGGAATAAGTTTTCCATCGCTGTCTGTGAATAGGCGGGGGGAAATGAAATTAGCGTGGTTTGCCGATTGAGTAAGAAACAGAAGTTCATAATCTTCGATCTCTGAGCCAAGCCTTTTTGCCCATCTGAGATAGATTCGCTTTTCCGTATCCTCAACCTCCGACCACTGCTTCGGCGCCAGGGCGAGATAGGCCGGATCAGCGACAAGGCAAAGTTTATCGTCTCTCGTTGCAAGGGATTCAGGGACAAAATCACTTTCAGTTATTATGGCTGCCAGGTTGTTCTCAAATTGAGCGAGTTCAAATGAACTGACAACCAGATAAAGGCCGTTTTTGTCCGAGGCACGATACCAGCTTCCAGGCCTCTTGCAGGTTTCGTCCCAAACGGAAGGGGCAACCAGGGAGATCTTATTGATGGGATCAAGAGGGGTGCACATTACGCCCTTTGCCTGCCTGAGCTTTACTCCCATCTCCGCTGAAACCTTCTCCAGATTTCCGACTTGGGATTCTTTGAGCCAGTAGGCAAATTTTCTATAAGGTTCTTTATCTCTGCCCATATCCACCCTTTTCCCCTGCTCTGTTTGAGAGCGTTGATAGTGGCATACAGGATGACTGATGGCAATGGAAAATAGCATGGCCTGCGGCGATGTATTGGATATAGATTATTGGGGGCGGGCCGATACCCAGCAGACTCTTTTATCTGGCCTTCCGATGAGGCAACATCTTCAAGCCTCGCGCCTCCGTGATCGGGATATAGTCTTAAGCGTTTCTGTCTCCCGCGATATTTCCGTTGATGGAAGGGCGGGAGTCAAATAGGATAGACAAAGGCCTGTTTGTGCCTGTCAGCTTAGACCGCAAAGGAGAATAAACCCAGGATGATGGAAAGGTTCTTTTACCCCCGAAGCGTTGCCGTTGTGGGCGCATCCCCGGACAGGCGAAAAGGGGGCAATGCAATTTTTTGCAATCTAAAAATTTCGCTATCAGCGGGTCTGTACCCGATAAACCCCCGCTACGGGGAGATCGAAGGCATCGGGTGCCTGCCGAGTGTTTCGGATCTGCCGGATGCCGTTGATCTGGTTATCGCCTTCATCCCCGCCCCTTCAATCCCTGCCCTGATTGATGAATGCGGAAGGAAAGGAATCAGGAGAGTCATGATCCAAAGTGCCGGCTTTGCGGAAACAGGGGAAGCCGGCCGGCTTCTGCAAGAGCGATGCAAGGCCGTTGCTAAAGCTTATGGAATAAGGCTTTGGGGGCCTAACTGCATGGGCCTGATAAACGGCTACACCCGTTTTGTGGCCTCGTTTATGAGACCTTTTATATGGGAGCATAATCTGAAGGCAGGCGGGGTTTCTGTAATAGTTCAGAGCGGTATGCTCGCAGCCGGTTTTCTCATGCAGGTAATAAGCCAAGGCTGCTTCGGCCTGAGCAAGGCATGTTCCATAGGCAACCGTTCCGACATCAATGAATCCGATATACTGGAATATCTTAGAGATGACCAATCAACAAAGGTCGTTGGCCTTTATCTTGAATCAATCGCAGATATTCCCAGGTTCAGGAAAGCTGTAAAGACCCTCGGTAAACCCATTGTTCTGCTTAAAGGGGGAATAAGCCCCTTTGGGGCAAAGGCTGCACTAAGCCACACTGCCAGCCTTGCTGAGGATGCCGCAGTGGCGGAGGGTTTTTTCCGGCAGTTGGGGATAGAGAGGGCCTATGACATAATGCAGTTGACGGATTTCCTGAAGGCCCTGAATGGGGGCAACTATTATAAGAAGGCAGGAAAAGGGGTTGCGGTGGTAACTTTCAGCGGAGCGGCCGGCATTGTTACTGCCGACCATATTTCAAGGGCCGGCCTTGAACTGGCGAGGCTGGGAAATGAAACCACAGAGGCCCTTTCAAAGATATTTCCTAAATGGATGCGGCCTGATAACCCGGTGGATATATGGCCTTCCCTGGAGCAGCATCCAAGATCGCTTACATATGGCGTAACCTTGAAGGCCCTGCTGGAAGACCCCTTCGTTGATGCGGTATTTCTCCATGTCTTTGCGGATCCTGACCCTCAGGGCGAATATAACTCATTTCTTGATTCCATTGGAAAGCTGGGGAAGCCTGTCGTGGGATGGATGATAGGTGATACCGCGCATTTTAAAGGACTCAAAGAGAAGATGGAGGCAACGGGCATACTTGTGTACGATGAGATAGGGCGAGGTGTTGAGGTCCTTAGGCTTCTTCTCGCAGAAGGGCGTCTATGATTCTCTGATCGTTCAATCATTAATTATCTTAGGGCGGCTTTTTTCCTTTTCGGCGCAGGGCATAGTCTGCCTGTGAGATGATGATTCCTGGAATCCTCCAGAAACCACATTTCTAAACATCAATACTGACCGGTCAGTATTATTTATCTGTAAAAACACTGTTTATCACGAATCTTTGAAGGCTGGTTTCTTGGCAAAAACCTGATTCAGCCACCCGCTCAAAGTCCTCTAAATAAGAACTGTCATTTATCGAGTCTCTAAACAATTTAACATTATGATAATATTTAATAATATCTTGATATATGTGGTTTGTTGGATAGATGCTGCAATTCTTGTCTCTCGGCAAGAAATCGGAGAAAAGTTGGAGCAGTTCAAAAAAACCTTGACATTCACAATATCTTCTATGATCATACCAACCGTTTAGCATTTGAATAAGAACCCCTAATACTTCAAATTCAAAAAAAGGCGACAATGAGGATAAGAAAAGAGACGGGGAAAAGAATCATCCAGGCAGCCCTCGAATTGTTCGTTCGCAATGGTTATCATGGCACCTCCATTAATCAAATCACTCAAAAGATAGGCCTCTCCAAGGGGGCCCTTTATTCACATTTCAGCAGCAAGGGTGAACTTCTTCTACAAATCATTGAGGAATTCGATTCCCAATATATCGAAAAATTGATCAAGACAGTAAGTGATTATGAAGGAAACGCCCTCGAAAAGCTCAACTGGGCAATAGATTTTAGTTCCAAATTCGCATTAGAAAACCCGAATCTCTGTTTTTTTTTGACTTTTCTCACGATGGAATTGAATGCCGACGTGGATTTCCAGCCCGCTTTGAAACGTGTCTATCGAAAGTATGAAAAATTAATAAGCGATGTGATTAAACATGGGATAAGCCAAGGTCTAATAAAGAAGAGTATTGATCCTGATATGGGTGCCTTGACTTTCATGGCAATTCATGACGGCGTTCTTCACCAATGGTACCTTAACCGCTTTCATGTGGACGGCAGGCATTACGTAAAAACATTTCGGACCATATTCATGGAAGGTTTTAAAGCATGAGATTATGTGAATTTTTCTCTGAGTCTTGTAACAGCATTTGGTTGCTTTTTTAAAAGTTCAGGCAAGTTGGCAAGATTGAGGTTTGATCTCAATTTCAATTATAAGGATCTGGAGGTCTCTTTAAACATGAAAAAAGTTGTTATTGCTAGCGCTGCAAGGACTCCAATTGGCACATTCGGTGGTTCTTTGAAGCCCGTTAAGACTGTAGATCTAATTATTACGGTCATGCAAGAAGTCTTGAACAGGGCTGGGCTGAAAAAGGAGAATCTGGACCAGGTGATTTTGGGAAACTGCTTTGACCCCATCGATCAAAACATAGGCCGGGTGTCCTCTCTTATCATGGGCGTGCCCTATGATGTTCCCGGCTACACCATAAATTGTGCCTGCGCATCTGCTTCCCAGGCCATTATTACGGGTGCCAACGCTATTTACCAGGATCAGGCTGACATTATTATCGCCGGGGGTGTCGAATCAATGAGCAATTCTCCATATATAATGGAAACAGCTCGATGGGGACAGCGTCTGCGCCATGCTCAGGCCACTGATCTGGTATGGAAATCGATGCAGGAGTACCCGGTCGGCGGCGGGATGGGGTTAGCCGCTGAACGGCTTGCGGAGAAATATAAACTCAGCCGAGAAGAGCAGGATGAATTGGCCCTAGTCAGTCACCAGCGCGCGATAAGGGCCATCAAGGAAGGAAGATTTAAAAAAGAAATCGTACCTGTTGAGGTTGAACTTGGCAAGGGGCGAACAGCCCAGGTAACCACCGACGAGCACCCGAGAGAAGAAACCACCCTTGAAACGTTGGCAAAGTTGGGCCCGGCATTTAAGGAAGGGGGCACCGTGACAGCAGGCAATTCATCGGGGATCAACGACGGGGCGGCTGCAGTAATTATAATGAGCGATGAAAAGGCCAACGAACTCGGCATATTACCTATTGCCACCATTCGGGCATGTAGTACAGTGGCCGTTGATCCGCATTTAGTTGGGATAGCGCCGGTTCCTGCCATAAAAGAAGTCCTGAATAAAAGCGGGTTGTCACTTAATGACATACAGCTATTTGAGATCAACGAGGCATTTGCATCATACTATATTTCTACCGAAAGGGAACTGGGCCTTAATCGTGAAAACACGAATGTGAATGGTAGCGGCATTTCGCTGGGTCACCCGGTCGGCTGCACTGGCTGCCGTATTTTAGTTACACTCCTTCATGAAATGGAAAGGCAGGGTCTGAACTTAGGCATCTCTTCGCTTTGCGCTGGCGGAGGAGTTGGAACAGCCATACTTGTGGAACGGTAGAGTGAGAGACTCAATCGGACAACACGGCTGACTTGATTTGGAGTTCGGGGCCTAAAATGAAATCATGCTGAAGGTCAACAACATTGAAGTTGTTTATAATGATGTCATTTTGGTGCTAAAGGGCATCTCTCTGGAGGTGCCCAATGGCGCCGTCGTAGCTCTCCTGGGAGCTAACGGTGCGGGCAAAACCACTACCCTAAGGGCCATCTCTGGTATTCTAGATTGCGAAAACGGGGAACTGGAATATGGGCAAATCGAGTTTATGGGAGAGCCGATTCACCGGTTGGATCCTGACAAAATTGTCAAAATGGGTATCACAATGGTTCCCGAAGGCCGCAGGATATTCAAAGACCTGAACGTTGTGGAAAACATAATGATCGGTGCACACACAAGGACGGACAGAAAGGGGGTGAAGCGTGATCTTCAAATGATTTTCGGCTACTTTCCTGTACTGGCAAGCAGAAAAAATCAACTTGCCATATTCCTTTCCGGCGGCGAACAGCAAATGCTTGTTATTGGCAGGGCTCTTGTATCCAATCCCAAGCTGATGATGCTGGATGAGCCTTCGCTGGGTCTTGCACCCATGTTAGTCAAAGAAATTTTTGGCATGCTCAGGGTAATCAACCAGAAGCAGAATGCCGGTATTCTACTCGTTGAGCAAAACGCACGGCTAGCGCTCAGGTTCGCCAAATATGGTTATATCATGGAGAATGGCAAAATTGTCCTGGACGGTCCTACCGCTCGTTTAATCGAGAATGAAGATGTTAAGGAGTTTTATCTGGGCGTGACCGATGAGATGGAAAAAAAGAGTTATGCCGAGGTTAAACATTATAAACGACGCAAGCGGTGGCTTTCATAAGGTAAGGAACTCAGGCTCAATGGACTTAATAGAGATCAAGCAGTTGTCTTTAGTTTTTGGCGGTATTACTGCGCTTAATAAGGTTCAGACAAGAGTTAAGAAAGGACAGATCCACGCCATCATCGGTCCTAACGGGGCAGGTAAGACATCTCTTTTTAATTGCTTGAGCGGCGTCTATATCCCTACTGAAGGTGATATTCTATTAGAAGGCAAAAGTATTGTTGGTATAAAGCCTCATAAGATTGCCAAGTTGGGAATAGCCCGTACCTTTCAGAACATCGAGCTTTTTGCCAATATGAATGTTATCGATAATCTCTTCCTAGGCCGCCATATACACATGACTTCGGGGCCATTCAGCGGCTTTCTTTTTTACGGCAAAGCGCTCAGGGAAGAGGTGAGAAACCGTCTGAAGGTGGAAGAAATCATAGACTTTCTGGAAATCGAAAAGGTCAGAAAGCAAATGGTGGGTTCCCTGCCATATGGAATTCAGAAAAGGGTTGAATTAGGCCGGGCACTGGTTATGGATCCAAAAATTCTTCTCTTGGATGAACCAGCGGCAGGGATGAACGTGGAGGAGACCGAGGACATTGCCCGGTTTGTCTTGGATATCAAGGAGGAGTTGGGAATTACCATTATCCTTGTAGAGCACGATATGGGTGTGGTCATGGATATCGCCGATGAGATCACAGTGCTTGACTTCGGCTTAAAAATTGCCCAGGGGACTCCCCGGGATATCCAATTAAACCCTAAGGTCATTGAGGCATATCTGGGGCAAGAAGAGTAGAATATGAAAGAAGATACCATCCCGAAGTTGTTCTTAAGAAACAGGAATCGTTACCAGATCAAAGTCGCTCTGAGGGAAAAGGACTTGGGGATCTGGCAAAACGTCACATGGGAGGATTACTGGAACCATGTCTGCTTCTTCGGCCTGGGCCTCAAGACTCTTGGTCTAAAAAACGGGGATAAGGTTTCCGTACTCGGAGATAATTGCAGGGAATGGCTTTACGCTGATCTGGCCGCCCAGGGTTCAGGGGCCGTAACCGTGGGCATATATCCGACCGACGTGGCAAGCCAGGTGAGGTATATCCTTGAACACTCTGCATCAAGCTTTGTGGTTTGTAAGGACCAGGAGCAGGTTGACAAGATTATGGAAGTGAAAGGCGGTCTTCCGTTGCTGGAAAAGATCATTGTAATAGAAATGAAAGGTCTCCGCCGCTACAAAGATCCATTAATCATCAGCTTTAAAGAGGTAGAGCAACTTGGTGAGAAGCTTCACAGTGAACAACCAAGCCTATTCGAGGGAATGGTAGAACATACAAATCCGGACGATGTCGCAATCATCGTTTACACCTCCGGCACGACTGGGCCGCCCAAAGGAGCAATGATAAGCCATAGAAATATGGTGGCCATGATAGAGGGTCTTTCACAGGTCCTTAAGTTTCGCAAGAGCGACACTTTTGTATCGGCACTTCCGTTGTGCCATATAGCTGAGCGTATGTTTTCTCTTATCTTTCCTATGTGGGCGGGTTGTACAGTGAACTTCGCTGAAAGTATCGCAACGCTCCAGGAAGATATGAAGGAAATCTCCCCCACCGCGTTCCTAAACGTTCCGCGAATCTGGGAAAAGATTTATTCCAACATCTTGATCAAAATGCAGGACGCCATATTCTTCAAACGATGGATCTTCAGGGCCATGATGCCTATCGGGCATAGGGTGGCCGGATATAAACTGGATTTTAAACCCACGCCCATTCAATGGAAAATTCTTTACGGCATTGCCTATCTGCTACTGTTCCGGGCACTGAGAAACCAGTTAGGACTGCTGCAGGCAAAGATCCTTGTAAGCGGTGCAGCCCCTTTGTCAGCGGATATCATGAAGTTTTTTCATGCCATAGGCCTTCCCATTCGCGAATGTTACGGCATGACGGAAATCAGCGGAATATCCTTTATGCCCAGAAATGGAGAAATAAAGATCGGAGGCGTGGTTGGGAAGCCGATACCGGGTGTTGAATTCAAAATAGCAGAAGATGGAGAAATCCTGCAGAGGGGAGAATCTGTCTTCAAAGGCTATTACGGCAATCCTGAGGCTACAAAGGAGACTATCCATGAAGGCTGGGTTCATACAGGTGATGTGGGAGAGATAGATGAGGACGGCGATCTCAAGATAACCGATCGCAAAAAGGATATCATTATCACTGCCGGTGGCAAAAACATTGCCCCTTCTGAAATAGAAAATAGACTCAAGTTCAGTCCGTATATCAACGAGGCTATCGTCATTGGTGACCGTCGCAAGTATCTGACCTGCCTGATACAGATTGAAATGTTAAACGTGGAAAACTGGGCACAGAACAGGAAGATCGCCTATACCAATTACAAGAGCCTGGCCACCCATCCGGATATTTACAAACTCATTCAAGGGGAGATAGAAAATGCCAATAAGCATTTTGCAAGGGTGGAGACCATAAAAAAATTTACAATTTTGGACAAGGAACTTGATCCCGATGACCAGGAAGTAACAGCCACCATGAAGGTTAAGCGGTCCATGATCGAGAAAAAATTCAAGCACCTTATTGACGCTATGTATTAGTTCCTAGGTCATACCTTGCCGAATCAGGAAGGAATACTCGAATGAATACAGGCTTTATGTTTTTCATCCAGTTAATGATCAGCGGAATAGCCTTGGGCTGTCTTTATGCTTTGATCGCAGTTGGATTCGTGCTTATTCTCAAGGCCACTGATATCCTGAATTTCGCCCAGGGAGAGGTAATTATGCTCTCTGCCTTTATTTGTTACTTTTTAGTGACAACTTTTCATTTACCTTTCCTGCTGGCCGTCCTGCTTACAGGGATCATCGCCGGCTTTATGGGGGTCGCAACTGAAAGACTGGTTCTCCGTCCCATGCTCGGGCAACCGGTGTTTGCCGTTGTCATGGTCACGATAGGCCTGAGTATCTTTTTGAGAAGCATGGCAGGCATCATCTTTGGCTATAATAATCTGGTTTTCCCTTCCCCTTTTCCAAACGAAGCGGTCAGAACGGGCGGGATTGTCCTTTCTCAGACCGAGATCTGGATTATGCTTTCAACCTTCCTGCTTATCACTACATTTTTTATTTTCTTCAAATATTCCCGTATGGGTCTGGCCATGAGAGGAACTGCTGATGATCAGGATGTCGCCCTCTTAATGGGTATAAGTGTTAAGCGGGTCTTCGCATTGATCTGGGCTGTCTCCTTTGTGACCGCTGCTGTCGCCGGCGTTTTCCTGGCCAATCTCATGGTGATCAATCTCGGGCTAACCTTGGTTGCCATCAGCGCGTTTCCGGCGATTATTCTGGGTGGTCTGGAAAGTATTCCCGGCGCGATTATCGGGGGGATTGCCATCGGGATCATTGAGAATCTGGCCGGAGGATATTTGGACCAGATCATCGGAGGAGGGGTAAAAGATGTCACTCCTTTTGTGGTCCTTTTCTTGGTGTTGATGATAAGGCCTTACGGGCTTTTTGGAAAAAGGGAAATCGAAAGGGTTTAAGGTGGCAATTAGAAGCAAAACATTCCGTGAAAGCTATTTTGAGGATATTAAGCTATTTAAGACCATGTGGATAAAGTCCTGGATGGGGCTTTTTTTGCTCGTCTTGGTCTTTTTGCCCTTTATGGGTGATCCTTATATTGTTTACCTTGTCAATATTTCCTGTGTCGCTACCATAGCTGCCTTAGGACTAAATATTCTCACCGGATTTACCGGCCAGATATCCTTGGGGCATGCCGCCTTTTTCGCCATTGGGGCCTATGGTACGGCGGTTATATCCAGCCGGTTTCTTTTTCCCTTCTGGATCTGTCTGCCTGCCTCGGGAGTCTTGGCTGCCAGCGCCGGTCTGTTAGTGGGAATACCGTGTTTACGACTCAAAGGACTGTATCTGGCCATGGCGACCATGTCATTTGGCGTGGTGGTGGAATATGTGGTGATTACATGGGACAATGTAACACTTGGAGTGAGGGGTATAGCTGTGCCTACATTGAATTTTTTCGGCTACCCTTTGGATTCCATCAATAAGATTTACTATTTTCTGATAGTATTAACGGCCCTTGCCATTATTGGGGCCACCAATATGATGAGGACCCGCGTTGGAAGGGCCTTTATTGCCATTCGGGATCGAGACATTGCCGCAGAGGTGATGGGTGTAAGTCTGACCCAGTATAAGGTTATGGCGTTTCTTATCAGTTCATTTTACTGTGGAGTAGCTGGTGGACTCTATGCGTATGTTATGGGATATATCCATCCTGAACACTTTACATTTCTACTTTCCGTTCAGTACTTGGCCATGATCATCGTTGGGGGATTAGGCTCAATCTTGGGCTCCATTTTTGGCGCCGTGTTCATTACGATCATCCCTGAGTTTATAAAGGGCCTTGCCCAGTTTTTCACAGTGTTGTTTCCAGCCATGGAAGGTAAATATGACGATGCATGGAACATAGCCGCTTTCGGTTTACTCATAATGCTTTTTCTCATATTCGAGCCAAGAGGTCTTGCCGGGATATGGACAAGGATCAAGATCTGTTTTAAGAACTGGCCTTTTACTTATTAAATTTCATTTGCTAAGCCCTTTGTAAAACCGATTGAGCCTACAACTTGTTTGCAGATGTGAGGATTATCCTCGGTTTAATTGCTGCAAAAGAGAATCTTGTATGGGTATGTTTCTTTAAACTTCTAACCAAGACAATAAGGAGGGTGCCATGCAAACCAAGAAGCTTAGAACAGTATTACTAGTGATTGCGTTGAGTTGCCTGTTGGCCTCGCCGGCCCTTGCCGCACGGGGAGTGACAAAGGACACAATCAAATTGGGCCTAATTCTGGTGAAAACCGGTCCGGTTGCCGCTCTCGGCCTTCCGGACGGGCATGGGATGGTGGATTACATGAAATACCTGAACGATCAGGGTGGCGTGAATGGGCGGAAGGTTGAGGTCATATGGGAAGATGATGAATTCCAAGCGCCAAAGTCAGTAGCTGCCTTAAATAAACTTATACATCGCGATGAGGTTCTATCCTGCATAACAACGGGGGGCTCAAACCAGACCATTGCAAATATGAAGACCATCGAGAACTATATGATATCAAATATCCCAAACGCCTTGATGCGGGAGTTCTTTGATCCTTATCATCCTTACATATTTGCCATGGGAGCAACCTATGAATCCCAATATCAATGCATCGTTGACTATCTTTTTAATGATATGAAGGCCAAAGATCCTCGTATCGGAGTAGTTTACGCAAAAAAGGAATATGGCAAAATAGGGTTGGAAGCTATACGAGAACGGGCAAAGGCTTATGGAATCGATCTGGTGTCAGAATTGGTATTACCTACAGGGGCAGTTGATGCGAGTTCTCAGGTCCTTACATTACAGCAAAACAAGGTGAATTATGTTATAACATGCGATGTTTTGCCACCGGTTATTAGCTTTTTAAAGACCGCTGAAAAATATGCTTATAAGCCAAAAGCGGTTTTCGGTTTTAACTGGGCAACGGACGATATGGTCGTAAAGGCGTGTGGGAAGGGAGCTGAAAACTTTATAGGCGTTAATTTTGTTGGGGGTTGGTCCGATGATTCTCCGGGCATTAAACTTGTACGCGAGATAGCCAAGAAATATGGACGCGACGAGAAGAGCATCGGCCTCACCTCGCTATACATTCATGGCATCGGGGCATCCTATCTATTTGCGGAGGCATTTAAGCGTGCGGGTGGAGATCTCAGCCCTGAGACACTAAAGGCCGCTTTCGAGACTTTCAGGGATTTTGATACCGGAGGGATCTTTCCTCCCCTAACCTATACCGACAAAAGTCATGCTCCCCCTGAAATGATCAAGTTCTTCAAGGCTGATCTCCCGAACAATCGCCTTGTCGCGGTTACAGATTGGCGAACACCCAAGAAGATGAAGTGAACGGCTTGATGTCGTTTCAAAATGGCGTCACCCTCTCCCTGCTCATTGTGTTCGCGGTGAGAGGGTGACCGAAAAAGGAGACACTTGTTCATGAATATAGGAGAAGTTGCGGTCATAGGTGCCGGATTAATGGGTACCGGCATCGCCCAGGTCGTATCTGCTGGCGGATTCAAAGTGTTCGTTCGTGATATCTCGACCGACCTCTTAGACAGATCTGAAAGGAGTATTGATCTGCAGTTAAGAAAATTGGTTGAAAAAGGGAAAATCTCTCACGAAGAGGCCACGGGAATCCTCGGCAGGATAACCTTTACGGTGAATCTAAGAATGGCGGTGCAGAACGCCGACTTTATCATTGAAGCCGTTCCGGAAAACTTGGTTTTGAAGAAGAAAATCTTCGGAGAACTGGATGAGCTGGCCAAAGATTCTGCATTGTTTGCGTCAAATACATCCGAACTCAGTATTGTTTCCATTTCCGATGGATGCGCAAGAAAGGAGAAGGTTATAGGTACGCACTGGTTTTTCCCTCCCCAGATCATGAGGTTAATCGAGGTGGTCATCGGCCCTGAAACCTCCAAGGAAACATTGGAAACGACCCTTAATTTCTGTGCAAAATTGGGGAAAGAAACAGTGGTTTGCAAGGATACACCGGGGTTCATTACCAGTAGAGCGATTTCTGCGATGATTGCTGAATGCCTCAGAATATATGAGGAAGGCATTGCTTCTGTCGAGGATATTGACAAGGCAATGAGACTGGGGTTCAACCATCCTATCGGCCCCTTTCAACTTGCAGACATGTCAGGGGTGGACGTTGTCTATCACTCTCTTGAGGGTTTAAGCGCGGCTTTTGGAGATCGGTTCAAGCCTACAGAAACAATGTCAAAGCTCGTGGCACAGGGAGAATTGGGTCGGAAAACCGGCAAAGGGTTTTATGAGTATGGTTCGAGGTAAATTCGTTATAATGGAGATATCTCTACGTGGATATTTTTGACCAGGATCATCTACAGTTTAGAGAAACAGTCAAGAAATTCGTTGCCAAAGAAATTACACCTTACAGAGCTGAGTGGGAAAAGTGAGTCTGTCCCACTTTTGGACAACCACTCGATCCCCTGCCGACAAAGGGAATTCACTGATCGCCCCCCACAGTTCTCCATGGACGAAAACCTGCTCTGCAGATTCATGCCAGCATCTTATTTCACCAATTTTTCCCAACTAATCCGTCATCCCACAGACGGACCTTCTCTTTCTGTCCTTGATGAACCATATGGCAGGAAAGACAACATGTTCAATAAGCTCAAACGAAAGAAACACTATTGCCAAAATGATGATTGCATTTTTCACCGCAGGTTCCCTCAGTCAACAATCAGGTGCCCCACGAACAGCATCAGAATCAATGCTGAAAAAGCCGCCGGAGACGTATGTAAGCGATAAACGAATCCCCGTACCCACTTGGGAGTTACTTTGAATTTTACCATCAATCCAATAAAAACCATTATTGTCACGAATAGCAGACCCCATTCAGGAAGGGAAGATTTGCCACAGGAAGACAACAAAAAATGAAGACCGGCTATGCCCAGGGCTGAGGGATTTAAAACATAATGAAATCGCATCAGGTGTTTTTTCTGGAATTGGTTGAATCTCGTGATGGCGTATTTTGTTTCCGGCTGTAGACGAAAATAGCGGTTTACACCTTTCATAAGCATACTGAGCACAACGGTCAGGTTCGCCGCCACAAAGAGCCAGGCGGCTGATTGACCAGTTAACTCATTCCCTTCATGCTTTTTTTTCAGCCGCTGCTCCTTACGATCCTCATAATTATCCTGTTCTTCCCCGCTTTCGTATCGGTTGAGATGACCTCCGCTCCTCTTTTGATCGTTTCCTTCCATGACCTTTGGCCAAACGGGTAAAATGAACAAAATCAGAGCCACCAGAATAAAAGATCTTCTTCTGTAGTCCCTTATCGCTATCCTGAGCATTGGTCTTCCTTTCTCGATGTCTCTTAGAATATCGACGGTTGCTGATAAGCCTCCGCATCGTTGACAATGGAGCCAAAACAGGCTTACATTCAATCGTCAGGATTATAAAAAGAAGGCCGTTTTCCTTTTTTGAGATCCCAGTTCCTTTTAAGCTCTTTGCAGAATCGGATCGAGCAGGAAGAAGATAATGCAATTATCAAGCGTAGCGCCTCGGCAGCATCGATGACCGATTCCTTTGCCCGGTGGGAAAATATCAAGGCCTGTCGCTTCCATATATCCGTTCTTACAGGTTTGAATCGGATCCGCTTGCCGATCTTCCCGGCGGCGTCATGTTTTCCCGTTACCGTTTTGGCTCTTGGCCGCGTTTTTGTTGCTTCCTTTACCCTGTTCCAAGATGTGCAATCACAGAGGGATGATTTCGGACAGTAGTATTCTGTTTGATCCCATTTGGGCAGTTGCTGTAGTTGCTCAGCAAACTGGCGCCCGGTCAAATAAAATTCTGTGTTTCCCCCTGGCCCAATAAACAAAATGTTTTCCAAAACAGTGCATGTCCCCTGACTAATGGTGTTCGGCCCTGAAGCTGTTTTCCAGACAATCTGACCCGTTGTCTCTCTTGCTATTTCATATGGTTCAAGCCTGAAGGTCTCATTAGTTACGGCTTTCCAGGCCATAGTAGGGTTCGAACGCTGGGTAGGGCCTTCTGGAAGGGGTCTGTGTGCCTCATCCCTGCCCCGGCCGAGCGTCCACAGGAGCATCTCTTGCTTGGCAACCCTTTTGCCGCTCTTGCAATAGGATACATCAAACGCTCTGCAATAATACGGTGTTTTCGACCACAACGGGAATGCTTTGATATTATCAAGAAAGTCTCCTTTCAGAAAGCCAATCTGATCATTTTCCGCCGGGCCAATGAACAGAATTGTCCCCTTCCTGAAGCACCTGCCCTCCTGGAGCCCGGCAAACCCTGAATGGGCCTCCCATCTCACTTCGCCCGTGCCGAAGTCAATGATCTTGTACTCGCCAAGCCTGTAAATCTTTGTTGCCATAATGGATACCTCCCTGAAGAGAACTTATCCAGTCAACCTTCTGGTTTCCTGTTTCCTACCCGGGTCACTTTAGAATCGTAACAGCATCGTCGTCATAGATCCCCTTTTCAGCCGTTGTGTGGCAGGCCGCGCAGTTGGAGAATGAGCCGATGGATTCACGCTCAAACACGCTGGACTGAATCTCATGGTGCTCTCTCTGAATATAGGGAACCTGGGTGATTCGTAATGGTGTTTGACTGCCAATGCTTTTCATTATCTTACCGGATAATTTCGCAGAGGAATTATCCGCCGCATGGGACTTCAGATATTCATCAATTGTGTTCATTGACTCCGGATCAAGTTCGATGGCCTCTCCAAAATGGTCTGCAAGGCCTTTCAGAATTTTGTCCCATGACCCTGAAGGCAGAAGGCCCGGCTGGTATGCGAAATGACAAGCGCCACAATTCTCCGTGTACGTTGGATTATTCACTGTCGTCAGATCGAGTTCACCATGATGTTCAGAGTGTCTTAGCCCATCTTTCTGATGCCTGCCCCTTTCTTCATGATCATCATGATCGGCAAAGGTGGCATCAAAGACCCCATTTGGTGTCAGAAAAAATATCAACAAAAACACAATCCACTGATGTATCTGTATCTTGTTCATATCGTACCCCTTCCATTCCATCGGTTCCTTGATCCAGATCGTTTCAAATCCTTATCGACCGCATCAACTCTCTATTTTGTATGAATGCAGGCCGGACTTAACAGCACAATTTCTTATTACAATTGGCAGAGATGACTCAAAGATTAACAGAGAATCGAGAGGTTTTGCAGGTAGATGGGTGACGATAGGATTGCTCTGAGGGCGCAATATGATTCAAGATTCACAAGGGCATGACAAATGGAAGGAGAATCGAGGAGAGTAGATAGAAACAATGCGTTATCAAGGAGTTTTTCACTAGATGTCTGGTTCACAGAGTTGGCTGCTTTGAGGGCTTGGCCCCTTTCCAACTCACAGCTTTTACACGGAATATCTGAGCAACGCATATGAAAGGGGGAGTTTACCTTTATGTTTGCGTTAGATTGAAGACAATGCAAACAGGACTCTCCGCAGAAACAGGCTTCTGACAACGCGCTGTTTGTGAAAACACCCAAGATTAGGAGCAATGCAATTAATATATTAGGAGCTTTTCGATATTTCATAAAGGTCTTAGCATCAAGTTTAAAAGGTCATATTATTTCTTCTGCCGGACTGCGATGAAAAGCAGCCCAAACAAATGGACCGCCCTTAAAAAACCGGGCTGCAAAATACACCCCGGCTCACCGGACCGTATTGGCGATGATCTCCGCTATCTCCTTGTCCGACGCCAGCATCACCTTGGCTACCTCGGCGAGCATCATCTTTGCTACGGCGCCGGCATTCATTCGAGCGATGAACACCCTTCCGTCGGATGTCTGGTAGATGCTCACACGACAGGGCATGAAGGCGGAAAAGGGGCGGTAGTCGTCGTTGCTAAGAATTCGTACGCTGTGCTTGCCGCTGCACACATCTACAATCACCACAGGATGCAACGTAAAGCCACGCTCGGAGAGCACCCCTGCCAGGTTGTTAATGTTAAGTAGACTCCAGCCTGCCTTGCTCACCTCTTCCTTGAAAGTTTTGAGGGTTTCGGGAAACGACTTTTCACTCTGTACAACCTGGACTAGTTGCGGCTGATCACTTGCGTTGTCTTGTGCCACGGCAAGGCCAGACATCATCCAAGCCACAAAGGCCAGCACTAGACCCGCGATCCTGAGGACGGGGATCGGGTGTATGGGGTTTGAGAACATGATTTCTTTAGTCATAGAATACTCTCCTTTTCTATGGTTTGGTGTAACCGTTCATGGGTTCAAAGCTCGCCCTGGTGCAACTCAATGGAGCATTCCCGGCATATGGTTCCGTAGCCTCAGGTTAAATTTTCGACCATAAACCTCCCTATCGGTCTGGGCCAGGGGCAGAATTGATCAATAAGGTTGCTTACCGATGTGTTCAGCCTTACGGCGGATATGGATACATGAACGAAATCATTGCCACCAAGATTGGCCTCTAAGCCTCATTTGTCTTCGGGCGGCCTTTCTCCTTTTCAGCGCAGGGCATATTTTTGTGGACATGCATGGCCTTTTTCCGGCAATAGAGGGCCTGGAAGGTCATGCAGCTTCCTGCTCCATCGAGTGCCTGATCTTTCGGCCAGACGGCATGCACGCATGTGAGATCGCAGAATTCCATAAAAAATCTAACTACTGAATCGTAGGTTCACCCTGAGGCACCTCAAAAGCCTGTATCTGCCCGAAATGCTCTTCATATTTTGTAAGGTTTTCCTGCAAGGCCTTTACAATCCTTTTCATGTGTCCAGGGCTTACGATGATCCTTGCGGCAACGGTTCCCGAGGGAGGAGCAAGCATAAGGAAATCCAGTATGAACTCCTCCTTTGTGTGGGCAACCACCATATTGTTGGAATAGACCCCTCCAAGGAGCTCCTTGGGAAAATCAATCCTGGCCTCATTACTCTTCTTTTGTTCGGTCATTTCTCCTCCATTTACTTCATCCGCCTATGCTTGACATCAGACGCGCGCACTTGCGCGGACCCCTTTTGAGTAAGTGATGATTAACAGGCTTGGTTTCAACAGCTCGACGCATTAACCCAAGCAAGAACGCGTCATCAGCGCCATTTCTTAAGGGCCCCTTCAAGTCTATCTCCTCATCAGAGAAAAGACATCCCCTCAGGCTGCCTTCGGCGGTAAGTCTCAGACGATTGCATTTCGCGCAGAAATGATTGCTGAGCGCGCCGATCAGCCCGATTTCGCCGTCCCCTTTGCCAAGCCTGAACCTAAGCGCAGGCCCGTCCAGCTTTCCCGATTCAATCGGTGTAAGGGGCCAGGCATGCCTTATGATTTCAAGCATTTCATCAATGGATACGAACTCGTCCGGCCTCCATCCGTTTTTGGCGCCGATGGGCATGAACTCTATAAAGCGCACATGAAGCGACCTTTCCATTGCAAGAGCGGCAAAATCCAGTATCTCGTCGTCGTTGATACCTCTCATCACGACAACATTTATCTTGATGGGGGAAAGCCCCTCGTCCTGTGCCGCCCTTATTCCGGCAATGACTTTGTCAAAATAATCACGTCCGGTAATCATTAGGAATCTTTCCGGTTTAAGTGAATCAAGGCTTATGTTGATTCGCCTTATCCCGGCATTCTTGAGATCCCGGGCGTAATCCTCAAGCAGAACCCCGTTGGTCGTAAGGGTTATCTCATCAAGGCCTTCCAGGCTGTGAAGAGTGTTCAGAAAAGGTATCAGCCCTTTTCGAACAAGGGGCTCACCGCCGGTGATCCTCACTTTTCTTATGCCATGAAGCGCTGATACCCTCACCACCCGCGCCATTTCCTCAAAGGAGAGGATCTCTTCGTGAGGGACGAAGATTATGCCTTCGGGAGGCATGCAGTAGCGGCACCTCAGGTTGCAGCGGTCTGTAACGGAGAGCCGCAGATAGGTTACTATTCTGTTGTTTCCGGCATTCAGAGTGTCTGCGGCCATTTAACCAAGTCAGTCTTTCTTGAAAATGTATTGTCGCGGGATGCCCTTTGAGGACTTCCGAGAATAAGACCTGATCTTAATACTCCCTGCCGGGGTATATTGCAAGAGGAGGTAACATAAAGGCAGGATTATCTTATTCCGCGTACACGCTTCTCCCAGCCCCATAATAAGCGTCATAGACATGCTGGAAGACAGCGGCAGCCTTTTGCTCGAAAAGGTTGGGAGTATAAGCACTCGGCAATCCCTTGTCCAAAAGCTTCTCGATAGTCACCCTGACCTCAGCACGGGCCTGCTGCCTCTTGCGCCAATCAAGCACCAGTTTTCCAGCCTTGAGCGTAACCAACAATTCGCGGGCCGTGGCCTTGACCCTGCTCAGGTCCGTTGAAGTCATTTCAATGAGCGGCCTGGTCAGGATGTCAAAAAGCGCCAGTTCCTCTTCGGTCAACTGCTCTCCTACAGCCCTCTTTTCCTCCTCGTCCAAACCCCTGGCAAAAACAACCAACTGATGGAAGAACTCCTCGGCGTTCAGGCTCCCGGCATTGTATTCATCTATCATAGTCTGGAAGCGATCCAGATAGTCCATACGGGTTCGGTTGAGCCGCACCATGGCCATGAGCCTCTGTGCCAGAGCCCCTTTGAGCTTTTCATTGACCGTGCGTTTGCGGCCTGTTTTGAACTTCTGTTCCATTGCCTCAAAATCAAATCCACTAAGGTCAATGAGGCGATTACGGCCATAAGCAATGCCCCTTTCGCCTATGATGTAACCCTCTGTGGCAATGGAGCGGTCCAGCATTCCTTCAACCCGCTGCATGACCAGCGATATGTCAGCCGGTGGTATCAGTGCGCGGATTTTATCGGCGATGACCTGCACGGGTGTTACCTAGGCTGAAAACTCCCGCGCGGCCGGGTCGGGCAGTACGGCCTTGTAAAGCCGCTGCACCGTGTTGGCCAAGTCGAGATAACGGATCTTGATCTCCTCGGAGGTGACCAGCGCCTCTACGGCGTCATCGAGCAGGCCGACGCGGGCGAATCCATCGGCGGTCTGGATGGCAGCAAGGTTCACCCCTTGTTCCTGGCACAAGCCCCGGGTTTCTCCCAACGCCTGCCGCAACGCTGCCACCAGGGCGGCCTTATCTTCCACCGGCTTGTCGCCACCGTCGCCCGCCCCGTAAATGGCCAGCGCCCGCTCCAGGTTTCTGAACACGCCGGCATAGTCCACAATCAGGCCGCTTACCTTGCCGGGATAGACCCGGTTAGCCCGTGCAATGGTCTGCATAAGGGTATGGTTTCGCATCGGCTTATCGAGGTAGAGTGTCGAACAACTTGGCACATCGAAACCGGTCATCCACATGGCGCAGACAAACACCAACCGGAAGGGGTCATCCGGTTTTTTGAACTTCGTCTCCAGATCCTCTTCGACTATACGTTTGCGGTGCGGGCTGATGTCCAGCCCCTTTTCGGCCATCTCGCCAATCTCGTTTTGCCCCTGAGAGACCACCACCGCCATGTCGGTTTCTTTCATCCGGGCGATGCATTCTTCGATATCCCGCCGGGCATCGTCGTCCGCCCCGGTCCATTCCGCCTGCAATGCCGTAATCTTATCGCCCCAGTGCTTCCTTACCTTGTTGTACATGCGGATGGCCGTGGCCTTGTCTATGCAGACCATCATGGCCTTGCCCTGAAAACCCCGCCCCGTAAAATGGGTCACCAGGTCCTTGGCCACTGCCTCCAGGCGGTCGTCGCGCGTGATCAGGTGGTACTCGCGGGCGAACTCCCGCTCCAGCATTTTCTCCTGAGCCTCGTCGAGTTCCGCTTCTTCCAGCAGGCGCTCCATGTCTTCGTTGAGGTTGTCGTTGACCAGTTGTAGTTCGGGGATGCGGTTTTCGTAGTAGAGCGGCACCGTCGCGCCGTCCGCCACCGACTGCTGGAAGTCGTACACGCTGATGTAATCGCCGAAGACCTGCCGGGTCTTTTCCTCGCCCACGATCAGCGGTGTGCCGGTAAAGGCCAGAAATCCGGCGTTGGGCAAGGCCGTGCGCATGTTCAGCGCCAGCGTGTCGTACTGGCTGCGGTGCGCTTCGTCGGTGATGACGATGATGTCGCGCCGCTCGGAGAGCACCGGGTGCGCCTCGCCCTTCTCGGTGCGGAACTTGTGGATCAGGGTGAAAACGTAGCGGTGGTCTTCCCTGAGCAACTGCCGAAGGTGCTTGCTGCTTTCCGCCTGAGCGTGGCCTTCTGTCACTACTCCGGCCGAGACGAAGTTCTTGTAGATCTGCCCGTCCAGCTCCTGCCGGTCGGTGACCACCACAAAGGTCCAGTTGCCCGGGATCTTGCGCAGCACCTTTTGGGCAAAGAACATCATTGAGACACTCTTGCCGCTGCCCTGGGTATGCCAGAACACACCCAGCTTGCCGTCGCGCTGCCGGATATCGGCCAGGGGCCTCCAGCGCATTATTGACACCTAGATACTGATGGTTTTTGGCCGTCAGTTTGATCAGCCCGCCGGGGACTTCCTGAAACACGCAAAAGTTCTCCACCAGGTCGAGCAGTCGCGCCGGGTCGCAGACGCCGCGCAGCATGGTCTCCAGCGATACCCGGCCCACCTCGTCCTCGCTGCCCACCTTCTTCCACTCGGCAAAGTGCTCCCACCCGGCGGTCACGCTGCCCACGCGGCTCTGGCTGCCGTTGGAGAGGATGATCAGCGCATTGGGCCAGAAAAGTTGTGGCACGGTGTCCTTGTAATCGCTTAAGTTGCCGGTAAAGGCGGTCTCCAGGCGGCGGTGAGCGGCCTTCAGTTCGATGAACAGCAGGGGCAGGCCGTTGACAAAACCCAGCAGGTCGGTCCGCCGGGTATGCATCTCGCCTGTGACCCAGAACTGCGAGCAGAGCAGAAAGTCGTTGTTGGCCGGGTCGTCCCAGTCCACCACCCGCACCACTTCCACCGTCTCCCCATCGCCCTCGGGATCGGGCATGGCAACGCGCACGCCGTTTTTGAGCAGATGGTAGATCTCGCGGTTGGCGGCCACCGAACTCATGCGCGAGCGGTCGCGGGTCAATTCCTCAATGGCATGGTGGATGGCCTCAATGGAAACTTCCGGGTTGATGGATAGCAACGCAGCACGCAAACGAGTTTTCAGGATAACCTCGGCCCGGGTCTCGCGGCCCAGGGTGCTTCCGCCGTGGTCGAACTCGTGATAGGCGTTGACCGTCTCCCAGCCCAGCGCCGCCAGCAGGGCGATGGCCGGTTGCTCGATCAGGGCATCTTCGGAGTAATCTGACAATTTCATCCCCATAAAAGTTTTCCTTGACTTTGCTGTCCGCGTCAATATATTTAAATCAGCTCATTTACCATGTGTAAAAGGAGTTACGAAGCCGCCCCTACCGGGCGGCTTCAGCATTTTTATGGTCTGTTTTTCCAGTACGTCTCATACTCTTTTCTCAATTTTTGTTTGGTATGCCGCCTGGTTACCAAAAACGCCGTCCACGGCAGCAAGAAATCCCCACGATCGGCAAGCACCACAACGTAATCTTCCTCTTCCAGCCAGATGTGGATTCGATCTTCGTTACGCTTGACAGATACCCAATACTTCACCTTCTGATCGTTCTCGTGTTCGATGACCGGCTTCGGCCACCGTATTCGTTCGCATCGCCTAAAATCCGGAATTCGATTTTCTTCCTCCTGGCCTTCTGTAATCATATGCCAGAATGTTGCCTCCTTACCGTTAGTGAGGGGATGCCGTTTCAGGCCCAGCCGCCGCCCCTGAAACACCGGCTTGCTATCGACAAAATCTCGTTTGAACCATGTATAGATGGCTGCCAGGTAGGCATCCCAGTCGCCGCCGTAGTCGTTGAACAGCACCAGCGGTGGCAACCAGTCAGGCGTCCCATTCATATCAGGACCTCCGCTGCGTGCCATCGAAAGAGATTAATCTTTTCTTCTCTCAAAAGCGTAGTTTTAGTCAGGGCGTATCCCGATCGTTTTTGCATTCTTCGGATCACTGCCATTTTCCCGGCATTGCCCTCCAACCCCCTGTTCAAGTAGCCGATCGCGCCGATCAGCAGGTCAGCAAGCTGTAATTGCTCAATCTCGTGGGAGCGAACCAACTGCAAGCGTTCAATCACTTGGCGGGAAAAGTCATACATGTTGTTGCTCAACACTTCATGTAACTTGGCGACTTTTTCGGCGCCTCGCGTATCCTTGATGTCCATGTAGATTCGATAACGCGCATCCGGCCTCAAGATAACCTTTAGCATGTCAAAATACATCTTGTAATACCAAGTATCGTGATCCTGGCCAGGAAAAGCGCCGTGCTGCAGCTTGTCCTTGTCCGGAACGATCAGCGCCCGAAAGTGCAGGTCATCGTCGTCAAAAAAATAGTCGATTATGTCCAAATAGAAGTCTTTCTTGGCTGGGGAGACCTTGGTCCACTTCACCTCGAATGAGGCTGGTATAAGATGTTTCTGTTTGAATTCCCGCAACCGCACAGCAATCTCCCGACGTTTGTCCAGCGGACACCAGACAGCACCCAACGCCATCGCCTTCTGCCGGTCGTTCTCAAGATGGCATGATTCGTCACAGTAAATATTGAAAATTTCGCTCATACCGCAGCCTCTTCGGAAACTTTGATGTCCAGCTCCGACACATCCACCTCGCCGGAGATGAGCCGGGGCAGCAGCAGGTCGCGGGTGCGACGGAGGGTGGTGTTTTTGAAAATAAAACCCGCTATCTGGCGGTGTAAGGGATGAGCAATATTCCGGAAATCTTCAGCGATATTCCTCGGCGGAACAGCAACAACCACGTCATCCACAATTCCCTTGTTGATATGCTGCTGTGCTCCTCCGCTCGCATGGTTAATGATGTCTAATATCCTATCGCTAATCGTCAGATAAAGCCATTCAATGAGATTCTCGTCTTCGCTGATGACCCCAACAACAGATTGATTTGCTGATGCTTGAATTTCGAGCATACTCACCTGCCCCAATGTGGCACCCGTAATTGCAATCAATGTAGTTCCTCGTGGCATTAGCTTCGCGGCAGATTTTTTCAGCGCAAGCTCGGTGATTAGCTCGCTTGGCTCAGTCACCCGAAGGTCATTCACCTTTCCAGAGTTAATCCACGGAACCATTCCATTGCACCAGAATTCGGGATTTTTGCGAGACGGAGTTCCACCAAGAACCGTCAAGAAGGCCTCACCTAGTCTCTTCACCTCCCACCCCTCCGGAATCCTGCTGAGGGGGGAATCGGTGAAGCGGGCGCGCTGGTGGCCGGGAAAGCGGAACTTGACGAACCACTCGCTGTAGAGGTTCTGCGCCATCTCCTCCAGAATCTTGATCCGTCGCAGGTTGTTCTCGATCAGGCCGTCATAGGCCGAAAGTATTGCCGCGATTTTGCGCTGTTCTTCTACGTCGGGTGCCACAAAGTCAAAGCGCAACAATTTGTCTAAGCTCAAATTATCCTGCGTTGTGCCATGTGAGACTTGCTGCATATCGAGCTTTATCAAATCAATGTAGTACTTGATGAAACGAACGTCGGCCTTCGCTGGTTCAGCTATAAAACCGATGACACTATCGGGAAAGCAACCAGGAATAGCCAGAATAGCTGTATCGGCTATATTCGCAGCAATGGTGATGCAAAGTGTACCAGGTCCCCATAGCTTGCTTTGGGCCAATCCTTTTTCGTTATAGGTCTGTGAATGCTCGGATAGGTAGAGATTCGCGGCTTTAATGTCTCCCGTTTGAAAGAACGGATACTCTCCGCCATATAATGAAGGTTCATTCCGCGGCCTGTGCCGTGAGCGGCCACGGCCTACGGAGCCAAGTTGATCTAACTTTCGTGCCTTCCAATTTGCTGGGGATGTATGCTCCATCACTCCCCCTCCAGCAACTTGGTCACATTCTCGGCAATTCGTTCTTCCAGCTCCCGTGCTTCGATGTTGAGAGTTTCCAATTCTTCGTTCAGTTCCTCCAACCTCTCCTTGAAGTCAAAATCATCCTCGACTCGGGCAGTCACTCCCACATAGCGGCCGGGGTTGAGACTCCAGCCCTGGGCTTTAATATAAGAGAGCGTGGCTACCTTGCACAGTCCGGCCACGTCCGCGTATTTACCGGCGGGGAACTGTTCGGCCAGCAGGTCGGCGCTGTCGTGCAGGTTCTCCGGTTTTTCGCCGCGGTAAAGCCGGGCGATGTTGGCCAGAAACTCGATCTGCGCCGGGGTCCAGTCGCGGTGGGCACGGTCGATCTGGCGGTAGAGGTGGCGGGCGTCGATGAAGAGCATCTGGTCGGCGCGAGAGGTCTTGCCTTTGCCTCGGTCGAAAAACCAGAGGGTGCAGGGGAGGGTGACGGTGTAGAAGAAGTTGGAGCCTACGGCGACCATCACATCCACGGCGCGGGCTTCAATGAGCTGCTTGCGGATGTCCAGCTCTGAGCCGCGGGCGTCGGAGGCGGAGTTGGCCATGACGAACCCGGCGCGGCCGGTTTCCGAAAGGGCGCTGTAGAAGATCTGGATCCAGAGGTAGTTGGCGTTGTCGGTGCGGGGCAGGCCGAAGGGAAAGCGCGGGTCATCCTTGAGCCGCTCCTTGTCCACCCGGTCCACGTTGAAGGGCGGATTGGCCATGACGAAATCGAACTTGCCCGGGGAGCGGTGCAGGTCCTCGTAGTAGGCGTTCCCCTGGCGGATGTCGCCGGCCAGGCCGTGCACGGCAAGGTTCATCTTGCCCAGTCGGACCGTCTCGGCCACCTTCTCCTGGCCGTAGATGGAGAGCTCGGCGCCGGGGTTCTTCTGGTGCTCCGCGACGAAGCGGGCGCTCTGGACAAACATGCCGCCGGAGCCGCAGGCCGGATCGAAGATGCGGCCCTGGAAGGGTTCGATGATGCCGACGATGAGCTGGACGATGGCGGTGGGGGTGAAGAACTCGCCGCCCTTCTGGCCTTCGCTCATGGCGAAATGGCCGAGGAAGTATTCGTAGATCTTGCCGAAGGCGTCTCCCTCGATGTCCATGGGGACGGAGTTCATGGCCTTGAGCAGTTCCTTGAGCAGGGCGTTCTCGAAGCGGTTGTAGGTCTTGGGGAGCACGTCCTTGAGGTCGGGGTTCTCCGCCTCGATGGCCCTCATGGCGTCGTTAATGGCCGCGCCGATGTTGGCCCCCTCGGGCAGGGTGATCAGCGCCGAGAAGCGGGCCGCCTCGGGCAGATAGAGAACGCCGCGGGCTTGATAGTCAGCCGGCCCGATCTTACGCCGCCCGCCACCCCCTGCGCCCGTCAGTTCCTTTGCCGCCGCCTGAAACTTGTGGTCGGCGTAGCGCAGAAACACCAGTCCCAGAACCGGGACAGAGTATTCCGAAGACTTGAGCTTGGAATTAGCCCGCAGCTCATCGGCCGCGGCCCAAAGCCGGGATTCGATTTGGTTGCCGTTATGGTTCATGCGCAATCATTTGGGGGCGTTTCGCTTCAGAAAACCCATTTTTTCCTCGTACACAATACAACACATAATTTGCAGGCAGAAGAGAAATCTTACGTTGGATCTGGCCGGGTTGCCTTGGCCTGGTCAATATGCGGCCATTGCCGTACTTTGTTATCTTTTTGATATCGTTGGGTCGGATTTGTCCCTTCAATCTTGCCCCCAAGGCATTCCGGATCGTCCGAAGGTCAACCTGGCAACCGCTGTTTGTTTCTCCTGTTTGACGTCACCTCCCAAATTGATAATATTATCCAAATCGAGCAACAACTTAAGGAACTCCGGTCATGATGTTTAAATCTTCTATCCTCATCCCTGTTATCCTGATGATGTGCTTTGTTGTTTTGTCGTGCGCGGGTATAAGCGGCCCGGCGCGCTATGAGCCGGAGTCGGGTGGAGGGCCTATGGTGCTGATGATATCCGGCCAGACCGGCCCAATGCTATACGCTGAATTTGCAAGGCGTCTTGCCGGGTCCGGATACCTCGTCCTGCTCTTTGGCGGCAAGGATTTGCCGCTTGATAAGCCGGATGTATGTCGCTCAATGATCCGGGAGATCATCAAGAAAAAGTCTCGATCTTCCCTTGGCAAATCCGAAAAAGCGGCGGTTCTCGGGTATTCTCTGGGGGGAGCCGTGGCGCTGTCCTGTGCTGCCGGCATGGCGGAGGAGGTTGCCGCAATTATCGCCTACTATCCCGCGACAAGGCTGATCCCGGACCTTGATGCCTGTGTTGAAGGCTTCCGTGTTCCTATAATCGTCTTTCAAGGCGAGGATGACCGCTATCTTAACTGCTGCAGTGTGGAGAAAATAAGGGAGATCAATCAGGCGGCCAAAGAGAAAGGACGCCATTTTGAATTGACGGTCTATCCGGGCGCCGGCCACGGGTTCAATCTTGGACCGCTCAAGAACAAAGAATTGGACGCGGAAACCTGGCAGAAAACAATAGATGCCCTGCAAAGATATCTACCCTTACCGGCAAAGTGAAAAGGAGGAGTCCTCCTTTGGTCTTTAAGAGATTGTAATCACAATATGGATCATCTCGTCAGGCAGGTATGATCCGGTGGTTTTAGCGCAGATTTTCCCCTCCTGTTGAAGGGCGTTGAGTGATGAAGCCTTTATCCATATCCCTCTGGACAAAAGTCCCGGGCCAAGATCGGCAACAAGAGCGTTAAAAAGCTTAACCTTAACCCATGCGTCGGAGTCGGGCTTGCCGGCAATATCTTTTTTTCCCACCTTGCTCCTCAACCCGGCCAGGTAACCGCCCTTTCTGAATATGGAACCGGCCAGACCCGGCATGGCCGCTGAAAGGGCCAGGACCGATCCATCAGCCAGGGTCTCAGAATCAAGGTCATCAACAGGTATGCCGTTTAGGAATAAAGTTGATATCCTCCTTGAAATGTAGTCGCTGTCAATCTTCAGATAATCTGTTAGAAAATCCTTGATGCTTATTCCAGCCTTTGTTGTTACGAAAAAACCTTCCTGTAACATACGGAACAACAAAGGCTTATGAGAACTGTCAAGGACCAGCGAGACTGAGGTTGGGGAGGGGCTGATTACGCTCCCCTCCCCGCTGAGAGTTGCATTTGAGCTGTTACCAGTTGAAGACCGTGTCAAGGTCCTGATCCTTTACCATGAAGGTAATGTTGTGGGGCGGAAGGGGTTCCTTCTTGAAAAAGGCCGGCAGACGGTCGTGTTCTGCTGAAAGCCCGGCGTCCAGGTTGAACTGCCTTTCTTTTTTGAGCACCGATTTCCCCAATGCCGTTACACCATCTGCTGTAAGGCTCAATCCGTAAAAGGCGTTAAGCATGTCCAGGAACGCCTGAAAGGTCTCAGGCTGATCCGATATGGCAAAGGCTATAAAAAGGCACATCCCGGCTGAATCTATGAACGCGGTTGTGATCTGGAGGTTTCTGGAAAGCTCGACCTGTCCCTCTGGAGTCAGTGGATCAACAAAGCCCCCGACCTTAAAGATATTTGTCATTACGGCGTACCCGGCGGTATGGTCAGCTCCCATGGTGCTGGTGGCGTAAGTGACTCCCATACCCTGGATGCCCCGGGGATCATAGGCGGGCATTGCCTGGCCTTTCACCACGGGCACGCGCTCCACGCCAAAGGCCTTGCCCGTGAAGGCCGCGCCGTTTCCGAGGATGTGGCCCAGGGGGCTGCCCTTGCCTACCTCCTTTAGCAGATTAATTGCCGCGGCTGCGTCGCCGAACTTGGCCAATCCGGCCTCCATAGCAACTCCTATCGTGGCGCCCATCTCTATGGTGTCCACTCCAAGGTCATCATCCATCCGGTCCATCATGGCTATCGCATCAAGGTCGTTTATGCCGCAGTTGCCGCCGTGGGCCCATACCGTCTCGTATTCAGGTTGCTTGGTGAGATAATGTCCGTCTTTGTCCATATAAGTGCCGGAGCATTTTATGACGCATCCCCTGTGGCAGCCGTGGGTGGCAAGGCCCCCTCTGGCAGTCTCTGTTTCGGCCTGGGTCTCACCGCTTATTGCAGAGCAGCCTTCGAAGCGGCCCCACATGAAATTATGGGTCGGATAGGCGCCTGCCTCGTTTATGACATTGGTTAGGACATTTGTTCCGTAAGCGGGAAGACCCTGGCCCGTTACAGGATGCTTTCTGAGACCTTCTACGAATTGCTTTGCAGCGGCCTTGAATTTTTCCGGATCCTTTGGGGACCGCATCTTCATCCCAGCGTCGTCCAAAACAATCACCTTGACTCCCTTGGAGCCCATGACCGCCCCGACTCCGCCTCTTCCTGCGTGCCGGGTGGGCCTCATCTCCATGTCGGTGCAGGCAACTGATGCAGCCGAGAGTTTCATCTCGCCGGCCGGGCCTATGGATATGCATGCGACCTTGTCTCCATGCGCGGATTTCATTTTTTCTATGAGGTCATAATTGCCCAGGCCCTTCAATTCATTGGCAGGGGTTATCTTGACGCCGTCCTTGTTGATCAGGATTTTATAGAGGGTAGAATCCTTGTGCTTTCCCTCCAGAACGATGGCTGCATATCCCAGCCTTGCAAGCACCTGAGCGGGCTGTCCTCCTGAATTGGCCTCCTTGATGCCTCCTGTGAGCGGGCTTTTGCAGCCTACTGAAAGGCGTCCGGACATAGCCGCTGTTGTCCCTCCCAGCAGGCCGGGCGCGATCACAAGTTTGTTGTCCTCTCCCAGAGGATGGCAAAGAGGCGGCACCTCTTTTGAGACAATGCCCGATGTCATGGCCCTTCCGCCAAGACCCGAATAGGCCCCCAAAGGTGACTCAACAGCCTTCGGGCCGCCTTCTGCGCCCATATCAATTCTCAAGATCTTATCCATGGCTTTCCTCCTTATCTATTGGGGTTATAGCTGATGCCCATCCTCAACTGCATGATCCTCTATCTCAGAGGGTTTTCTTTCTAACAACCTCCCTATTTGAGAAGAAAATTCTATAGTGCCTGATCCCTTAATTCATTACTGATAACCATATTGGCGACAATAACACGAAACAAGACTAAGCCGCAAATAACATCAGAAGGTAACCCTGTGAATCAGCGGGGCCAGGATGTCCACGTAAAGCATGCCATTCCGTACAGGCTCCCCTTTTCTCAAGAGGATCTTGATGACTTCCAAGACCTCCATGCCGGCGATGATGGAGGCCGTAACAGCAGGAACTCCCAGCTCTGCCTCCGGAGTCGGAGACGATCTCCTGCGTCCCGGCGCTTCTCCATAGATGAAAGCAATCCCGCGGTCTTCAGGAAAAACGGTCATCACCTGGCCCTCGAAACCTGCTATGGCTCCGTGAACGAGCGGGATGCCGAGGGTCTTCGCCGAATCTTCGAGCATGAATCTGTCTTTGATATTATCGAGACAGTCCACGACGATATCCGCTCCTCGTAGGGCTTCAAGCGCATTTTCCTGATCCAGCCTCTTCGTAATAGTCCTGACAAAGACCCCGGAGTTTATTTTAGCTATTGCCCTTTCAGCTTCAAGGGCCTTCAATGCCCCAATGGATGCCTCGGTGCAGAAGGCCTGACGATTGAGGTTGGTTTCATCAAAGGAGTCGGAGTCAATCACTATGAGGGACCCTATGCCAAGCCTGGCAAGGAGCATAAGAACATTGCCTCCGAGTCCGCCCGCTCCCGCAACGGCCACCGCGGCCCTGTTCAAGATAAGCTGCTCATCACCGGATAAGGTATTTCTGTTGCGGATAAAACGGAGGGGATGGATGCCTTCTTCAAGGGCCTCCCTGTAAATCGCATGGAGGGGCTTTCCGGTCTCTGAGGAAATCCTGAGCGCTGATTTCCGGCTGAGCACGGATAGCCTCATTCCCGCAGGATCTGTTATCTGCTCTGAAAGGTCCTTGATGAGATGGTCTTTCGACATCTAAGGCTAACCTCCTCCCACAGGAGGGAATAAGCCTATCCTTTCATTCCCCTTTAATTCATTTTCAAGCGATGCGGCCCTGCCGTCAATCATTACCAGCTTGATCTCCCCCTTTGGAATACGGAGCATATCGCAAAGCCCTGCTACTGTGGCCGGCTCGCTCAGGGAGACAGAAAGACCTCTTGTCGGGTCATATCCCTTCACACTTTTCCTGAGCGTGGCATTCAAAAAGACCTGGACCGGCATAACTTGATCCCCCGGCAAGAATAAACGGCCGCACCGATTACCGAACTATTTAAGAGGCCACTGGCCTCGCTCCATGAGGACCTCCTTATATACATGGAGGGCCTCGTTCACAGCAGGCATCCCGGCATAGGTTGCGACCTGGAAGAAGACCTCCGCGAGTTTCTTAGGGTCGCATCCCACGTTGAGAGCCGCGTTTACGTGAAGCCTGAGTTCATCCCCGGCCCGCAGGGCAGCAAGCATGGCGCAGGCAACCATCTGCCTTTCCGGCAGTGTCAATATCGTTCGGGAATAGAGGTTGCCTGTTATGAACATGGAGAAATCATTGGCAAGATCCCTGTCGAATTCTTTCCATAAGAGATAGGGCGGATCAAGCTTGGCCCCGCCCGCGAAGAGCTTTTTGGCTGTCTCCTGTGTCCTTTTTCTTGCCTCTTCGTTGCTCATGCTGCTGCCCTCCCGGCTTTCTTAAAACTTGTCGTTGTGGGTGAATTCCTTTATGTCCCTTCTCTTTGGAGCTGGGGAGTCCTTGGCGGGATAACCCATGGGTATCATTGCAACCAGCTCGCATCCATCCGGGACCCCGAGGGCCTGTTTTGCCTTGTTGTGATCGAAAAGACCAACGACAACCGTTCCTAGACCCAGGCTGTATGCAGCAAGGCAGATGCTCTGGGTCGCAATCCCAAGATCGAACATGAACCAGTCCCCGAATTTGGTTGTGACCTGTCCCTTGTAATAACCGGAACCCTGGAGTTTCCCACAGACAACCAGGACGACCGGGGCCTCAACCATTGCCTTTATGCCGGGGTTAGTGCCAGGAAGGGCAGCCTGAAGTTTTTCCTTCACCGCTTTGTCCGTTACAACCACCATCTCCCAGCACTGGGTGTTGGCCCATGAAGGCGACCACTGCACCGCCTCAAGTACCGTGTTGAGTGCCGCTGCCGGCACCTCCTTGTCCTGATAACGCCTTATGCTTCTTCTTCCCTTTAAGATGTCCATAAATTCAGTCATGTGTTTCCTCCTAGCCTGTCGGGGTAGTGTTCTGAAGATTCAATTCTTGTCTGAAGCATGATATCAGCCATCTGAACCATGACTTGGTGTGGGGTTATCTTACCGATGCCGGCTCGCAAGGTCAACACAGCAGTTACCGATCGTATCCCTATTAAGCACGCTCACACACGTTCCAAGGAAAGGCTTCCCGCCGCCCTCCATTTCAAAAGTCCAAAGTCTGTCAGCCTGAGCAGTTGCAGGGTATTTGTTCCCCAGGGTCATTTTGTCCCTTCGATGCTGTCTCCGACCCCCGATTTCAGTTCACAAGGCGGGAGGGAGATATAACAAGATATGTCAGGATGCGGGCTTTCGATTTCTCCTGCGAAGCAACACATAGAAAAGGCATATAAGGACGCAGGCCAGGATGGTTATCACGGTAATCGTGTGGAGGTTAGAGGTTATTGCCTCCATGTTTCTTTCAAATACGTATCCGAGACAGATAAGGATTGCGCTCCAGATGCCTGCACCCAGGCTGGTGTACAGGCAGAACTTAGCTATGTTCATTCTTGAAAAGCCAGCGGGGAGAGAGATAAGCTGCCGAATCGCCGGGATAAGCCTTCCTATAAAGGTTGTGATGCTCCCGTGATTTTCGAAATATCTTTCAGCCTTCCTAAGGTTGGATTCGCTCAGAAGCAGGAATTTCCCGTATTTCGCTATAAGTCTGTCTGCCAGCCTTCTTCCCAGATACAAGGCCATATAGTAATTTATCAGGGCTCCTGCCAGGCTTCCAAGTATTGAAAAAACGAGCAGCAGAGTAAATGACAGCTTCCCCTGGTGAACAAGCATACCCTGCGGGATAAGGAGGAGTTCACTGGGCCATGGTATGAATGAACTTTCTATGACCATCCAGAGAAACGTCCCCGGATATCCTACTTTAAGGGAAAAATCGAGAAAGATATTTATAATAGTGGTAAAAATATGTTCAATCATAGTAGAATATAACTTTTATTACTAAGACTGTTCTTTTTAAGACTGAAAAGTACATAAATTAGGCCATGGAGTCAAGGCGAAAGAGGGGATTCCAAAGAGCAGCAATAAAATTGGGAACCCTCTTGGGATTTGCGCGAGGTTTTCCGCAGGGTTTTCCACGAGCAGGCTATTCCCCTCAAAGCAACACGGGAGCAGAATGGAATCTCGCTCCCGTAACGCTTCTTTGCCGTGCCTGAGACGAATCCGGTAAAATTGTTATTCTTTCTTTTTTTCCAGATCCTTTATTGCCTTATGAACCCTTTCAGGGGTGAGGGGAAGTTCCCAGACCCTTATGCCTGTCGCGTCATAGACCGCGTTTAGGATGGCCGGAATGGTCGGCATGATGGCTCCTTCGCCCACCTCCTTTGCCCCGTATGGTCCGTTAGGCTCGTTGCTTTCAACTATGATGCACTCAACATTAGGCATGTCGAGGGCAGTCGGGATCTTATATTCGGCAAAATTGGGATTCAAGATCCTCCCCTTGGCGTCAAACTTGACCTCTTCAAAGAGGGCCTCCCCAAGGCCCATTGACAGGGAGCCCTGCATCTGGCCTTCAACCGAGGTGACATTTATCGCGAGACCGCAGTCGTGGGCGTCGGTCATCTTGTCCACCTTGATCTGGCCTGTCTCCATATCAACGGTAACCTCCACCACCTGTGCCGACGGGCCGTAGGCTGGTGATGTGCCCACGGTCGCGCCCTTGAATGAACCCCCCAGATCCCCGGGCTTGTATTTTCCAGTGCCGACGATGCTTCCCCTGGCAAGAAAGGCTATCCTGGCCGCTTCCCTGAACTGAAGAGGTCCCTGTTCTCCAGGGTTGTCGGTAAATCCCCTGTGTTCTTTTATATAGGATCCCCTCAGGAGAGAAAAGTCGGGCTCTTTGCCCTTGAAGGTTACTACGCCACTTTTTACATCCATGTCAGAGGCAGGGACCTTGAGTTTCTCTGCCACCACTTCAAGTACCTGCCGTTTTACATCCTCTGCCGCTTGCTTCGTCGCATGGCCTGTCATGAGGGTCTGACGGCTGGAATAGGCTCCCAGATCAACTCCAAATTCAGTGTCTCCTGATGAGACCCTGATGGAGTCAAGGCCTATTCCGAGGGTCTCAGCGGCAATCATGGCCATTGCTGTGTCGGAGCCCTGGCCGATATCGGCTGATCCTGTCAAGAGATGCGCCGTGCCGCCGTCTTCGCTCAATTTGATAATCACCGTGGAGTGGGGAGTATCTGAACGATATATGGGGTATCCCGCGCCGGATACAAAAAAGCCTGTGGCAATGCCGATGCCCTTTCCTCTGGGCATCTTCCCCTTTTTATCTTTCCAGCCTGAAACGCCTGCTACGGCCTCTATGCACTCCCTCATGCCGAAGCTGCTGGTGTTGAACTCGTTGCAGGTGATATAGCCGGCCTGCATGGAGTTCTTAAGCCTGAACTCCACCGGGTCCATGCCCAGTTCGTGGGCCATGATATCAAGCTGCTGTTCCCAGGCCGCCCTTGCTGCAACGCCTCCGTGCCCCCTCTGCGCTCCGCACGCGGGCCTGTTGGTATAGACCCTGTAGCCATCGTATTTCATGTTGGAGAGCTTGTAAGGGGCTGCGAGCAGGGAGCCCGCATAATAGACGGTTGCTATGCCGAAGCTCGCGTAGGCTCCTCCTTCAAGATGACATTCATTGATGAGGGCCATGATGGTTCCGTCTTTCTTTATGCCGGTTGTAAGCTTATGCCTGAACTGATGCCTTGCCCTTGAAAAGAGAAATACCTGCTCCCGGCTGTAATTCATCTTTACGGGCCTGCCTGTCTTTTTTGAAAGAAAACAGGATGCAAGCTCCATGGTGTTGGTGCCCGCCTTGGGTCCGAATCCGCCACCGACATAGGGCTTTACCACCCTTGCCTTGCCTATGGGGATACCGAGCACCATGGCTATGTTTCTCATTACATAGTGGGGCACCTGGGTGGAGGAATAGAGGGTGAGGAAACCGTTACGGTTGAAATCGGCGATACAGCCCTGGGGCTCAAGAAAGGCCCCGTCCTGCCTCTTGTTGACAAAGACATCCGTCCTTACCAGATCTGATTGCCTCAGCCCTTCTTCCACATTGCCGAATTCCTGATGCACCTCGGCACAGAGGTTTCCGGGGTATCTCTCCTGAACCAGGGGAGCTCCCTCTGCAAGCGCCTCTTCCATCGTGAAGACGGCCGGCAGTTCCTCATAGTCAACCTTGATGAGCGCTACAGCCTCCATGGCTGTTTCGAGATCAGTTGCGGCGACCGCTGCCACCTCATCTCCCACATATCTTACCTTGTCATGACAGAAAACCGTCTCATCATAGCGCGCGGGGCTTACGCCGTAGTGGACAAGCCCTACGTCTGCGGCCGTCAATACGGCCTTGACGCCGGGAAGTTTCCGGGCCTTCTCTGTGTCTATATTTTTGATCGCGGCATGGGCGATGGGGCTCTGGAGCAATGCGCCATAAAGCATCCCCGGCATGGTCATGTCGTCTATGTATTTTGCCCTGCCCGAGGCCTTATCCGGCGCGTCGAGTCTGGGTGCTCTTTTGTTTATCACATTGTAATCATTCATTTTTGACTCCTGTATGCGCAGCAGAGGCAATGGCCTCGACGATCTTTTGATAACCGGTGCATCTGCAAAGATTTCCAGAGATGGCGGTCCTGATCTGCTCTTCATCAGGCGACGGGATTTTATCCAGCAGGGCTTTGGCCGAAAGGATCATCCCGGGCGAACAGAATCCGCACTGGATTGCGCCCTTTTCAACAAAGGCCTTCTGGATGGGATGCATCCCGCTATCGGTCTCTATCCCCTCAATAGTCGTAATGGAGCTGCCGTCGGCCCTTACGGCAAGAACCAGACAGGAGTTTACGGGCCGGCCGTCCAGAATTACGGTGCATGAACCGCATTCCCCGATCTCGCATCCCTTTTTTGTCCCGGTCAGGCCCAGCTCGTAACGCAAGAGATCCGCGAGGGTCTGATTAGGGCTTACGGCAAGCTCAAAGGCCTTGCCGTTAATGGTCGTTTTTATGAGCCGTTTCATCTGAGTCTCCTAACTTGTAGTTTTTCCACTAGATACATTCAGTTATTCAGCGACCCGCTTCATCGCTGTATCCAGACTCCGTCTTGTGAGAACTATAACCATATCCCTTCTGTACTCCGCCGATCCCCTGAAGTCGTCAATAGGTCTCGCGTCCCTGGCTGCTGCCTTGGCCGCCCTTTCAAAGAGGGAAGCTGAAGGCTTCTGCCCAATCAGGACCGCTTCAGCGGATGAGGCCCGTAAGGGGATGGGCCCGACTGCGCCAAGTGCTATACGCGCCGCCTTTATCGGGCCTTCAGGAGATTCAAGGCTTATGAAGGCCGCTGCGCTCACAAGGGATATCTCCAGCGCCCGCCTCATCCCCAGCTTGATATAAGAAGCCCCGGAAAAGGGAGGCGGCTGGTCAATGATGATCTCGGAGAGGATCTCTCCTTCCTTCATAAGGGTTTTCCCGGGTCCGGTAAAGAACTCTTCAATAGGGATGATTCGCGATCTTCCTTTTCTGTTCAGTTTGACCCTGGCTCCGTAAACCATAAGGGGGGGGGGCATGTCCGCGGCCGGCCGAGCTGAGGCAATATTTCCGCCAACGGTCGCAAGGTTTCTTACAAGCGGACTTCCAAGGCTTGACGCCCCGTCAGACAGGGCAGTAAGGCTCTTGTTTATAATGGGGCTGGCAGCGATGTCGGCGATGTTCATGAAACAGCCCAGGCTGAAATCCTTCGAGTCTTGCTTCAAGGCGGCAAGCTCCTTGATCCGCCCGAGGAAGACGACGTGCTGGGGTCTGATGAGGTTCTTTTTCATGTTGACCAGAAGATCCGTGCCGCCCGCAAGGGGCCTTGCGCTCTGGCCCAGCTCGGCCATCAGAGCGCACGCATCTGAAAGCTTCCTGGGCTCATGGTATTCAAATTTGGGTAACAACATTGTTTTTGCTCCTGTTCTCCTGAATGTCTTCACCCCATCGAGCGAAGAGGTCATGGTCAATGCCCAGGTAATCAAAGATCTTTCCAACTGTCTGAGAAATGATGTCGTCAATGCTTTTGGGCTTGTGATAAAAAGACGGTATAGGAGGAAGGATATGCGCGCCCATGTCTGCCGCCATGGTCATGAGTCTGAGATGGCCTTTGTGCAAGGGGGTCTCCCTGACCACCAGGACGAGCTTTCTTCCTTCCTTCAGATGTACATCTGCGGCCCTTACCATGAGGTTCGAGGTATAGGAATTGGCTATGCCTGAGAGGGTCTTTACTGTGCACGGTATGATCACCATGGCCTCAGTCAGAAAAGATCCGCTTGCCAGCGCCGCTCCGACATCCTGATTGTCATAAGTGCGGTGGGCCATGGCAAGGACGTCCTTCACCTGATAATCTGTTTCGATCTCAATGTTCCTTCTGCCGGCCTCAGATATGACGAGATGTATCTCCCTGCCGCTTTCCCTGAGGAGTTCAAGCATCCTGATGCCATAGATGACTCCGCTTGCCCCGGAGATCCCTATAACAAGCCTCTTTTTCATTATAAGTCCTTACAAGCTACTCCTGGCCCTGTGAGGCCTTTGGAAAGATGGACAGACATGCGTCAATAACGGCCTCGGCAAATTCAGGCTCTTCCATGTTCGCATCAATGACAGAGACCAATGTATCCTTTTTCAGCTTAGCCCTCAACTCCTCCACGAATATCATATCCTCAAGGGGGTCGAATGTGGGATTGCCGGGGACATCCACTGAAGACCATCCGCGACCTGGGATCATCACCCTGACAGGTCCCTTGGCCTTGTTGAGTTTTTCAACAAAGACGCGAGCCACCTCCCGCAGTTCCGAAGGAGAGATCCTGAGCCAGGTCCTGAGCTTATCCAGATCATATTTTCTCCTCCCTGCGTGCTCCGGCGTATAGGTTGAGCGGGAAGGCGTTATGTGGTTCACGCTGCATGTGGAGATAATCTGAGGGATTCCAACCTTGCCCGCTGCCTCCATTCTCTTCGGACCCGCGTCGCGCATGAAGCCGAAGAGGTTTTCCCCCACGCCTCCGGGCGCCAGATCCACCACGCCCTGAAAGAAACCCTCTTCGATCATTTCCTCCATTGCCCTGTCGCATACGCCTGCCGCGTGAAAGCCTATGACCTGATAGCCTTTATCCTCAAGGGCCTGCTGAACCCTGTGACCGCATGAATCGCATGGCCCAAGCATGGTGAGGGCGATTGCCTTTCCCTTAGGGGCCCTTGGAAATACGGCCTCTCCCTTGAGCATACCGGCCATTGCGCCTGCGGCACGGTCCAGGACGTTTTTGAGGAGATTGGAAAGTCCCGACAGCTCTATCACGGTATGAAAGAGCATGATATCGCCGGTCCCTATGAACCGCGTTGAAAGCCCGGGCAGGGCCGCGGCCGATGAGACCATGATCTTGGGTATTCCAAAGGGAAGAGACCTCATTATCTCGGTGGCCATGAGGGAGCCAGTCGCCCCTCCTATGGCCATGATTCCGTTTAGATCGCCCTTTTTCCAGATACGCAGGGCAATAGCTGATCCGCCCTTTATGAAGGCGCTGGTGGATTTGGATCTTTCCCTTGAGCTTCTTATCTCATCAATTGATTGGCCTGCCGCTTCGGCCACATCCGAGGGAGTAATGTCGGCCTTGACGGAAGCGCTCCCGCGCATGGAAAGATCCATCAGGATCGGTTCAAGGCCGAGGGAAGCTGTCTTCTCCTTGAGATAAAGCGTTTCTCTTGCCTTTGTATCGAGGGTTGATATAACAAGGACTTTCAAGGAAGGGTCCGCCATCAGACCTGTCCTCCGGCGATCTTATCCTCAATCTGCTTTCTGAGGATCTTTTTGTCTATCTTGCCTGAGTCACCGACAATCGGAAAAGCGTCCATAATGACCAGCTTTTCTGGTAGTTTGAACATGGCAAGCTTCTTGGATTTCAGGAAATCAACCATCTCCTGGAAGCTGATGGTCTTGCCTGCCTTGGGTATAACGCACGCACATGCCCTCTCACCCATCTCCCTGTCAGGATAGCCCACTATTGCAACGGAGGCGACAGACGGGTGCTCGTTCAGAAGTCCCTCCGTCTCGGCCGGATAGATGTTCTGGCCGCCTCGGATGATCATGTCCTTGGCCCGCCCAAGGATCCAGAGGCAGCCCTGATCGAATTTGACAATATCTCCGGTAGTGGTCCATCCGTCAGGATCAAAGACCGTGCTGGTAAGTTTCTCGTCCCTGTAATATCCGGCAGGGGCGTGAGGTCCCCTGAAGTAGAGTATGCCTGGTTCTCCTTCAGGGACTGGGTCTCCCTTCTCATCAACAAGCCTTACCACGTTGCCGGGGAGCATCCTCCCAACGGTTCTTCTTCTGAGTTCTTTGGGATCTTCCACCCTGCAGCCGGAAACAGAGCCCATGTCCTGGGTGCCCAGATCGCTGGTAATGGAGGCTCCGAAAGCCTCTTCCGCCTCTTCGGCCACCTGGGGCGACAGATACCCTCCCGCGGAGCGTATGAATCTCAGACTCGAGAGATCATACTTTTTCGCGTCCGCCTCAAGCATCCTGACAAGATGTGTGGGAACCACGCCGATGGCCGTAGCTCTCTCTTTTTCAATGAGAGAGAGGGCCGCATCAGGGGAGAACTCCTCAAGCATGACGGTCTTTGCTCCCGCAAGGGGGGCGGCGAAGTAGGTAAGCGTTCCGGCAGCTCCTCCCGCGTGCGGCGCTATTGCCATAGTTATGTCATCCTTAGTGAGATTCCATATATCAACCCGTGCCTTGGAAGTGCATATCCTGGGCGCCATCGGCCATTCGACAAGCTTTGGGAGGCCGGTTGTTCCGGTGGTGCTTGTAAGAAGGCCGACATTCCAGATGGGGTCCAGTTTTCTGGCCAGCAGGGCCGCTTCGTCTATCTTTCTTGAAGCCCTCTCCCTGGCGATCTTTGTGAGGGAATAGGTTCCATGCGGGGCTTTTTCAGGCACTTCGTCGTCAAAGAGGAAAAAGTGCTTCAGGGACGGGAACCGCTTTCTCAGGCTGCTATACATATCCAGGTAATCAAAACCCCTGTACACGGAAGGTATCACAACCGCTGAGGCCTCCGTGCGCTCTACCATATACTCCAGTTCTTTTTCTCTCAGGTACGGATAGACCGTGAGTGATATCAGGCCAGCCCTTTCGCTTGCTATCCTGGAAAGAAATCCGTAAACGCTGTTTGGGGACTGGATGATGATGCGGGCGAATTTTGGTATCCCCATCTCGGCCCAGGAGATGGCTATCGCGTCAACAAGCCTCTTAGCCTCGGCCCAGGTGACCCTGTATCTTGAGTCAACAAGGGCCTCTCTGTCTCCGAGGTTTTTCGCGTTTCTGTCGTAAAAATCATAGAAGGTCTCTTTTGTCCAGTAACCTTTTGCCAAGAATTCGCTTACCATCTTTTCGGTATAACGAATGGGTTTCACTTTGCACCTCCATTTTCCGTTGATGGAAATATTTTGATGAACAGCGGTTTGCTGCAGTCAGTAGGAAAAATCCCCTCCTGATGCATTTTCTTCATTTGTTTTCCTGGTCTTTTCTTGCCCTGATGCTTGATCTAAATGTATCCCAGAAGGCCCTGTCGGTATTCTGCCAGGCCGCCCCCCACCTTCTTTCAAAATAGGAGGAAGGCAGTTTCTCTTCCCAGTATTTCCATGTGCTTTCGCCCTGTCTCCGCGCCTTAAGGACATCAATGAGGAATTCTTCTATCCTGCTGAGTTCTTCCTTTGGGATATAGGAATCGGCGCCTTGCTTTATGGATCTGGCAAGGTTGTCAGGGGTGAAAGCATGGGCTGTCAGCATAACCGTAGGAATGTTTTTCTTCTTGGCTATTTCAAGCAGTCCGTAGCCATCTACTCCCATGATATCCAGTACGGCAAGATCAAGGTCCTGAGTTTCAATGGCCTTTTTTGCCTCGGCGTAGCTTGATGCCTTAATGAGCTGGGCCATTGAAAGAAGCTCTCCAAGAATCTCAAGGATATCAGGCTCATCATCAACTGCCAGGATCCGCAATCCATCCAAAACACTGCCTTCGGCCATTTCTGTCTCTCCTGACTTAACGTTAATATGCGCGGGGTTTGGGCCGGACTTCAAGGAGACCAAAACCCCGCTTAACAGGTCATCTTTGTCCCGTGATGTTTAAAGACCCAGTTCAGCCCACCTAGCCTTTACCTTTTTCACCACTTCCTGGTCAAGCACTATAGGAATAGGCTTTTCCTTCCATTCATAGGGGATTGTCGCATCCATCAAAAGCCTTCCCGTAATGTCTCTGGTATTAATAGGAAGAGAGGGGTCAAGCGGAGTGGAGCGGCCCCTCTTTATGACCTGGCTTCTGTTCGGCTGGAACCTGAAACTCAGGGCGTACAGAACTCTTGGAATATCCCAGGGATCTATATCTTCATCTACCACAATGACGGTCTTGAGTCCGTAAGCGCCCATCTCAGTTGAGATGGCTGCCGTGAGCACCTGGTCCGCATGCCCAGGATACATGGTTTTTACGGAAATGATGGCGAGAAACCTGCCTGAGCCCTCCGGCGGACAGTAAACTGCCTTTATGCCGGGGATTCTCATATCAACAAGCTGCTGCCAGAGCGTAGCGCCATAGGTAAGGGCCATGGTCATGTGGGTGTCTGTTACGGCCCTTCCGACGGTTGTTCCCCAGAAGATGGGATTGTTCCTGTGGGTGACGCATTTTACTGCTATGTAGTTTCTTTCGTCGGTCCCGACCCCTGAATAGTAGCCTGTATATTCGCCGAAAGGACCCTCGGGAAGTGTCTTATTGGGGTCAACTTCTCCCTCAACGACGATCTCGGCAAAGGCAGGCACGGGAAGATCGTTGGTTTCCGCCTTCACGACCTCTATGGGGTTGCCTCGGATTGCGCCTGCCAGATCATATTCGCATTCAAAGGCACTGACCCTTGCCGCTCCCATCAGGAAAAGCAGGGGATCACATCCTACAACAACGGCTACAGGCATTGATTTTCCCATTGCCTGATATTTCTTCAGCATCATGTCGGCGTGTTTGCCCTTTATAAACTGAGTGCCCAGGCGGTTTTTCGCCAGCAGTTGCAATCTGTATGTCCCTAGATTAACCCACCCTGTATCAGGGTCCTTGGTCAGTACGAAATGGGCTGTCCCGAAGAAGCGCCCTCCGTCTTTTGGATAGTATTTTGGAACGGGGAATTTGAAGAGATCAATGTCTTCACCTTTGATGATGTTTTCCTTGCAGGGGCCGGAGTCCACCCATTTAGGAGGAACCTTGGCCTTGTTCTTCTCAACCCAGAACCTCATGAGGTCAACAAGGGTGGAATTCCTGGGAAGACCCATGATAAGGGCCAGTCTTTGGGTTGTGGTGCACACACTGGTAATGACAGGGCTCTTATAGCCTTTTACATTTTCAAAGAGAAGTGCCGGGCCTGCAACTTCTTCATTGAGCTTCGCGATGTGTGAAAGCTCCAGGTTCCAGTCCACCTCAGCCTTTATTCTCTTGAGCTGTCCTTCCTTTTCCGCTTGTGAAATAAATTCTCTCATGTCCTTCATAGATTTTCCTCGCAAAATAGTCTAGTTTTCTCAATTAAGGGATGCGGATTCGCTTCATGGCCCTTTCCATCAGAAGCTCATAGCCACTCTTCTTGCCAAGCAACGGTTCTTTCCTTTTCTGACTCCAAACGGTCTCAGGTCTTGCCTGTACTATGAAGATGTTGTGGGGGAAGGGCAGGTCTTTGTCTATGGCCCACTCAATATCCATGGCTCGTCCGTAATGGCGTTCAATTTCTTTTCCCATTTGAACCAGCATCTTCACCTCGCGGTCCTCAAGGCAGCACTTGCCTCTCATGTCCGGATCTACTTCGCAATTGGCCACCTCCCCTTTAGCCTGATCAAAGAGGCAGGCGATATGCTTATCTGAAATCCTCCTTTCGCTTATCTCCAAAATGACCTTGTCAACCACGAATTTGTCCGGGTTCACAGATCCTGAAACTACCGTCTCTCCAAGTCCCCAGCTTCCCTCTATTACCGCCTTTGAAGGGTCACCGTCGGTGGGATTAATGGTAAACATGACGCCGGCAACCTTGGAATTGACCATCTTCTGCACCCCCACGCTTATCAGTACCTTTTCGTGGGGAAAGCGGTTTTTCATCCGATAGCTGACTGCCCTGGGGTTAAAAAGACTTGCCCAGCATTTCTTAACTTTTTCAGCCACATCTGAGGCGCCTTGGATCCAAAGATATGTATCCTGCTGTCCGGCAAAACTGGCGTTCGGCAGGTCTTCCGCGGTAGCGCTTGAGCGGACCGCAACCGGGACACTGCTTAGAGAAAGCATCTCACACAGATCTCTGTAATGCTCAGAAATGGCCTTCGCTACCTGTTCAGGGAGCGGCCGGCTTTCTATCATGGATTGTATCTCTTCGGTCGCCCTGAGAAGTTCCGCGGTATCTTCAGGATCAAGCCCGGAGAGCAATGCGTAGATATTATCCTTTATTCCCGTATCAGAGATGAACTCAAGATATGAATCCGTGGTCACGGCAAATCCGGGAGGAACACGTATCCCGGCCTTGATCATCTCGCCGAGGCTTGCGTTTTTCCCTCCCACTGTTGCCAGGCAATCTTTATCCACCTTACGGAAATCGAGGATGTAGTCCATGAGCGCCTCCTGAGAAATTGTGTATTAATCGTAACTAATCAGGTTGTCAGGTTCACTGTTCACGGTTTAAATGAAAATGCTTCCAACTTATTGACCATTTTCATCTTTCGTTGTGCCCTACCCGGGCATGGCCGTTAGCTAGTTGGCTTTCGTTCTTCATAGCTCTCTAACCTTGAACCGCGAACCCCTGAACTTTGAACCTGAGTATTTACTAATAATCTAAGTATTCAGGTTATTAGGCTGTAGGCTGATAGCCTGTTAGTCATTGCGTATGGCATTCTCTTGAAGCTCTGCAATCTAAAAGCCTACAGGCTATCTAACCGTAACTAATAGAACTCATTAAGATCGTTGTTCCCGGGAGGACGTGAGAGTCGCATAAGGCGCCCGGCATGTACCCGGGGAAAGGCGATTGCACTTTCGATTTCATCAGGTCTCGAGCGACTCACACGTCCTTCTACTGCTAAACCCGCTTAACTATGGTTACAACTCCGGTATCTCCATCCACTCTTACTATGTCCCCGGTCTTTATGACTGAGGTGGCAATGCCTGTTCCAGTTACGGACGGGACGCCATATTCACGGCACACTATGGCAGCGTGGCTGGTAAGACCGCCGATATCGGTGACCGCAGCCTTTATCTTTGTAAAGACAGGTGCCCACGAAGGGTTGGTGGAGGGGCAGACCAGCACCTCTCCGGCCTTGAGATCAACTATATCCTTCAGCAGTTTCAGCACCCTGGCAGGTCCTTCCGCAGCTCCTGCGGAAGAGGCAAAGCCCTTTATCTCTCCTGCTGATCCTGCGGCTCCCGCATCAACGCCTTTAAGCCACTCCTTGACCTTGTCTGTGGTGATGCCCCAGAGCATAATGGTAAATGGTTCAGCCACTTCCTCGGGCGGCACGCCCAGGGCCGGGGTCTGCGCCCAGTTGCGGGCTGCTTCGAGGATTTTTTTCCTCTTGGCGGCCTTGGCTTTATAATAGCTTGACCTCAGGGGTATGTTGACGCCCAGGGCCCAACCGGTTGCGATCTCCGTGAGCATCTCTGGTATCTCATAGCGGTTGAACATGAATATGTCGTCAACCTTTTCTAACAGACCGCGTTTTACCATTATGTTTCCTAAGTTGCGGATCTTGCCAAACCAGATGGTGTGGAACCAGTGCTCGACCCAGAAGAGATGATCCTCTGCGTATCTGTAAATGGTCCTGACCGTCTTATAGGCGTTATCGAAGGTGGTTCTGTCTTCGTCTGATTTGATAAGGTCTCTATAGCTTTTTATTATGTCCTCGCGCTGTTTGTCTATGTGGTCCAGTGAGCGCTCTATCTTTTCGCCTTTTTCCAGTCTTGCGATATAGTCCTTGATGTAGTTGAAGGGGATCTCGGGTTGCGTCAGCCAGCTTCCTTCATAGTGGAGCCAGCCGCTTCCGCATGAGACATAAAACCATGGGTCTCTTGCCTTATTATACTCTTCAATCCACTGACGTCCGTCGGGGGTGGTGTCCAGTTCCGCCAGCTTTTCGGAGACTGTCTTGTTGTTTGATAAAACTCCCTTCACCCCCTTCAGAGAGGTTGCAAGCCTTGATAGTCTGCACAGTTCTTCTTCAGGACGGAACATGGACACGTATGCCCCTGCCACCATCTTGCCGATGGCGCTTTCGCTGATGCCGGGGAAGAGCTTTCTTGCCACATCCGCAAACATCAGGTAAGCAAGATAGGTAAGGTTGAGCATCTCAAAGTGATACTGCCAGCCCTTGAACACCATATTTACCAGCTTGTCAAAGACCTCCACCAGTTCATAGGATACATAGTATCCCCTCGGCGCTGGGATGACCTGATCCTCAGGAGCGAACTTGGGCATCTCCTCAGGAACATTAAGTGCCTTCATCTCATTGCCCAGGACCTTGAACTTGGTAAGCCACTTGTCCCAGAGTTCATCATAGTGATCAAAGACATAGAAGACCCTCTTCTGGAAGAGCTCCGCCTTCTCGCCTATAACCTCAGGAGGAGGAGGCTCAACCGCGCAGATGTACAAGTAGCATCCTACCATCCTCTGGGCGATGCCCTGGGCGGGCGGTATGCAAAATACCCTGGTTGTGTATTGCGATAGCGAGATCTGCCACGCCTCCTGGAAGATCAGGTCCAGGGGCGGCATGGGTTCAGGCGCGTGGATCTTGTCCTGATACCAGAACTGCCTCTTTTCCCAGTCCATCCTGTCTTTGGAGAACAGATAGTGGGAGGGGTACATCTCTTCCCAGCCTTCAAGCTCCGGTGGGACCTTAAATTCATGGGGATCCGGGAACCTGCCTGCCTTTTCGTCTGCCATGATTTGCCTCCTTCTTGAGTTGGTTTGGGTTAACGAAAAATACCGGTTCACACAAGCGGATTACCCCCTGCAGTCGGGTAATCCGCAAAAGACTATACCCCTTTTGCCAACCCGGAATAAGAGGGTCCATGAAAGGGAGGCCGGGTTGTATAACATGGATACCTTCCTATTAATGCCGGGAAGGTTTCAAATGCGTTAGACTGAAAAAGAAAAGAACCACTTCCTCCGCAATCATTGCTCACATAAAAAAGCAGTGTCAATTTCATTTTTCTTATGATATCCATAAGCTCAGGTTATAATGAATCAGATGGATAATATTTCCTTATCAGGAAAGGATGGGATGCTGAATCTTAACCAACTGAGGATCTTTTATCATACGGCAAAGCGCCTCAGCTTTACGGCCGCGGCAAGGGATCTTTTCATAACCCAGCCGGCGGTTTCCGCCCAGATGAAGAACTTTGAGGATCTTTGTGGGCTGAGACTGTTCAGGAAAAGGGGCAAAACCCTTCACCTGACGGAAGAGGGATCCATCCTCTATGAATTGTCAAAAAGGATATTTGAATGCGAAAGGGAGATGGAAAACGCCCTGGAGGAGATGAGAGAGCTGAAGCGGGGCGTCCTTCGGCTCGGGACTACAAAGACATACGCAAGATATTTTATGCCCGATATTATTTCAAGGTTTCATGAAGCTTACCCGCATATCAAGGTGCAGTTAAACGAGGGAAGTTCCCTTGAGATGACTGAAAGCCTTCTGGATTTTCACAATGAGGTTGCCATAATAGCAAAGGCGACCGACCACCCTGATGTAGTCTTCAGTCCATTCAGCCAGGAGGAAGTGGTCCTTATTACAAGCCCGTGGCATCCCTTTCGGGGAAAGGGCTATGTGACGGTTGATGAACTTGCCTCTGAGCCCATAATCATGAAGGAAAAGGGCTCCGGAACAAGGAAACTTGCAAGTGAACTCTTTGCAGACAGAGGGCTCGTTCCCAATATCCTCATGGAGACAGGCAACACTGAATTCATCAAACAGCTTGTTCAGAAGGGTGAGGGAATTGCCTTTCTTGTAAAGGCGGCCGTTTCCTTTGAGTTGCAGGAGGGCAAACTGGGCGCGGTAAAAATTGCTGACAGGACTCTCTTGCTCGATGTGAGCATCGCCAGGCTCAGGAATCAGCCTCTGTCGCCAGCCGGAAGGGTCTTTCTGGATATGCTTGCCGAGATAGCTTCAGCGTGTGGAAAGTCGTCGAAGGGGCTGAGGGCCATCATGGCCGATGTGCTGGCTACCCATTGGAATCTGCCATCTCATGGAGATACCGGGCGGCAAGCTCAGCAAAGGCAGGATCATTGACATGATAATCCGCCTCTAAGATCATGATTCCTTTATCCAGTCTTTCCTTTATGGTTTCTAAAAAAATTCGCGTAAGGGCCTGATCAAAAAGGGGCGCCCCCTTACGGTCCGCCTCCGACCACCCCTTGAGCGGCACGAGCAGCCTCGTATGATGCGGTGCAAGATTGAGGCGCTCCGCCACGGTCTGAGCAATCTGTCTTGTCTCGTCAGCGCTCAGGCGTATGGCGGATCTGAAGTCGTAGAAAAAGACGGGTCTGTCTTTGTAAGCGTCAGGGACAGTGTCTCGGGTGAATTCGAGCACCGCGCAGTCAAGCCCGCCAGGCACTACAAGGCGGGGCACATCTCTGCCATCCGGGGGTGCGAGTCTCTTAGGTCCGATTCCTTTGCAGTATCCGCCCTTGAGTTCGTCGGCGAATTCATGGGTAGCCAGATCCAGTATGCCGTCAAAAAGGCCTTCCGAGGCAAGCTCTTCCATTGCCATACCGCCCGTGCCGTTCGCATGGAAGGCTATCACCTCATATCCCAGGGCCTCAAGGGCCGCCCTGGTGTGTTCGGCTCCCTCCGTTATAAATCCGAACATGGTGAGAGCTATTCTCTTCCTGGGAGAACCCGGCCTCCATTTGGCCCTTGCCATGGCGCACACGGCCTCAGCAGCCCTGTCAAGCACAGCGCCGGTTATGGAGTTTACCCCGAGCAGATCCACCACACTGTGCATCATGGTTATGTCCTTTGTGCCTACAATCGCCGACATATCTCGAGAGGCCACCGTTGACAACATGACCTTTGGAATGCCGAGGGGCAGCACCTTCATAATGGATGTGCAGATGTGGGTGCCGGTTCCTCCTCCGGCGCTGATGATCCCAGAGATGAGTCCTTTACCGAAAAGCTCTTCAACCAGCTCCCTTGCCCTTGAAATGACCAAGGCTATAGCCTCATCACGGCTTCCGGATGGTTCGGATTCATTAAGAAGTTCGCTATGGATATCAAAGTCAGGGTCAAAAAGAGGGCGGCCCTTGGTTCCGACGTTGATTGTCAGAGCCTTGAGTCCAAGGGCCTCTATTCGGTTTTTGAGGAAGAGGTGTTCCTCACCCTTTGAGTCAAAGGTGCCCAAGACGGCAATAACTGTTTTTTCTGCGCTCAAACGCTGTCAGTCCGGCTATGCAGTGTAAAACCGCCTCGGCAGGCATCCTTGTCTAGTATTGATAGGTGGAGTTCCCCTAATACCTGGATTCCGCGACGGCCTTCGGTTTTGTAAGTATTACGGCAATGTCCACGGCCTCTTCCGATGTGCCGCCATCCTGCCGGATCTTCACGGCCAGGGTCCCTGCCGCATCCTTTCTTTCCACCCCTGAGACAACGGCCTCCAGTATCTTGAGTCCCTTCAATCCCAGGGCCTGTGGCATGAATCCATCCCGGAATTCCCGGCACAGGGGTGAAACAAGGATAATTTCTAACTCAGGATTGCGGTGAAGAGCAAGAATAGACTCATTGACCCCAAGAATAAGGGAGGAAAGGAGATACGCATCCCCACCCTTTGGAGCCCCCTGAATGATGGCGATTCTCTTGGGTACCTCTCCGTCAAGAGATGATACCACAAGCCCGTCTGTAGGCCCTGTGGGAGAGAGCATCCTCTCAAATTGAAGATCTGTGATCACATTGGCAAAAGATCCGTAGCCAAGTTCCCTGGGGATTTTTTCAAAGGTGTTGTCCTGACCCGCGGTGGTGACTACCTCATCAAATTCAAGGTCAAGGATCTGATCCGGGATACTGAAATCAATCGCCTCAGGCTTGCATTCGGCCCAGCACAGGGCGCATCCCAGGCATCTTCTGCAGCTCAGACACCTTTTTGCTTCTGTTATGGCCGTTTCCTCAGGAAAGCCTGTTTCGACCTCGGTAAAATTTCCCTTTCTTTCCGCGACCGTTATCTCCGGCATTTCAGCCCGTTCGGCCGGGACGTCGAAAAATGGGATGATATATCTTCGTTCTTTTTCGTAGATCATCTATTTGCTCCTCAGGTATTCGTGAATCCCCAGGGCGCCCTTCTTGCCGCCTGCGATGGCCCTGATGGCGATATCGGGTCCCGAAACCACGTCGCCACCGGCGAAAACGCCGGGTATGTTGGTCTCGCCTGTGTATGGATCTATCTCAAAAGTTCCGTATCTGGAGATCTTGAAGGTGTGATCCTGAGGAAGCATCGAGAGGTCTGTCCCCTGGCTTATGGCGGGAACTATGGTTTCGGCCTCGATGACATATTCTGAGCCGGTTTTTGGTACCGGCCTTCTTCTTCCGGATGCGTCAGGCTCACCCAGTTCCATCTTTATGCACTTCATGCCTGTGGTCTTCTGTCCATCGCCAATAATCTCAACAGGGGCTGCCAGATACTGAAGCTTAATCCCTTCATGTTCCGCCGCGTCAATCTCCCATGGGTTGGCAGGCATCTCCTTCTTGGTCCTTCTGTAAAGGATATAGACTTCATCAAAACCCATGCGCCAGCCCACCCTGGCTGAGTCTATGGCCGCGTTTCCTCCCCCAATGACAATGATCTTTCCCTTGGCCTGCGGAAGCCTCCCTAATGCCTGTTCCCTCAGAAAGGTAACGCAGTCAATCACACCCTTGCCCTGGTATTCATCTTCTCCGGGCACGGCGAGCTTAAGTCCCCTGTGGCACCCGGCGCCGACAAAAAGGGCATCAAAGTTTTTCTTCAGATCATCAAAGGATATGTCCTTGCCCATCCTGGTATTATAATGGATCTCAACTCCCATGGAGCAGATCAGATCCACTTCCCTCTGAAGGATCTTTTTGGGGAGGCGGTATTCCGGGATTCCCACCCAGAGGTATCCGCCAGGGATTGGCAGTGCCTCGAAGATCTCTATGTCTTTGTAACCAAGCCTTGCAAGGTCGTAGGCGCAGGCGAGACCGGCAGGACCAGCGCCCACAATGCCTACTTTCTCAGGATATTTCTTGACGGGTGTTTCGTATGCCGGCTCAACACCTTTAGACAGCTCGACGTCTGACACAAACCGCTTGAGAAAACAAATGCTTATTGGCTTGTCGAGATATTGTCTGTTACAAGCGGTCTCGCACGGATGAGGGCATATTCGGCCTATGCTTCCTGGCAGGGGAAGCCTGTCTCTGATTACGGCTAGTGATTCGAGGTACTTTCCGTCAGCGATAAGGCCCACGTAGGAACGAATATCAAGATTTGCCGGGCATGTCCTTTGACAGACAGGCATTTCCTCCTTGAATATGTTGTATTCGCCGGTAATGGGATTGCAGAAATCAACAGCGGTTCTAAAGCCAAGACCCTCGTTGAAGTCATCGAACATGTTGACAGGACACACTCTTATGCAGGCCTTGCAGTCGGTGCACTTGGAGTTGTCAACGCGGATGCTCCTTTTGAGGATTTTGGCATTTACCTTGCCGCTATCCTTTCGCAATCTCTTGATCTCACTGTAGGTAAGGATGTCAATGGAGCTGTTTGAACGCACCTTTTCAAGATCCGGATTAACAAAGGCGTTTTCCGGGGTTATGAGCCGATCTCTGGGGATGCGCTCCGCGCCAAGGGTTGGGAACTTCTCAAGGATGGTAACCTTGGCTCCTGCCTGGGCCCTTTCAAGAGCCGCGTTTACGCCCTCAAGACCCCCTCCGATAATCAATATTTTTCTGCTTTCCACTTTGTCATACCTCTTTAGGAGCGAGTGTATAGAGAGGACTTTGGCCGGCAATCCTGTCCAGAACCACAAAGCCCTTTCGCTTCAGAGCCAGTATATGGCGAAAGACCTTTTCGACAGGCATGGAAAAGGAAGCGGCCAGATCCTTTACAGATCGCGCCCCTTCCCTGAGCCCTGCAATGATCTCCTGGACCTCTGTCTCCTCAACTATAATCATGTCAACTGCGCGTTTGAATTCGTGCTCTGTAAAGACCTCACCGTACATGTTGCCTTTCGTGAGGAACGGAGTCCTTTTTCCGATCACCCATCTGATCTTTTCTCCCGCTAGAACCGCTTCAGCACTCTCAAGTTTCTTGTGGAGCCGCGATGTCTCAAGACGATCGCCTCCTGCTCCCAGCGGCCCCAATTCTTTTATCTTTTCTGTAAATTCTGTGACGATCTTTACAAAGACCGATGCCTCGCCTGAGGAGCATTGCCTGAAGGCCAGCCTTTCAGGGTTCATGCCCACGTAATCGAAGACTCTCCTGGCGACATCGAGTTTTGCCTTAGCCTGAAAGTTGCCGCTTATGTAATGACAGTCGCCGAAGTAGCAACCCACGACCAGCAATCCGTCAAGGCCTTTCTTGAAGGCCCTTGCCGTGATGGCAGGGTCAAGCCTGCCGGTGCACATGATGCGCACGATTCTGATATCCGGGGTATATTGTAGTCTGGAAACTCCAGCCAGGTCCGCTGCCGAGTAACCTCACCAGGTGCAGCAGAAGGTCAGTATCTTGGGAGCAAATTCACCCACGGGAAACCTCCTTAAACGATAGCCTTAATCAATCTTCGCAGCCAGGCGGATCTTCAGACTCGAAGCCCACGCCCGCCTTAAACAGTCAATGCTGATGGCAGAACTTGTACGGCATGCCCTCAGCCCAGGAATGCCGCTATCTGAGCGTCAATCTGATCGTCCGTGAAAGAGTTAATGGTAAGAGCGTGCTGATAACAGGTAGCGGCGCATACCCCGCATCCCTTGCACGCGACATCTATCACCTTGACCTTTCTACCTTTGTCAGTCTTTTGAACCTCAAGTGCCCCGTAAGGACAAAGCGCTACGCACAATCCGCAGCCTCTGCACGCGTCCACATCGGCCAGAACCGATATGATCGGCTCCACAACAACCGATCCCTTGGAAAGGGGTATGGATGCTCTTGATGCAGCCCCCAGACCCTGGGCAATAGCCTCGCGTAAGTTTGCGGGGAACCGGGCGCTGCCGCAAAGGAAAACACCGTCCGTCGCGAAATCAAGGGGTTTGAGTTTGACGTGACCTTCCAGGAAAAATCCGTTTTCGTCAACGGGCACCCTTATGAGCTTTCCGACCTCGTCGGCGTCCTCCTGGGAAAGCAGTGGAGTAGAAAGCACCACCATATCGGCCGGCAGTTCCATATCCTTTCCTAAAAGTGCGTTATATACCAGGACGGAACCGGTCTGGACCTGAGGAGGCCTGTCCGGGTTGTAGTTTACATATCTGATACCCTTCGCTTTAGATTCCCGGAACATCTCCTCGTTTTCCACCCCATACATCTGCATATCTCTGTATAGTATGGTGACCTTTGTCGCCGGGTCTTTATCCTTTATCAAGAGAGCGTTTTTGACGGCGGTCTGGCAGCAGATTCTGGAGCAGTAAGGCCTTTCTTCGTTTCTGGCTCCGGCGCACTGGATCATCACCACGCTTTTGACCGAGGGATCAAGCCCTTGTTTCAGTCTGGGCTCCAGCTCAAGCTGCGTGATGACCCTCTCGGCGTCGTATCCGTAAAGGCCGGTAGGGACAAAGACCCTCGCACCGGTGGCTATGATTACGACCCCCAGATCAATTTTCTTGGTCCCGGTTGGTGTCTCTATATCAGCGCTGTATTTCCCTATGAAACCCTCTACCCCTGTTACCCTTGATCCTGTGAAGGTCGTTATCTTCGGATGGCATGACACAGCTTTTACTGTGCTTTCGGCTAACTGCAAAGCGTCAGTCATGGATGGGCCAAGTTTATTCAGGTTAAGGAGCATGCCCCCCAGCCTTCCTTCCCTTTCAACGATAACTACTTCGTAGCCTCTGTTCGCGAGCGCAAGCGCCGCGGTCATACCGGAGATGCCGCCGCCGATCACAAGCGCTCTTGGAAAGACGGGGCTCATTATGGGCTTCTGGGGCTCTAGAAGGGCGGCCTTGGCTATCCCCATTCGTATGAGATCCTTGGCCTTGCTGGTGGCTTCTTCCTTCTCCTGCATGTGGACCCAGGAGCATTGGTCCCTTATGTTGACCATCTCAAAGAGATAAGGATTGAGGCCTGCCTCGCCGCACGAACTCCTGAAAAGGGGTTCATGTGTCCGGGGGGTGCAGGAAGCCACAACCACCCTGTTGAGGTTTTGCTGGCCAATGGCCTTCTTGATCTCGTTTATGCCTCCCTCAGAGCAGGTATAGAGGTTTCTTTGAACAAAGGCCACATTGGGGAGGGTTTCCGCGTATGCTCCGAGGGCCTCCATATCGAGATATCCTGCGATATTTGAGCCGCAGTGGCAGATGAACACACCTATCCTAATCTCATCCATTTTATCAGCAGGCAACGGCTTTCTCCTTCCCTGAATAGTAATGGAACGCTATCTCAGCCGCCCTGGCAGCCGCACTGGATGCCTGAGCGACCGATTCGGGTACATCCATTGGGGCCTGAGCGCAGCCGCATACAAAAACCCCAGGCACGTTGGTGTCCACGGGCGAAATCGGGCTGGTCTTTATGAAATTGTATTTATCAAGCTCCACGCCAAGTTTCTTTGAGAGTTCGACAATCCCCCTGGTAGGGGCGCAGGCCGTAGCCAGGATTACCATATCGAACTCCTGGCTTTTCACCTTTCTCTCCTTTGTGTCTTCGTAGGTGACAACAGGATTATTGTTTTCGCCTCCGGTTATCTCAGCCACTCGGCCCCTTACGTACGTTATGTTGGAATGATTTCCGCCCCTGATCTTGTATTCCTCAAAACCCTTGCCCACAGCCCTTATGTCCATGCCGAATATGGTGGAAGTGGTCTCCCTCCCATGTTCGTGAGCTATGATAGCCTCTTTTATGGAGTGCATGCAGCAGTATCCGGAGCAGAAGGGAAAAAATCTGAAGTCTCTTGAACCTACGCACTGGACAAAGGCAAGGCGCTTGGCTACACTGAACCCGGATGCTTTCGCCTTCATGGCCTCAAGGGAGGTCTGCATGGGGAGAAACTCCTCATACTTCTCAGCCCACTTGGCCCTGTCGGAGTCATCTCCGTAATCACCACTCCGGTATTTCAAGATGAAATCCGATGATTTTTCACCGTATTTTTCCTCGTATTTTTCCAGCGCCTTTACTGCCTTTTCAGCTTTTTTCTCCAGTTCGGCAAGCTCCGACTCTATGGCCCTGTCAGAGGGCCGATCAAGATGCCCGCCTGTAGGTCCGCTTGCGCTCAAAAGCCTTTCGAATTCTATCGCGGTGACGACGTTCGGCAGGTCCCTGTAGTGATATTCGGGGATCCTGGAAGGGTCAAAGACATCATATCCAGCCGCAACGATTATGGAGGCGACATCAATTTCGACTATCCTGTCTTTTTGATCGAAGTTGACCGCCTTTGCCTGGCAGGTCTTGGCGCAGATACCGCATTTTTTCCCGTTAAGCTGCCGACAGTGGGCCGGATCTATGGTATGGGTAGATGGTATGCCCTGGGCGAAGAGGCTGTATATGGCCTTTCTGGTTCCAAGTCCCTCATTAAAGGAGTCAGGCACAACAGTCGGGCATTTCTCCTTACAGGCCCCGCAGCCTGTACATTTATCCTCATCCACATATCGGGCTTTTCGGCGGATAGTCACCTTGAAGGCGCCCGCTTCACCTTCGACCTTTTCAACTTCGCTGTAGGCCAGGAGCTTAATGTTTGGATGTCGACCGACATCCAGCATCTTCGGCGAGAGAATTCAGATGGCGCAGTCGTTTGTTGGGAATGTCTTGTCGAGCTGAGCCATCTTCCCGCCTACGCTGGGAAGTCTCTCCACCAGGTGCACCTTGATGCCCATATCTGCGAGATCAAGGGACGTCTGGATGCCGGCAATGCCTCCTCCGATAACAAGGACGTCTTTAGTCATGATCAATTATCCTTCGGTCCTTAAGTTTGTGTTAAAGTCAAAAAATCTCAAACAGCGGTCGCGCCGGGTTTAATCCGCTCGGCCACCATGTCGTAAAGGTCAACTATCTCTATGCCAAGATCAAACGCTGACTTGGCGCACCGGAAATGAATCTGGCATTTGGGACAGGCAGTCACAAGGGTATCCGCTCCTGTCGCGGAAGCCTCCTTCAGTCTTTCAAGCTGTATCGCCTTGCTGCAGCTTGAGCAGTTCATCCATCCGGTGGTTCCGCAGCAGACAGCGTTTTCTCTCGATCTCGGCATCTCTGTTAGTTCCACGCCCGGCATGGCCTTGATGATGGCCCTGGGGGCATCAAAGATGCCGGCAAGCCTGCCGAGTCTGCACGGGTCGTGGTAGGTCACTTGGGCCTTTGATTCCGTGAAACTGATCAATCCCTGGGAGGCCTTTTCACTCAGGAGATCAATTATATGAACGGGCTCAAACCCCAGTTCACCGAAATAGCGGGGATAGTAACGCTTGAATGTGAGGTAGCCTTCCGGACAACTGAAGACGACCCTCTTCGCCCCTGAGGATCTGATCAGTTCAATGTTTTTAAAGGCCAATTTCTTGAATTTATCCTCATCTCCGTTCCAAAGTGCATCGTGGCCGCAGCAGCGCTCATCATTGCTGACAACAGGTATCTCACCCATGGCATTGAGTATGGACACAATGTTTCTAGAACTCTTTATGGATCCGGCATTTATGTCCCTGAAGACCACATCAAAATATGGGCGGCATCCGACGAAATAGAAAAGGTCTCCCTTTTCAGCCGTCTTGAGGCCTTCAAGCCAGAAGTTTCTCTTCTGCGCCATTTCCCCGGTCTGTATGGAAGTTATGGTCTGTAGCATGCCGTTGTGCGCGGGCACTCCGTCAAAGCCCATTTGGTGTGCCTCGTCTCTCATGAGGCGCACGAATTCCGGGAAATCTATGTTGGCTGGACACCTGACGCTGCACTGGGCGCAGGTCAGGCAGCTCCAGATGGTTCCATCCGATGGTTCTTCCAGACCGTAGAGGGATCTTTCTATGATCTGGCGTGGTGAAAAATCACTGAATACCCTGGCCACAGGACAACTTCCTGTGCAGACTCCGCAGTCCAGGCAGTAGTAGGTCTTTGTTGCGTCTATTAACTGGGCAATTGCAGTCATTGTCTCGCCTCGTCCAATAAAGTCATTTTCTCAGGCCGCCTTGCGAAGAGGCGAGGGGCCTATGGCCTTGACTTGTCGCGTGAATTCAGTGGCAACCTGAGCGAATTTTGTGCCTTCTGCAGATGAGATCCATTCAAGGCGCAGTCTGATCGGATCAATTCCCAGAATGACGGCCAACTCCCTGGTCATTGCGAACATCTTTTCTGCCTTTACATTACCGTCCAGGTAATGACAGTCACCGATGTGTCAGCCTGCGACCAATACCCCGTCGGCCCCCTGTTCAAAGGCCTTCAGGATGAAATTGGGATTTATCCTGCCTGAGCACATGACCCGGATTATCCTCATGTTAGGAGGATACTGGAATCGGCTCACTCCGGCAAGGTCCGCAGCCGAATAGGCGCACCAGTTGCAGGCGAAGGTTACTATCTTTGGACTGAACTCCTCGTTCATGCTGCTGAACTCCTCCATACCTCAAATAAGGACCTCAAATGCCCTGGTGCAGCGCTGCGTGCACCATGGTGAGGACCTCTTGGTCGTCAAAGTGAAATATGCTGGCCGCCCCGGTGGGGCAAGCCACCGCGCAGGAGCCGCATCCCTTGCAGAGGGCCTCCTGAACAAAGGCCACAGTTCTTCCTCCCTCCCTTTCAACAAGGGAGACGGCATTATAGGGGCATACTTCAACGCACTTGCCGCAGCCCCTGCACATGCTCTCAGTCACATGAGAGACAACCCCTTCAACTGTAAGCTCCTTCTTCGATAGCACAACCGAGGCCCTTGATGCGGCTGCCTTTGCCTGGGCTATACTTTCCTCAATGGGCTTGGGATAATGTGCCATCCCGGCCAGAAAAATTCCATCAGTTGCGAATTCCACAGGTCGCAGTTTTGCGTGTGCTTCCATGAAGAAACCGTCCTGATTAAGCGGAAGCTTGAATATCTGTGCGAGGGCACTGTTATCCGCTGGGATAATGGCTGATGCAAGCGCCACAAGATCTGCGCGGAGCCTGATTTTTCGATCTAAAATATGATCTTTCACAGTTACCCAAAGCTCGGATCCATCTTTTTGAACCTCAGGCTTATCGTTGAGGGTATATCTTATGAATATAACTCCCTTGGCTCTGGCATCTCTATAAAGGGCTTCTCTTTGCCCATAGGTTCTTATGTCTCTATAAAGGACATAAATATCCATTTCCGGATTAAGTTCTTTGAGTTCCAGCGCGGACTTGATGCTGTGGGTACAGCAGACTTTTGAGCAGTAAGGTCTGGAAGGCTCCCTTGACCCCACACACTGTATGAAGACGGCGGCTTTGGCCTCCGATATACGGATGTCCTTGCCTGTGATCGCCCTGTCAAGCTCAAGATGGGTCATAACCCTCGAGTCTTCTCCGTATAGATACTCTTTGGGCTTGCATTCCTCGGCGCCGACCGCCATCACGACCGCTCCGTGGCGGATCTGGGTATCTTTTTCTCCCTGCCCTATGGCGGTCTCGAAGTTGCCTACAAAACCACTGCTTTGCCTGATCACAGCATCTGTGTAGAGATCAATTAATGGGTGACTTTTAACCCTCTCGATCATCTCAGACAAAGATCTGCCTATTTCTTCCCCTCTCCACGTTGAAACAAGGTTCCTTGCGTTGCCTCCCAGTTCACTTGCCTTCTCTACCAGGGTAGTCCTGTAGCCCTGATCAGCAAGAGAAAGAGCTGATGTCATTCCGGCTATTCCTCCGCCGATGACGAGAGCCCTGTCGTCTACTCCAATGGTAGGCTGTGGAAGGGGGGTTATGAGCCTAGCCCTGGCCACTGACATTCTAACAAGATCCATAGCTTTCTGGGTTGCTTGCTCTTTCTCCCTGCTGTGGACCCAGGAGCACTGGTTGCGTATATTTGCCATCTCAAAAAGGTACTTATTGAGGCCTGCATCTCTCAATGTTTCTTGAAAAAGCGGCTCGTGAGTCCTTGGAGTACATGCCGCCACCACAACCCGATTCAGTTTCTCCCTCTGGATTACCTCCTTCAACTTGTCCTGAGTGTCCTGGGAACAGGTGAAGAGATTTTCCTCCACATAGGCTACACTTGGCAGGGATCGAGCGTATTTTACAACCTCAGGCACATTGACTATGCCACCAATGTTAGTTCCGCAATTGCAGACAAAAACACCGATTCTCGGTTTTTCATCTGAGACATCCCGTTCCGGGGGATAGATTCTTTCCTTTACAAGGCTGCCCCGAGCGGAGGAAAGTTTGGCCTTAACGTCACACGCCGCTGCGCTTGCCTCCATTACAGAATATGGTATATCCTTTGGTTCCTGAAATGCGCCGCATACATAAACACCTGGTCTGGATGTTGCCACTGGTGAGAAGCTTCCGGTGTCAACAAAACCGTCTTTGTCGAGTGAGATCTCAAGTCTTTCTGCCAGTGCCTTAAGAGACGCGGGGGTCTCGAGCCCGACAGAGAGAACAACAAGGTCAAAGATCTCTTCCCTGGGTGTTCCGTCCTCATCAGCATACCTTATGATCAGGTCGTTCGTTTCGCCAACCTCTTCTATGGAATGGATCCTCGATCGGATATATCGAACTCCCATCTCTTCCCTGGCACGGTTGTAATAACCTTCGAAGTCCTTCCCGTAAGTTCGCATATCCATGAAAAAGATGGCAGTATCAAGGTCTCCGCCGGCATGCTCCTTGGCAATTACGGCCTCCTTGGTTGCATACATGCAACACACAGAGGAACAGTAGGAATGATCGCACTGGTTGATGTCTCGGGAACCAACGCATTGGAGCCAGGCAATCTTATGAGGGTGTTGTCCGTCAGAGGGCCGCTTGAGCTGCCCCTGATAAGGGCCTGTTGAACTCAGGATCCTCTCAAACTCCATGCTGGTCACAACGTTGGGAAATCCGGCGTAGCGATAGGTCTCGTAGCGGCTGGGATCAAAAGGCTCAAAACCCGGTGCGAGAATCACGGACCCAGCCTTTATTTTCAGGAGATCACTCACCTGTGCATGGGTTTCGAGTGTGACAGCCTGTGCTTTGCATGCAGTGACGCATTGATAACATTCGCAGCATCCTCCGCAGTTGAGACAGCGATTGGCCTCTTCAGAAGCGTCTTTTTCGCTGGCGCAGAGGTTTACCTCCTGAAAACCGGAAAGCCTTTGTTCCGGGGGCATGGTAGGCGCATGCATTCTATGCCTTATGGGTTCCTCCTTGGAAATTGAAAGCCAATGGTCTCCCATGGGGGGGCCTTCTTCCCATTCTGTTGGAAGGACTTCACCTTGCAGATATTTGGAGATATAAGTTGCAGCTCGCTTTCCGGCCTCCACCGCTTCAATTACCGTAGCGGGGCCTGTAATGAGATCTCCGCCTGCGAAGATTCCTGGCTGGTTGGTCTGAAGTGTTTCTGGGTTTACTACCAGTGTGTTCCATCTCGATATCTCAAACCTGGAATCCTTCCCCAAATTTCCGAGGTCTGGTTCCTGACCAACAGCAGGTATGATATGCTCCGCCTCGATAAAGAATTCCGATCCTTCTATAGGAATCGGCTTTCTTCTCCCGGTGGAATCGAGTTCTGAGAGTTTTGTCCTTATGCATTCTATTCCTGAAACGTTGTTCCCATTACTGGCGATCTTGAGAGGAGCCACCAATAAATGAATCTTGATTCCCTCAATTTCGGCCTCCTGGATTTCTTCTGGTTCAGCAAGCATCTCTGCCTTTGACCGTCTGTAAATGATATGGGCCTCGCTAGCTCCAAGCCTTAGTGCGACCCTGGCGGCATCCAGGGCTGAATGTCCCCCTCCGATTACCACCACCCGGCCTTTTAAGGAAGATAGTTTTCCAAGGTGTACTTCTCTCAGAAAGGTTATTACATCTACAACTCCCAGGGCCTCCTCTCCTGCTATTCGCATCTTGAGTCCCTTCCAGGCCCCAATTGCAAGAAATATCGCGTTGGCGCCGTGTGCCTGTAAGTCTTCCAAAGTGATGTCTTTGCCTAGTGAAACATTTGTTTGAATGGCTATGCCGAAGCGGGAAAGGTTATTTATCTCTGCATCCAGGACACTTCTTGGGAGGCGATGCTCAGGAATTCCGTAACGCATCATTCCTCCAGCCTCCGGCATTGCCTCGTAAACGGTAACCCGGTAACCATCGAGAGCAAGAAAATAGGCTGCAGTAAGACCTGCAGGGCCTGATCCTATTACAGCAACATGCGCTTTTCTGGGTGTTATATTTGGAACTGGGAGATCGCTGAGGTTTACGTGGTCGGCTGCTACACGTTTTAACTCCTTTATGGATATAGGCTCATCAACCTCGAGCCTGCGACAGCTCTTTTCGCAGCGATGAGGACATACCCTTCCCAGAACCCCTGGGAAAGGGAGATCCTTCATTATGATCTCAATGGCTTCTCGGTACTTCCCCGCCTTCACCATCTGGACATACCCCTGCACGTTTAAGTGGGCCGGGCATGCCATCCGGCAGGGGGCCTTGTCCAGTTTCTCTATGGCAAAACCTCCGGGTATGGCCTGGGCATAGGGTTTAAAGATAGCCTTCCTTTTAGCAAGGCCCTCGTCATATTCGCTGGGCCTCACAACGGGGCAGGCCTGAGCGCAATCCCCGCACGCCGTGCAGCGGGCAGGATCAATATATCTGGGGGTTCTTCTGACAGCGACCTCGAGGTTGCCTTCTTCTCCTTCAATGCTTTCTATGTTAGAACAGGTAAGAAGCTCGATGTTGGTGTGCCGGCCGACCTCGACCAGCTTGGGCGAGATAATTCACATGGCGCAGTCGTTAGTTGGAAAGGTCTTGTCAAGCTGTGCCATCACGCCGCCTATGGCCGGCGACTTCTCAACGAGATAAACGTAATAACCGGCGTCGGCGAGATCCAGGGCCGACTGCATGCCGGCGATTCCTCCTCCTACCACTACAACAGACCCTTCTATATGCTGGGTTTTTTTTGCTTCCATCTATCCGCTCCTTGCGGGAAATCCCAAGATTCAGCTAAATGTTATGAAGGCAATGCCTAATAAAATAGACAGCTCGAATCGGCTTATACTGAAAAGCTGTCTTTATTGTCAAGCCCTAAAAGACCCGTGATCAACTTTTTCTATTGCCTATCCATCTAATATAGTTTGCAATCCTCGAACAGGCCATCCAGTGTGTAATGCCTCCGATTCGCGGGCTTTTTGGAAACGATCCCAAAGTTGGCATATTTCCCAGAAATGCGTATAGTTATGGGAAAGACTATTATATGAAAATGTGAAACTACTCAGATAGATAGACTGTAGCCTTTTAGGCTGTAAGGTTGGAGGATTATGCCACACACAATGACTAATAGTCTGGCAGCAGCTAACCATCTAAATAGTTATGAAAATGTTTTCAGCTTAGCGATCATTTTTATTCTTTATTGCGCCCGCCGAGGGCATGGTTCTTAGAAGGCAAATCTGTATAGGGACAGGTTCGATGTTTCCGATAGTGATAAATGAGACGCGGCAAGGAGGTAATTAATGCTGCGGTATGACCTTGATAATGATTTAGGGGAAGACTCAAAGGCTGTAAGGGAAGGCAAGGGCGGATCAAGGGCTTTCAAGAAGGTGGTAGCCGAGATTCTTAAATTCGGTGATCTTGAGAGGATATTTGATGAGCTTTCCCATATCCCCTATGCCAGGATGATTGGCCCTCTTTTTTCCTCTCTCCTCGCGACCGATCCAAAGGTCAAATGGAGGGCGGTTTCGGCGCTGGGATTTGTGGTTTCCCGCATGGCGGAAGAGGAGATGGAATCCGCCAGGGTAATCATGAGGCGGCTTATGTGGCAGTTAAACGACGAATCAGGGGGCATAGGCTGGGGATGCCCGGAGACGATGGGAGAGATTATGGCGCGCAGCGAAGCACTGGCCGGAGAGTACGCCCACGTGCTGAGATCCTACGCAGTCGAAGAGGGGAACTTCATAGAGTATGAACCACTTCAGGAGGGAGTTCTTTGGGCGCTTGGGAGGCTCGCTCGAATAAGACCAGCCATGGTAATGCCCGCAGGAGGCGATATATTCAAGTTTTTGAAGTCAGGGGTTACCTCTGTCAGAGGACTCGCGCTCTGGACATTAAATTTTCTTGATGAGGATCTTTCCGGAGACCGGCTTGAAATCGTTAAGAGATTGTGCAGCGAAGAAGGAAAACTTATAATTTTTGTGGACGGGAACCTCATGGAGTTCACGGTGGAGGAAATGGCAGGAAGACTGCTGAAGCGCGCCGGGGCGGCTTGCCATTGACAGAGGCGCGTAACAGTGCTTAACTTTTGGAAAGTTTTGACGTAAGGATAGGATAAAGATTAGGAAAGAGGTAATTCTATGAGAAGATTGATGTTACTCGTTCTTATCGGGTTGCTCGCTGTTGCTATGATTGCCTGCGGGGCTGTATATAAAGCAAAACCGCTTCCGTTTAAGACCCCTTCCAACTATCCCAATGCCACTGAGATTGCCGGCGGGACCATCGCTGCCAAGGCCTTTGCTGATCCGGTGGAGGCTAAGGAGATATTCGGATTCAATATCCGGGAGGCCGGTATGCTGCCGGTTCAGGTGGTATTTGACAACAAGGGAGACAGGAGCCTTGAGATAAACGGCGGCCAGACCTTTCTTGAAGATAGAGAGGGTAATCTCTGGCCGATCCTCCCAAGCGAAATGGCCTATGAGAGGGCATCTAAGTATGCCCAGACAGGAGAAGTATTCAAGGAGGGGGTGTATCAGGGATTTCTAGGCGCCGCGGCAGGCGCTGTAATAGGAGCCGCTATAGGCATTGTGACCGGCACTAACGTCGCCTCCGCTCTGGGAAAGGGCGCTGCGGTAGGGGCCGCCGCCGGGGCAACCGTGGGAGGCGTCAAGGGCTATGCCTCGGACGATCCGGGCAGAAAGGTAATGCAGGATTTGAGACAAAAGTCTCTTCAGAGCAAGCCCATTCCGCCCAGAAGCCTTGCTTACGGTCTTATATTTTTCCCCGGAGAGGCGAAATCGGCCAAGAATCTGAGGCTAAAGCTGGTTGACAAAGAAGGAGCAGCGGAGCATGTGGTCAACCTTGGGCTATAATGCTCAAAGCGACCCCGTCAACAGGAATTATGGCATCAAAATAGAAAAAGGAGGAATAAATGAAACCTGTAGAGATCGCAAAGGGCATCTATTGCCTTCCTGCAATTGACTGGAATATCAGAGACTTTCATGGCTATTCAGTTTATAAGGGGAGCACGTATAATGCCTACATGATACTCGATGAGAAGGTAACCTTGATTGACGCGGTGAAAAAGGAATTTGCGGATGACCTTATCAAAGGTATTTCCCAGATCATAGACCCGAAGAGGGTAGACTACGTGATAAGCAACCATACGGAGATGGATCATTCGGGGGGGCTTTCCAGGGTGATGCACCGAATAGGAGAGGATAAGCCCCTTTATTGCTCCAAGATGGGGCATAAGAATCTATCCAAGCACTTCCAGCAGAAGTTCAACTATCATCCTGTTGAGAACGGAGGAGAGCTCAACATCGGCAAGAGGACATTGAGTTTCATGGAGACTCGCATGTTGCACTGGCCGGACAGTATGTTCACCTATGCCAAAGAAGATCGCATCCTTTTTGCAAGCGACGCCTTCGGCCAGCATTACGCCTCCCTTGAGAGGTTCGATGATGAGGTGGGAGATGAGATCATGCCTCACGCAAGGAAATATTTTGCCAATATCCTTCTTCCATACGCGCCGCTGATCCTAAAGCTGGTTGCGAAGGTGAAGGAGATAGGGCTCGCGCTGGATATGCTCTGTCCTGACCATGGAATTATATGGCGCAAGGATCCTTCAAAGATCATCAATGCATATGTTGAGTGGAGCGAGCAGAAACCCAAGAGAAAGGCCCTTGTCATCTATGACACCATGTGGCACAGCACTGAGGCAATGGCCGAGGCCATTGTGGAATCTCTCGGGGAAGAGGGGGTGGATGCGAAGCCGTTAAAATTGAGGGCTAGCCACAGGAGCGATATCATAACAGAGGTCCTGGATGCCGGGGCGATAATCATAGGTTCCCCGACTTTAAACAATGGGCTTTTCCCCACAGTGAGCGATTTTCTGACCTATATGAAAGGTCTCAAACCGCAAAACAAGGTGGCCGCGGCATTCGGCTCCTACGGGTGGAGCGGGGAGGCGGTTAAACTTATCAATCAGGAACTGGAGGCAGCCGGTTTTAAGGTAATTGACCCTGGAATAAGGATCAACTATGTGCCTGATGAAGAAAGCCTTAAGGCCTGCAGGGAACTGGGGAAGAAGATAGCCCAGGCCCTTCCCGCATGAAAGATCATGAGATCAATCCCTTGCCGCCGGAAGTCCCTGCGTGGCTCTCCATACCGGGGCGCGAGGGGCTTTTGAACCGGTAACTGGAAACCATGCGGGCAGGAACTTGGAACATTTTATCCCGGCGTGCGTGGGCCTTGCGCATTGCACGGCCACGTTAAATCATGTTCCTAATCTCCTCAAGGGGAAAGGCGTGGATAGGGATCTAATACATAAAAAAGATAAGCTTATCGAGGTGTTAAGGTCGCTTGGGTCGGTGGTTGTAGCCTTTTCAGGTGGGGTTGACAGCACATTTCTTCTGGCGGTGGCTCAGGAAGTGCTCAAGGGCAGGGTAGTCGCGGCAACGGCCTCATCCCCTTTACATACAGGGGAAGAGATAAATCGAGCCAGGAGACTTGCCGCCGAACTTGGGATAGCACATGAGGTTTTTGAAGGAAAGGAAATGGATATCCAGACCTTTGCTTTAAATCCGCCCGACCGTTGCTATCACTGCAAGAAGGAGCTTTTTGAAGAGCTGTCACGGATCGCCGAAAAAAACTTCCTGAGAGCTGTTGTCCACGGGGCGAATCTGGATGATCTTAAAGACTACAGGCCCGGGGCCGTAGCAGCTCATGAGGCAGGGGCCTTTGCCCCGCTTGCTGACGCGGGTCTTAAAAAGGCGGATATAAGGGCCATTTCGAGGGAGATGGGGCTTGAGACCTGGGATCTTGAACCCGAGGCATGCCTTGCGACCAGGATACCATATGGGAGCGCCGTAACCAGGGAAAAGCTGGGGATGATCGCAGAGGCTGAAAAGTTTCTTCGAGCTCTGGGCTTCAAACAGGTGAGGGTGAGGCACCACGGTGATGTCGCGAGGATAGAGATATCAAAGCGGGATATTGCTTCAATATTAAAGGATGAGGTAAGGCTTCAGATCGTCTCCGCGCTGAGAAAGATCGGCTTTGAGCATGTTGCTCTTGACCTTGAGGGATATGAGTCAGGGCGCATGAACCGGATCCTGACAACGGCTTGATTTCTTGTGGATAATGGGGGAGAAGGAAAGGGTGAGGAGGTTTATTTCTGCGGTAAATGCACCTGGAGATAGTGCAAGAAAGGCTAAATGAGCTATATAGTTGAACTAAAGGACGCCTACAAGGGCTATACAGTTGATCTGGATAAAAAAATCCCGCCTGATGAAACCGTGAAGCGTTTCAGGGAAAGACTTAAGACCCTGAACCTGGACATACTTGAGAGAACGGTTCGCATAGACACGGGCCGCCTGGGTATCCCTGTCTATTTCAGTCTTTGCGGGAAAGACGCAGTTGATGTGATTGGCACCAAGAAACAGATGGGAAAGGGGGGTACCCCTACTCAATCAGAGGCGAGCGCGGTTATGGAGCTTGCCGAGAGATTCAGCTTTTTTAGTTTCTGCAGGGATCCGGCTCATTTTTTCCCCGCTCCCTATGACGACCTTGAGGAGGGTAAGGCCATTTCTTTTGAGTCAATAGCCTCCTCAGTGCACGATGAATCCGAGGACTTAGATATTGCGAGAAGGGTCTTTTCTCTTGTTCCGCTGAGGTGGACGCAGGCATATAACCTCACCAGGCAGGAAGAGGTACTCGTACCGTTTAACTGGTTTTTTGCCATAAACGAGTTTAACGGTCCTTCCGCCGGCAACTGCCGGGAAGAGGCAATCCTTCAGGGTATCTGTGAGGTGATTGAAAGGCATGTTTCATCCCTTATCAGCAGGAAGAGGATTTACACCGCGGCAATTGACCTGTCAAGCGTAAGGGACCCCCTTGTAAGAGAGCTGATAGAAAAGTACAAGAGGGTCGGCGTGCGACTGTATGCAACGGATTTCACTCTTGAGACCGGCATCCCCTCAGTCGGGGTCCTGGCGTACGATCCCTCGACCTTCCCGGATAAAAGCGAGATAGTGTGGACTGCGGGAACCACTCCCAACCCCGAGAAATCCTTGTCAAGAGCACTTACCGAGGTTGCCCAACTGGCAGGGGATTTCAATACATCATCCGGCTATGTTGCAAGCGGACTGCCCAAATTTAGAACCCTTGATGAAGCATCCTTTGTCATGCGAAGCGACAGGGTTGTTTCCATAGACGATCTGCCGAACCTTGCCCATGAAAACATGAGAATAGAGGCGGAGCGGTGTATTTCAGCCTTATCCCGCATAGGGATGGAGGTCTTTCTCGTGGATACTACCAGCCCTCTTTTAAGGATACCGGCCTTTTACACCATAATTCCGGGCGCTCATTTCAGAGAGAGGGCCGCCGGAACAAGTGTGGGTATGTTTTCATCAAGACTTATAGCGGATGAATGCGAACCGGAGGAGGCCCTCCATCTCCTCCGGCATATAGATGAAATCATGCCCGGAAAATATTATGTAAAGTTTTATCAGGGGATGACTCTGCTCAAGCTCGATGAATGGGACAGGGCACTCGAGATGCTCAATGAGGCCCTCTCCCTGGAGCCTAAGCGGGAAGACCTTGCAAGCGTTTTCTCATACATGGCCCAGGCTTTAAAGGATAAGGGCGAATTCAGAAAGGCCCTTGAGGTACTTGAAAAGGCCGAAAGATACGATGATGAAAGGACTGATATCTATAACCTCATGGGGTATTGTTTTTTCAAGTTGAAAGAGTATGAAAAGGCCATTGAGAGCTTTCAAAAAGTCCTGAAGATCAATCCATCTTCGGCGATAGACTACGCCAATATAGCTTCCAATTACCGGGAGATGGGCGACAGGGATCAGGCAATAAGATATTATATGCTTGCCCTTGAGCTCGATCCATCCATAGAATTTGCAAGAGAAAATCTCGAAAGACTTGAAAGAGCTCGGGTGATGGCCGGCTGATATTGACGATATGATCGGGATGTGATTAGATTCACATTGTATTCAGGCTGGATGGCAGCACGTCACGGTTAACGGTTCTATTTTGATTGCCTTAATCTTCTTGACCCTTTAATTTATGATTTTTCGGGGAGATCACCATCGGGAATGGATAAGATCAAAATTGCAATCGCCGGTATTGGAAACTGCGCGAGTTCACTGATCCAGGGCATTGAATACTGCAGGAGATCAAACGCGAATGAGGCTATCGGCTTCATGCACTGGGAGATAGGAGGTTACAGGCCCGGTGACATAGAGGTGGCGGCGGCCTTTGATATAGACAAAAGAAAGGTCGGCAGGGACGTTTCAGAGGCCATATTTCAGCTCCCCAACTGCACGAAGACCATCTGCGCGGATATACCGAGAATCGGCGTCCAGGTGATGATGGGAAGGGCTATGGACGGCCTTGCCGATCACATGAAGAAATATGATGACAAATATACCTTTCTCCTCTCCGATCAAAAAGAGCCCAGCCAGGATGAGGTCATAGCCATCCTTATAAAATCAGGCGCCCACATGCTCTTGAACTACGTGCCGGTGGGCTCTGAAAAGGCAACCAGATTCTATGCCGAATGCGCCCTTGCGGCCGGCATAGGTTTTATCAACAATATCCCTGTCTTTATCGCGAGCGACGCTGATTGGGCGTGCCGCTTTGAGGAAAAGAAGCTTCCTCTCATAGGAGATGATGTAAAATCCCAGCTCGGCGCAACCATCGTTCACAGGGTGCTGGCTAATCTATTTATGAAAAGAGGCGTAAAGCTGGACCGCACCTATCAGCTCAACACAGGCGGAAACACCGATTTTCTGAACATGCTGGACGGGACCCGCCTTGTCTCCAAGAAAAGGTCCAAGACCGAATCCGTCCAGTCCCAGCTTGGGGAAGAAAGGCTCGATGAGGAGAATATCCACATAGGCCCAAGCGACTGGGTGCCCTGGCAGAAGGACAACAAGGTTGGATTTATCCGCATGGAGGGAAGACTCTTCGGCAATGTCCCTATGAACCTGGAGATGCGCCTCTCGGTTGAGGATTCCCCCAATTCGGGCGGGGTCGTCATTGACGCCATAAGATGCTGCAAGCTCGCCATTGACCGGGGGCAGGGAGGGGTGCTCCAATCTGCTTGTGCCTACTTCATGAAGCACCCCCCTGTGCAGTTAACAGATGATGAGGCCTGCAAAATGACTGAGGATTTTATAGCTGGTCGGGGCTCCAAGTGAGAGTTGTTAAGCCAGGGCCTTCAACTCCTCCGGTTATTATGTGAACCTTCCTGACAGGTCTCCTGGGATTAAGCGTTAATTTGGACCGGCATAAGAGGCGGCCTTGTCCTCGCAGAATTCCTTTTGACTTCATCTTATCGCCTGAACAGGTAATCTTGAAAAGAAAGCCAAATACGAGGACTTAATGAGTTCAACAAATCAGGTGACAGTGGACCTCGGCATTGAGACATTGCTTCAGAGCGTCACTGACTATGTGGTTGCTATCAATCGCAACTATGAGGTCATCATGGCCAATGATCTTTTTAGAAACGAGTTCGTGGCCGGCCCAGATGCCCGTTGCTATCAACTCTGGAGAAGGCGCGAAAACAAATGCGAAGGCTGCGTTGTTGACCAATCATTTGAGGATGGCAAGTTACACGTAAGTGAAGAAAAAGTCATAATGAAAGACGGGCGGATTGCCCTCATGCGTGTTGAGTCTATTCCCGTAAGAAATATTAAAGGCGAGATCATATGTGTATTTGAGATAGCGACTGACATCACCAGGAGAAGGGACCTTGAAAAGAGACTGAGCGGGGAAGGCGCCGGGGTGGACCCGATTCTCACAGAGCGCATAGCCTCCCTTCAGAAGTCCGAAGAAAAATATCGAACTATATTTGAGAGATCCAGGGATACCATTGTGCTTACCGACTCCAGCGGTCGGATACTTGATATTAATCAGGCCGGGGTTAAGACACTGGGTTACGACAGCAAGGACGAATTGCTTGCGCTGGGATCCCTCAAAGCGATGTTTGAAAGAGATAAGGATTTGACCGAGATTCAGCGTAAGGTATCAAGGGAGGGGGTGATCGCCAATTTTGAATCACGGATTGTTGGCAAAAACGGCTGTATTTTTGATGCATTGATTACCTCCAACGTGATCCTTGATCGCATAGGTGAAATAACAGGTTACGCTCTTATCATCACGGATATAACCAGAGCTAAGAATGCCTACAAGGAGATCGAGAAAAGAAACCTGAGACTCCATGCCCTCAATTCCATCTCCTGGACCGTCAGCTCGTCCCTTGATCTCAGTGAAGTTCTGCAGCGCACAATTGATATGATACTGGATATCCTTGAGCTTGGCTGTGTAAGGATCTACCTGATGGAGCAGGAGAGATCCGAACTCAGGTTGGCAGGTCATAAGGGGCTCTCCAAAGAATTTATATCGAGGCCGGAAATCCAAAGGCGTGGGGTAGGTGATGGATTCCTGGGCAGGGCAGCAGAGCAGGGGAAGATAAAGGTTCTTGACAACCTGGAACATTGCTCAGATCCCTATATAGGCCCGGTGATAGAAGAAGGACTGCGATCCACTGTTTATATTCCGCTCATATCCCATGGCGAATCAGTCGGTGTGATGGCCGTATCCAGCCAGTCTCCATTCAAGTTCTCTGAAGACTATGTGGAGTTTTTGTCAGCAATAGGAGCGCAGATAGGGGTTGCGGTCCATAACGCCTATCTCTATGACCGTCTCAAACGGGCCTATGAAGAACTCAGGGACGCCCAGGAACAGGTCCAGCGAACCGAAAAGCTTGCATCTCTTGGGAAACTCGCAGCGACTATCGCCCATGAGATAAACAACCCCATTGCGTCAATACTTACCTATACCCGGTTGATAATGAAGCTTATCGGAAGAAACCAGTTCAAGCCTGAGAAGCTTCAGGACATTTCGCGCTACCTTGGCGTTATGGAGTCCGAAACCAAGCGGTGCGGGGAGATTGTGAAAAACCTCCTGGCCTTTTCGCGCCAGTCAGATCCCTCGGTTGAGCCGCACAGCATTGGGGAGATAATCGAAAGGACATTGCCTCTCATCGAACATGAGCTTTCACTGAAGGGCATTCAGTTGATTAAGATGATTCCCGATAATCTTCCGCTCCTGCTATGTGATTTAAGGCAGATCCAGCAGGCTCTCTTGAATCTCATGATGAACGCAGCGGAGGCCATGACCGATGGGGGCACCCTTGCGGTTGAAGCGAGGTTATCGGACAAGCAGAAATTTATTGAACTCAGGATATCCGATACCGGCATCGGAATTCCAAAGGAACACATCAAAGACATCTTTGTCCCCTTTTTTACGACAAAGGAAGAGGGGAAAGGAGTAGGTCTAGGGTTATCTGTGGTCTATGGTATAATAACAAGACACGGAGGCTCGATCGAAGTGGAGAGCGAAGAGGGCAAAGGAAGCATGTTTATTGTCTCGTTGCCCACGTGTTGATGTTAATCAGACTTAATCATTTGGATGAGCAGGGAAGACTATGCCTAAGAAACCTCGAATTCTCGTGGTAGATGATGAGAGTTCCATGAGGGGAGCCCTGAGGGATTGGCTCCTGGAAGATGGATACGATGTGGGTATGGCGGCTAACGGCAGAGAGGCTGTTGACATGGTGAGAGAAGGAGCATGGGATGTGATTCTCCTAGATCTGAAGATGCCGGGCATGGATGGCATTGAGGTTCTTGAAAAGGTAAAGGAGATCAGCCCCGATTCAGAGATACTTATGATGACAGCCTACGCCTCAGTGGATACCGCTGTTAAGGCAATGAAAATAGGGGCGTTTGATTACCTCGTAAAGCCTTTTGATCCCGATGAAGTGGATCTTCAAATAAAGAAGATCCTGGCGCACAAGGATCTTGTCCTGGAGAATATACTTCTGAAGACCCGGCTCAAAGAAAGCGGCGTCTCTGACGAGATAATCGGAGCAAGCAGGCCAATGCAGGAGATCTTTGATCTGATATCACGGGTAGCTCCCACAGACTCAACTGTCTTAATTACAGGAGAGAGCGGCACCGGAAAAGAACTGATTGCCAGGGCCATTCACGGAAACAGCAACAGGGCCTACATGCCATTCATAGCAGTCAGTTGCGGAGCCCTGCCGGACTCCCTTCTGGAAAGCGAACTTTTCGGTTATGAAAAGGGCGCCTTTACCGGAGCTGATCACCCCAGGAAGGGCCGCTTCGAGATGGCCCAAGGCGGGACCCTTTTTCTGGATGAGATTGGCGACATTAGCCTCAAGACTCAGGTTGATCTTTTAAGGGTATTGCAGGAGCGCGAGATAAGGCGACTCGGCGGCGAGATTGACGTGAAGATTGATGTGAGAATTGTTTCAGCCACCAACAGGGATCTTAAGAAGTCCATAGAGGAGAAGAGATTCCGCGAGGACCTGTTCTACCGGCTCAATGTAATTGCAATCCATGTGCCTCCTCTCAGGGAAAGAAGGGAAGATATACCGCTTCTGGCAAAAGTCTTTGTCCATAGATACTGCATGGAGATGAACAGGGAAGAAATTAAGATTTCGCCCTCGGCAATGAAACTTCTTATTGACTATCACTGGCCCGGAAACGTGAGGGAACTTGAAAACGTTATCGAGAGGAGCGTGGTAATAGGAAGGGGATCTGAGATACTTCCGTGCGATCTCCCCTTCATGCAGGGGGAAAAGGCGGAACGTCGTTACCCAAAGTCTATCAGACTGCTCGAAAAGGCGCACATTGAAAGAATTCTTGAGGAGACAGACTGGAATATAAGTAGAGCGGCAAGGGAACTAGAGATAGACCGGCAGACCCTCTACAATAAGATGCAGCGGTATGGGATCAAGAGGGGATAGTATAACGGAGCTGCGAGGCCATCTCATAATCTGCCCCGTCGGCCTCAGTGACATGCCTCTCTTGCACAGACTCGGCGAAGCCATCAGGGGAACCTGCGGCATGGTTTGCGAGGTTGTGGAGGTTCTGGACCTTCCCAGACAGGCACTGGACAGGGGCCGTGGTCAGTACGACTGCCATGCTATCCTGAAGAGCCTTCTGAAGATTGAATCAAACTGCTTGAGATTCATGGGAGTAACCGAGGCTGACCTCTTTATACAGGCCCTCAGGTATGTTTACGGTGTATCCCAGGTGGATGGGCGCTGCTCGATAATATCTGCCCACCGGCTATTTCCTGAGTTCTACAATGAAGCCCCTGACAGAGGGCTGCTTTTGCAGCGGCTGACAAAGACTGCGATTCATGAGCTCGGGCACAGCATGGGTCTGACCCATTGCAGGGAAAGGCGCTGCGTGATGTATTCCTCCATACGGATAGCTGACACGGATTTTAAGGGGGCATGCTTTTGCCCCACATGCAGCGAGCTGTTTCGATGGAATCTGGAACGCTGTCTTGATTGCCGAACTTCTCGACAGTAATCTAATTTTTCGGCATAGGGACAATATGTATTGATATTAAATAGTTGTATTAATAGCAGTCGCAACCCCGTAAAATGTGCCTAAATATTAGTCGGCCCCGCACTTATCCTCTTTCTTCGGATAGTTTTGCAACTAATCCAATAATGTCAATGTAATATATCTAGCTTACACATTAATTTCGATAGTGGCACAACTGTTGCTTTATTGCAGGACAAACAGTCAGTCAACTCAATCATTCCAATAGAAAAGGGGGTCTCAGATATGGAAGCAGCCGTAAAGAAAGAATCAATGAAGATCGTCCCGCCCGGGAAGAAAAAGTGTGTGTGGATGGAGGCCGGTGTAGTCTCATACAAGCTTTGTGACAACAACTATGACTGCCCCACCTGTCAGTATGACCATGCGATGCAGGCAAAGGTCGCCCGCCAGCGCGAGGAGATTGCGCCGGCAAGGGCTGAGGCTGCTCCTGACGTTCTGCCGACCACCTGGGTGGAAAAAATGATGCAACTCCCCGCCACCAGGCGTAAGTGCAGATACATGCTCACCGGAGAGATCGGCCGTAAGATCTGCCCGAATGCTTATGAATGCGGAAGCTGCTCCTTTGATCAGATGATGCAGGAACGCATCCAGGCTGAACCGCTCCCAGCCCAGGCTCAGGCTGAGGTCGGTGGTTTCAGGGTGGCTGACGGATACTACTACCATGAGGGGCACACCTGGGCTAGACCGGAATATGGCGGCCGTGTTCGCGTGGGAATGGATGATTTTGCTCAGAAACTCCTTGGCGCCATGTCCGGCATCGAGCCTCCCTCTGTAGGCCAGGAGATCCGTCAGGGAGACGTGGGGATTCGTATAAGAAAGGATGGAGAGCTGGCTCAGCTTCTATCGCCGATAGACGGTATAGTAACCCACGTCAATCCTGCAGTGATGAATAGTCCCTGGGCGGTCAACCAGTCTCCCTATGAGCAGGGTTGGCTGTTCATAGTGGAGCCTTCGAAACTGCGCAAGAATCTCAAGGATCTCTACTATGGCGATGAGGCTGTGAAGTACTTCGGAGAAGAACGTGACAGGCTCCTTTCAACCCTGCATCCTGACATGGCCCTTGCCGCAGACGGCGGTGACTGGGTTGGAGATATCTTTGACGAACTCGAGAGAGCCAAGTGGAGAAAGGTTGTTAAGACCTTCCTAAGGACTTAAAAAAGGAAGCTTCTTTTACTTTCAATCAATACTTACGCCGGAAAATTTAAGCCGGGCCCCCTTCCGCAATGGCGGCGGTCGAGGGGGCCTGAGAAAGCCGCCGCCTGTCATGTCGGGTTTGCCCGGTAACATCAGATCGGGACCGCCTGACGCAACACCTTAACCTCCCGCCTGTTACGTTTGCCCAAATCCCTTTCGCCGACTTCCAGTGCATAGCCACCTGGAGCCGCAACCAGACCTCTGCGTCGTAAAGCGTAAAGGATACGCGCAAAGAATAGTGCGCTCTTATCAAGGACGTTTTTAAGACTGTTCATCACTGCTGTACAAATTAATCTGGGACCGCGATTTGGACAATTGAAGGACAAGAGCGACTCTCCATAAATCGGACTTTGGAGGAGTCCTTCTCAGAAACGAATCCGATTCTTGTATTGAAATCCAGCTCTTTTTTTGGTAGGACAGCGCGTCTATTCGTGACTGCTTACTAAACCCGATTGGATTGGTTTGTGTGTCAAAGCCCTGCGCGGCGTGGATCGGTAAGGAGGATTTTCATGGGAAATAGGTTTGCTTTATATGGCTTGATGGTCTGTTTGACTGTTTTTCTTTTTTCCCCGGTCTTTGCCTGGCCTGTGCCTGATACGGGTCAGACCAAGTGCTACGATGACACCGGAGAGATAGCGCCCTGTCCCGCTCCCGGGCAGCATTTCTCTGGGCAGGACGGCAACTACATCATAAATCCTCCCTACTATATACCAAGCTCGATTCAGAAGGCAACAACCTGCCCGCATCAGCCACCTCCTGGGCTATAGTAAGGGACAACGTGACAGGTCTTATCTGAGAGGTAAAGACAAACAATGATGGAACCCCGAACTACAATGACCCCCATGACGCAGACAACACTCACACCTGGTACGACCCTGATCCTGTGACCAATGGCGGCAATGCCGGTACCCCGGGCGATGGAACAGATACCAAGGACTTCATAGATGCATTGAACAGTGCAAAGTTCAGAAGCTTTGAAGATTGGAGGCTTCCGACCATCAAGGTCAAGAACCTGTTTCCTCGCTTTATACTTCAACCCTCTTCACAAGGTCCAGGTCTTCCATCCTGGAACTACAGTCACATGCGGGGCCATATCAAAGGCCATATCCACGGGACATGCAAGGTAGGACCGCGCTACCCGCTCTTCGCCGTAGAAGGTCTTAAAGCGTGAAATGGCCTTCAGGTCATTAACGGACGGACGCTCTTTCATTTTACATTCCACGCCGATGAGTCTCTGGTCTTTCTCCATAACAAGATCCGCCTCATTTCCTCCCTGATCCCTCCAGTACCACAGCCCCATGGTGGGCTCGTGCCAGTCCCGCCACCGAACCCACTGGTTGATGACGTGGGTCTCCCAAAGCGCACCTGCCTCTCTTGAAGTCCAAAGGGAATCCGGCGAACTGAATCCCATAAGATACGCCGCAAGCCCCGTATCCGTGAAATACAGTTTAGGACTCTTGGCGAGCCTTTTTCGGAGGGAGCGGAAATAGGGCTCTAAAAGAAAGACCTGGTTGGATGCCTGAAGCACGCTCAGCCATTGCTTGGAGGTGGTGGTGGAAATGCCTACATCCCGACCCAACTCCGACAAGTTGAGAGTCTGGCCGCAGCGGGCGGCGCAGGCCCTGATGAATCGTTCGAAGTCCCTGAGATTGCCGACGTTCAGGAGTCTTCTGACATCCCGTTCGAGGTAGGTTGAAACATAGCCCTGGTACCATCTGTCCCTCGATATAGGACTGTCGGGTTCCGCCCACAGGCGAGGAAAGCCACCTCGCCAGAGGAAATCCTTCCAGGAGCTGTTTGTTTGATTTCGGGTGGCCGCTTCCCATTCGGAACCGGAAAGCCCTAAAAAAGGAATAACAGCCGCACGGCCTGCAACCTGATTTCCCGGGAAAATTATACCTATGCCATGCCAGAGATTTGGATATCCAAGGCTTTGAGAATATCCCGCTGTGCCTTGGTCACCTCTGTGAGGATATGACCGTACTTCCCAGAATATTTAACCTTGGTCAACGTCATCATCTCCTGCAGCAGTTCGCGCGCCGTATATTTCTCGATGAGTTCCGATGAGCGCATCTCCCTGCGTATGGCGCTGATGAGAATCAGAGCTATGAACTGCACAAAAAGCCTTCCGTCCACGGTCGCCGACGTATGCATCCGCAGCCGCTTCATGTCGAGCGAGTTCTTCAGGTCGTCGAAGCACTTCTCCACCGCGTCCTTGTCGCGGTAGACCCGCATGGCTTCCACCGGTTCCTTGATCCCGTTGGAAAGCAGCGCCTGGAACCCAGCGTAGCGGCTGATATATTGGCTCACCGCCTCCGAGTTGAAAGAAACCTGCAGTCCGCGCTTGGGGGTTGTCTTCTGGATGAAAAAGTCGTCGTAGGCCTTCTGGTGGTCGGCCACCGACTTGCCCGACTCGAGCTCGCCCTTGTACTTAAGAAGTTCCTCATTGAACTTGTCCACATCCTTGGCCCGGTTGGTGGCGTTGTAGTACAGATGCAGGTAGCAGCGGCGCTTCTCCTTTCCCCAGGGATACAACCGTGAATGGACATAGAGGACCTCGTCATCGAGCTTGCGGTACCCCTCGGGACCGTGGATGGTCTCGTGGATGTCGTCTATGGCTTGCAGCAGCCATTTGTTGCTCAACGGCACCGCCAGGGTGAATCGGTCGCGGTTCTCCACCAAAGCGTCCACGTTCTTCCTGCTGTAGAAACCCTTGTCCATCACATAGTGCAGCCGCTTGACCTCCAGCGCCTTGAAGGTCAGCACGAGGTTGCGCAGCGTTGAGACATCACTTATGTTGCCGGGTACCCGGTGGTAGTACACCGGCAGCGCGGACTTCTGGCCGAACAGCATCGCGAGGTTCAGCTGGGGGAGCTTCTCCTTGTCGCGGTTGTGACCCCATTTGATGAATTCGTTGAGTTCCGAATACGACGACACCGACGTGATGTCGTAGCAGATGTAGTCGTCCTCCAGGACCTTGCCTATCCACTTCGCGAGGAAGGTCTGCTTGCCGTCCGTCCCGATGGAGGAGAGTATCTCGCTTATGCGCTGGCTTGCCAGGGATGCCGCGAGGGCGGGCTCATGGCTTTTCGCCCAGGATTCGCAATAGCTGAGCGCTCCGCCCTCTATGGCGAGGTAGTTGGCCATCGCCAGGATCTGCCGGTGGGTGTCGGGAAAGCAGGACTTCAACAATTTCTCCAGACCGGTGCGCTTGGAGAACTCATCCAACACCACCGTTGGGCCGACGACCTGCGCCGATGCGGTGACCGCGGGATCCCGGACCGCCGCCTGCTGGGGATCAAGGCGTTTGGAGGGGACGAACTCGCCGGTTACCGGGTCTAGCTTGCCGATACAATTTCGTTTATTCCTGGCCTGTTGTTTATTTTTGTCCCAGTACCCGGATGATTCGTAAACATATGTAACGCCATTGTTCTTGTTCTTCACATTGACAAGCGACATATAAACACCCCTTTCATCGGTATAATTATACCAATGAAAGGGCAGAAAAGTCAAGCAAAAAATGCCTTAAGCCTTGATCTATAATGTTTTTGCACAATCCTTGTTATAACTTTGGCGGGAATTTAGGATACATAGCATCTGGCGGAGATTATAACTCAACTGCTAAATAGACTTCCCCATGCAGCATAGCTTTCATTACCCGTAGAAATGCTGCCCGCCTTGTTCGCAATAAACAGCGAGAATAAACCATCTGCGGCATAATCAGCCGGACACCCGAACAGGCCAATCAAGCTTTCATTATGGAATAAGAAGGAAACAACCGGTATATCGAAAACTGACTGCATTGGGTCGGTATTGTTACGTTGGACGAGGACGGGTATAGAAAATAAGCCTTAACGACTTATGCCCGGTTAGGCGCTTTTGTTATCGAATTTCACGGAATCACACCATGACTGCTTCGGAGACTTGCACTTCAATCGTCTATCAAGAGGATAGCGCAGGGTTGACAATCAATGGGGCACTGAGATAGCGTTTCGCCATATTAGAAGCAGTAGTTGCTTTATTGATCTTCTTGCGCATTGAAGGAATTAGAATCGGCGTGGATATCTCACAGTTGACGCGAACAGAGGTTATGGATGAAAACTCCGAGGTCGTCTTTCAGCGTAAGATGGCTGATGGTGTTTTCTTGATGGGCATTGAATCCTCAGGGATTGCAGAGACCGCTATCCCCGGTCAGTTTGTCATGATAAGGGTAAGAGACGGTCTTGATCCTCTTCTCAGGAGGCCTTTTTCGATCTGCGGCATAAGAGAGTCGGGGGTCCTGCTCGTGCTTTATATGCTGGTAGGGGATGGGACCAAGATACTCTCAAGGATACTGCCGGGAGAAAGGATATCAGTGCTGGGACCCCTGGGAAGGGGATTCGAACCGGATGAAAAGGATCACAGGGCGTTGCTCGTGAGTGGAGGAATCGGTATAGCTCCGCTTATCTTTCTTGCAGGGAGGCTTCGCTCCAGCGAGGCGGTTTTTCTGGCAGGCTTCAGATCTTCCCGGCAGGTAATTCGAGTAAGATCCACGGGCCTTGTCTGCCCGGATATTCATCTTGTCACCGAGGACGGTTCGGAAGGAGAGCGGGGACTGGTCACGGATCTTCTGACTGAGCGATTGAAGGAGGCATCCGGGCAGGGAAGATCTTCTATTTATGCTTGCGGACCTGTACCCATGCTCAGGAAGGTCGCATTATTGAGCGAAGAGTTCGGGGTCCCATGTCAGGTATCTATGGAGGCACACATGGCATGCGGACTCGGTGCGTGCCAGGGTTGCGCGGTGCCGGGTAAAAAGGCCACGGCTGATGCCTATCTGCATGTCTGCAAGGACGGCCCTGTGTTTCCTGCGGAAACCATTCGTTGGGAGAGCCTATGACGGCTATAGACCTTAGCGTTGAAATCGCGGGGGTGAAACTAAAAAACCCTGTCATAGCCGCCTCCGGCACATTCGGGTACGGGGAGGAATATGCCGGTCTTTTTGACATCAACCGGCTAGGAGGCCTGGTAGTAAAGGGCATCTCTCTTAAGCCGCGGCAGGGCAATCCCCCTCCCAGAATTGTAGAGACGCCATGCGGAATGCTCAATTCAATAGGGCTTGCAAACATCGGACTGGATGCATTTGTCAAAGAAAAGCTCCCATATCTTTCCGGACTTTCTACGGCCGTCATAGTGAACATATACGGACACAGCATAAAGGAATATGCTGAACTGGCAGGCGCATTGAGGGGTCTTTCAGGTATTGCCTTTCTTGAAGTCAATATATCATGCCCAAATGTTGAATGTGGCGGTATGGCGTTTGGAACAGATCCCGGCATGTCGGCAAGGGTTACGGAGGCGGTTGTATCAAGGGCCGATCTGCCGGTGATAGTCAAGCTCTCCCCCAATGTTACAGATATCAGGGCGGTAGCGAGGGCGGTTGAAAAGGCTGGGGCAAGCGCCGTATCGCTCATAAACACCCTTGCCGGCATGGCGGTTGATCTCGACAGAAGGTCTCCGGTGCTCGGAAACATAAGCGGCGGGCTCTCAGGGCCTGCCATCAAGCCGGTTGCCATGTATATGGTCTATCAGACGGCCGGAAGCATAGGGATACCTGTAATAGGCATGGGTGGAATAGTCGGATACAGGGATGCTCTTGAATTCATCGTGGCGGGCGCCTCGGCCGTGGAGATAGGCACAGCTAACTTCGTCAATCCAAGGGCCACTGTTGAGGTTATTGAAGGGATCAGGCAATACTGCGAGACTAGCAAGATCGCTCGCATTTCGGATCTCACAGGCAGCATAAAAGTCTGACCCGCTGAAGGATTGATGCCCAGCCCAGTCTCAGGCCTCCAGAAAAGGTATGGGTTTGCCCGTTCTAAAACCCAGGGCCTGACATATCGCAATAAGCCTCCCGGTATCGTCTGTAACCTTGATATCAAATGTGCCCGTCCGCTTGGTCGTGCTTATCGCCTTTGCTTCGGCCCGCAATATTGATCCCGGCTCAGGACTCGCGATATAGGTCACATTCACATTAAGAGCTACGGCTATTGAGCCGTATGTCTGTCCGGCGACCTGAAAGGCCTCGTCAATAAGGCTGAATATCGCCCCTCCATGGGCCCTTTCGTATATGTTATTCATTGTGGCAGGCTCGTATGCCATCTCCACAAGGGCATAACCTGTCGCAAGGTCAATCAGCCTTATGTTCAATAGGCGTGAAAATCGCTCTTTTTCAACGGCTCTTATTATGCTTTCCCTGAGAAGGGCATCCATAGCTAAAGCTCTCCGTGTCAGTCCTTAAGGTTCTTAATATCTCTAAGATATCCAATCAAAAGATGATCTTCTCTCCGCTCTTATGATCCATCAGGTAATGGGGCCGGGACCTTTGTAATCGAAGACAGGCCCGAAAACGCGAGCGGCCTGTCGCAGCACATCTCGAAAAGTCCCGAAATCCCTCTTCCCCGATGGCAAGAGATATGATCAAAGAGGCTTTAGGGTGCTTCAGGAGGGGCTTTTCTGTCAAGGGCCTTTGACTGAGCGGCTTTACTTTCCCTTCGGAATAGGCCAATATATTAGCCAGGTGCCTTGATAAAATGGTAGTTTTTGGTCGGGATATAGGGCTATCGGGGGAAAGCGGGGATGTTTACCATTAGTGAAATTATTGACCTTGCAATCCAGATTGAAACCAACGGAGAGGATACTTACAGAAAAGGGGCTTTGCAGACCCAGGATCCCTCCGTCGTAAGCCTCTTTGTGTGGCTCGCAGACCAGGAAAAAGATCACATCGAGTGGTTTGGGAATCTAAAGGACAGTGTTGACGATAGTCCTGTGACGGGCGAGCTGGATCAGGCGGCAAGTGGTATACTCAGGTCGGTTCTTGGGGCTCAAAGCTTTTCTCTCGCTGACGCGCAGGTCGCAAAACAGAATAGCGTTTTGTCAATCCTGGAAATCTCACTTGAGTTTGAAAAGGACACCATCATTTTTTACGAGATGGTGAGGGAATTTGTGGAGGATGAGGCGACTAAAGGACATCTTAACAGTATCATCGAGGAAGAGGAAACCCACGTTAAAGCGCTGGAGGAATACCTTGACAGGATATGAAGGGTGGTTACCGTTTATATGAAAATAGATGGTCATAGCGGCGTAGGCCGCTATACAGTCCTTCGCACTTGGATTCCGGATCGAGTCCGGAATGACATGCGGCATTTTCATGTTTCGTTGTGCCCCATTCGGGCATGAGGGTTAGTACCATTGGAGGAACATAGGGTTTGATGGAAACTGTTTTCCCGATGGCTCCGGCTGGCAGGCGCAGCGACAAGGGTGAGGAGATACCGTTACAGTTGCCCGGAATCGGACAGCCATTCATAGAAGGCAAGGTAGCTTCACCTGTGGGAGATATTCCGCGGATGGGAGCGGAACTCAGCTTCAGAGACAGGCTGGGTACGATTAAGGCCAGATGGGCGGTCGGAAGGATGAGTTTTACTTTAGATCCGGGTCTCTATGCCCTTGGAAGTCCTGACGCAGCATCCCATGTATTCGTAACGGCCAACTACAAGATGAGCTTTGATCGCCTGAGGGCCGCTCTTAAGGGTATTAGCGCGTGGATCTTGGTCCTTGACACACGAGGAATAAATGTATGGTGCGCGGCAGGAAAGGGGACCTTGGCACCATTGCATCTGTCTCGATCCTTACGGCTATTGTATCAGGAGCGGTATTAACTCCCTTGCTTTTGCCGTGGTTTCGTGGCCGCGCTTTTTCTAACATGCATGGAAGTTTGCCCCCATGGGGGTTTCAGGGCGATGAACGGCCGAGTGGAGATCAGAGACCGGGACGCGTGCATGGAATGCGGTGGTGCGTGCGTAACTGCCCTGCCGGGGCAATAACGGTCAAGGCAGGCGTGTTGGCCTGCGCGGCAGGCATCATAAATGCCGCGCTTGGCCGAAAGGGGGATTGCTGCTGCGTTGTCGAAGGCGGAGGAAGCGCCTCCGGTATTTGCTGCTGATGCCTTCAGCGCCGCTTCGTGCTATCTCTGATTCAGTTTCTTGAGAAGATCCGCTAGAGTTCCCAGGGAGTTAGAATTGCTCTGCTGCTTTACATACTCCCTGTAAGTTCCAGTTCCAGCGCCCTCTCCCAGGCTCTTAGTGCTTAGAGAGATCTTGCCGGTTTCATGGTCTATTGCAATTATTTCAACCTCTACCGACGATCCTGGCGGGAACTTTCTCCTGAGGTCACCTGCCTGATCTGATGCCATTTCTGAGAGATGGAGCAGACCGGAGCGTTTGCCCGGCAGGCTAAGGAATATGCCGTAATTTTTTATTGATTCAACCGTGCCTTTTACGACATCTCCTTCCTTGAATTCAGCTTTAGGCTCGACTTGGCTCTCAGAGGCGGGGTGATGGATCTCAAGTGAGATCCTTTTTGCTTGAGCGTCAAGTGAGATTATCCTTACTGATATTTCCTCTTCCTCGTTGAGGATATCCTTCGGGTGGGCTATGCGCTTTCCTGCCGACATGTGGGATATGTGGACAAGCCCTTCGATACCGGGTTCAAGTTGCACAAATGCGCCGAATGGTGTCAGCCTTGTCACTTTGCCTGTCAGGATCTGGTTTTCTGAATACCTGGACTGGACGCCTTTCCAGGGGTCTTCCCCCAACTGTTTAAGGCTGAGGGAGATCCGCTTCTTTTCCCAGTCAAGATCCAGAACCTTTACCGTAACAGCCTCTCCTGTCTTTAGTATCTCAGAGGGTTCCTTCACTCTGTACCATGCCAGCTCAGACATTGGGATAAGGCCTTCCACTCCGCCGATGTCAACAAAGGCCCCGAAGGAGGCTAGATTTCTGACAGTCCCCTCCACGATATCTCCCGGTTTTAGGGTTTCCATGAGTGCGGATACCTTTTTCTGCTGCTCCTCTTCAAGCAGTTGGCGTCTTGAAAGTACGATGTTTCTTCCGCCTCCTGAGTATTCTACAATCCTGAAGGCAAACGTTTTGCCGACGTTTCCCTCCGGTGGTCCGCTAGGATATAGATCAATCTGAGAATGCGGACAGAAGGCTTGCTTTCCAAAGACATTGACCTGGTAGCCTCCTTTGCGAACGGCCTCAACACGTCCCTCAATGGGAATGCCGCTTCTGCATGCGCCTCGAAGGGCATCGTCGGATGCCGCTGCCGTCATCTTGACACTCAATACGATTTCACCGGCCTTTGAGTTTATCACGTAACACTCGATTGGATCCCCCGCCTTAACCGCCAGATTGCCGTCGGCATCTTTAAGCTCTTCCGCAGCTATAGTGCCCTCGCTTTTTCCTCCAATATCAACGAATACCCATTCATCGCCGGTTGATACCACCGTCCCGGTTATCTTGGTATCTCTGACAGCCGGGTTGTTAAGACGATCCATGGTCGCCTCGAAAAGTGCTGAAAAATCCTCTCCTTCGCCTGAATCATCAGGGCGAAACCCCTCGTTCATTCCAATGTTCCTCCTCAATATGCCGACCTTTATCTTCCCTCATCCCTTGCTTATACTAAGACAGGTGTTCCATCTCCGCCTGATAGAGCTGTGTCCTGGCCTTAGCAAGCTTCTTATAAAGCGCATGAATTTTTTGCTGTTCCTTGGATCCTATTGCCTTGACAAGATCTCCTTCCAATTCGGCAACACTCAGACGTTTATAGTAATCCATTGACTCCTGGAAATGAGCCAACACTATCCTGCCGGTGAGAAGAGGATGATTGTTTGTTACATTGGCGAACTTGAACATGGTTCCGTGTTCCAGTTCAACTTCAAGCCCCTCACAGAAATCGTCAAGCGGAATATTCATCCCTTCCGTATTTATCTCCGAAAGGATAAGACGGGCCTCCTCCGGAAGAACATGGGTGTCTTCCAGGGAAGACCAGTCCCTTATGTTAAGTTCTGAACAAACTCTTTTGACTTCTTCAGCCGTCACATACTCTGGGATCTTCACAGCAGTCTCCTTCCTCCAATTTTCTGCTAGATATCCTGACAGATGATACTGCCGGATTTATCAAGCTGATATATAGTTTTCTTGGGGTAAGCTATTTTTTCGGTAGGCCTTTAAAGCCACAGAACGCTCCCTTCCAGTTCTGCCCCGCATATTACTTGTGTGTTTGACGGGAAGCAAGCGGAATGTTTGAGGCTGTTGCAGTGAATAGAGAATATATAGTAAGGTTGGTACGTCAAAGAAATAATAATTCGAGTTGCTGAAACCATTTTCTCTCAATCAGAATAATTAAAATGATCCGGAATCATGAGGATAAATGTTATGTCGGGACCTTACATATCAAATATAGATGACAGCGAATTCGAACAAAAGGTTCTTATGACAGAGGGCCTCGTACTGGTTGATTTCTGGGCCAAGTGGTGCGGGCCGTGCGTGAGCATGGCCCCTCACCTTGATGCATGCGCAAGGGAATATGAGGGAAGGGCTCGTATAGTTAAGCTGGACGTTGATGATAATCCTAAGGCGGCCGAGCGGTACGAGATAAGGAGTATCCCCACGCTTATTTTTTTCCTCAACGGGGCGCCTCTTGAAACGGTTAAGGGCGCCCTTTCACTTGCCTCCCTCAAGGAAAGGCTTGATAAGCACCTTTCTTCCTAAGCACCTTCTTTCCCCTTCGGATAAAGGGGAGAGATTTCACGCAGGGTCTTCACAGCTTCCTTAAGGACACCTAAGAATTTTGTTATGTCGTCTTTCTTGTTTTCCAATCCAAAGGAAACAACAAGGGTTCCCTGAGCATCGGCAAAGTCCCGGCCGATGGAGATCAGCACGTGAGATGCCTGAAGCGCTCCGGCAGCACATGCCGAACGAGTAGAGAGGGCGATGTTTTCATCATCCAGCAAGAGAACCAGACTTTCTCCTTCAATATATTTGATGGATATTGAAAGCAGGTTGGGCAGGCAAAACTCGGGATGGCCGTTGATAATATAACCATCAATGTAGTTGGGAAGCTCCTTGAGCAGAGTATTTCTCAGATCCAGGGCGTGCGTTTTTCTGGACTCCATGTCTCTCATTGCCAGTTCCGCCGCCTTTCCAAACCCTATTATGCCTGTCAGGTTTTCCGCGCCGGCCCTTTTGTTGTTTTCCTGCACCCCTCCGTCCAGCAGGGGCCAGATGGAAGTGCCCTTGCGTATGAAAAGCGCCCCGACTCCCGTAGGACCGTAAAAGGTATTTGAGGAAAGGCTCAAAAGATCCAAACCAAGATCCTGAACATCCAAGGGCACCACTCCCACTGAGTCAACCGCATCGGAGTGAAAAGGGACCTTCTTCTCGCTGCAAAGGGCCGCGATGTCCTTGATAGGTTCAATTGTTCCTATCTCATTGTTGCTGTGCATGACGGAAACAAGGATGGTTTCGGGGGTAATCGCCTCTGCTACCTTTTCAGGATTGACCCTGCCGTATTCATCAACCGGCACCGAGCTTACCTTGTAGTCCATCAGTTTAAGACGCCTGAGGCTCCTCAAGACGGCGTTGTGCTCAATATTGGATGTTACGATATGCCTGCCTTTTTCCGAGCGGGCAAAGGCTACCCCTTTGATGGCATGGTTGACAGATTCGGTCCCGCCCGAGGTAAAGACGATTTCTTTAGAATCGTTGCAGTTAAGAAGCCTTGCCACCGATTCCCTTGCGCTTTCAAGGGCCCTTGCCGCCCTGTCCCCCAGCTTGTGCTGGCTCGAAGGATTGCCGTAGTTGTCCTTCATGGCCTGGATCATCGCCTCCTGAACCTCTGGAAGGATAGGATTGGCGGATAGATGATCAAGATTTATGATTTGTTCCATGGTGCGCCCCCTCTCTTAGTGATGATCTTCAACTGTATTCAACTGGCAGGCCTTGCAGTAGGTTGTTCCCTCGGGCAGTGCAGCGTCGCAATAAGGGCAATAGCACTTCTCTCCATCTTTGTGGGTGTGGATTTCCTTACGTTTCGGTTCCTTGGCCTCAACTCCTGATTTCTTGTTCTCAAAGTCTTTTATGGCGGCATGCAGAGCGTCCGCGCCGAGGTTTGAGCAATGGAGCTTGTTCTTGGGGAGACCCTCCAGGGCTGCAGCCACATCACTGTTGGTGATCTTTTTTGCCTCCTCGAGGCTCTTTCCTTTTGCCATCTCCGTCAGTATACTTGATACCGCTATCGCAGCCCCGCATCCGAATGTCTGGAACTTGATGTCATCTATTCTATCGTTTTCGATCTTGAGATAGATCGTCATCATGTCGCCGCAAATCGGATTCCCTACTTCGCCCTTGCCGTCGGGGTTCTCGATTATTCCGACATTTCTGGGCTTCCTGAAATGATCCATTACAACTTCAGAATACATGGCAGTCCTCCTCTTCCCTGGTTCACGTTAATATATATTGCCTTCATCAGGTTTGACTATAATCATCCTTTCAATAAACTACAAGTTGGGCGCCCCTCTCATCGGATATGTTTTCTCTGTATCAATCGCATCGGTTGGGGTAAAATGGTGCCTGTCCATAAACGCTATCGCAGCTCACTCCCGTCATTGCAGTGAATCACGGGATAATGCATTTTCAAGCTGTCCCGGATTTCGGATCAGTTCCGGCATGATGAACTGAGGTCCTTATGGATGGACACATAATAGCAAAGATCTGGGGTTGGGATTTGCATCGCTCATAAGGATTTTGAGCACAAAAGGAGAAGGAGTTGCCTGATTACGAAGGAGTGGTAAACATGATTCGTGATGACGGAACGGCTGATGTCCTGGTCGTCCCGGAGAGATCATTTATACCGGGTGCCTCTGATCTTAACGTCTGCCACTGTGCAACCGTAAAGTCATCTGTCCAGGCAAGGGCGTTCAACATGGCCGGGGCTAAAGTCGGCGACCTGGCTTCGCTGCATCTTGACGCCGGGCCGCTTGCAAGGAATCTGGCCGCCTTTCTTATGTTGCCGGCCTCAGGCGCATTGGCCGGCTTGCTGATCGGGATTCCAATGCCCTGGTGGTGGTCGGAGATGGTTTTTGCCCTTGCGGGATTGTTAGCCGGTTTATTTGCCGGGATATGGATTCGCGGTAAGAAGAAACAAGAACATCTGCCAGTCATAGTAAAGATAATTTTTACTTCGACTGAACTGAAAGGAAACTGCGGCGCTGGGTGGAGCGAGGGATGCAGCGGTTGCGGGGAAGGAAGACTGAGAGGTATTGAAACTTGACGGAGGTGGCCTTTGCCAAATGCGATAGTTATGAAGACGCTGATATAGCCTCGGCCCTCGGATTCGTTCTTCAACCCTTTGGAGGTATGGAGGCCCTTCTTGGGCCGCGTAAAAGGGTACTGATAAAGCCCAACCTTCTTGGGGCCTGGACTCCTGAGAAGAGGGTTACGACAGACCCTGCGATCATTTCAGGGGTTATTAGGGTTGTAAAGAAGGCGGGAGGGGTTCCTTTTGTAGCTGACAGTCCCGCAATCGGATCTTTTAAGAGGATAGCTGAAAAGACAGGGGTTGGAATGGTATGCAGGGAGCTTGGAGTCGAGCTTGTTGAACTTTCCGATCCAAAGCCGATAATACCACCTGAGGGCTCCCGCTTCAGAAGGCTTGAGATCGCCTCTCAGGTCCTGGATGCCGACTTCATAATCAATCTGCCAAAGCTAAAGACCCATGGTCAGATGCTTATGACCCTGGGGGTCAAGAACCTTTTCGGCACGGTCGTAGGACAGAGAAAAGCCGAGTGGCATCACATGGCCGGGGTTGACAGGGATACCTTCGCATCTCTGCTTCTGGATATCTACCTTACGGTCAAGCCTGCAATCACCATTATTGACGGTGTGTGGTCTATGGAAGGACACGGGCCTTCAAACGGGGCTCCTCGCAGGCTTAATCTCATAGCGGCGGCAAGAGATGCGGTAGCCCTGGATGTTTCGATATGCCGCATGCTGGGGGTACCTCTCGACGTATTTCCTGTTTATCGTGAGGCAAGGCGCAGGCGGATTGGCGAGACAGAGCCGTCCCGGATCAGAGTCGTTTCTGAAGGGCCGATGGATACGATTGGGAGAGGGTTTGTTGTTCCAAGGCTTGACTCCATGGGCATACTGCCCGGCCGATTCGACTGGGTTACAAAGCGTTTTCTGGTATCCAGGCCTGTTCAGGAAAGGGCGTTCTGCCGTGAATGCGGCATGTGCCGTGAGATCTGTCCTGTCAAGGCTATTGAAAATAGAGAGGGGAGGCTTTCTTTTGACTACGACAAGTGCATTCGATGCTACTGCTGCCAGGAGATATGCTCTCACAATGCCATTCGTTTCAAAAGCGGCCTTATTGTGAAGGCCCTTAACTACCTGAAACGATGAAGTCTTATTTATGACAGAAAAGCTTGCTTCATACAGAGCTCTCTTCCCTGTGACAAATGAGTCAGCGTATCTGAACCATGCCGCCATCGCGCCTATATCCACAAGGACGGCGGATGCCGTCAAGAATACGCTGGTAGAGATGCTTTCCTCCGGAGGACTTTCCTTCAGGAAATGGATGGATCGGGTGGACAGGGCAAGGGAGGCATGTGCGAGTTTGATTGGCGCTGAAAAGGCTGAGATAGCTTTCCTTGGCAACACCTCGGATGCCCTGGGCGCCGTTGCCAACGCTGTAGGATGGAGGGCAGGCGATAAGATCATGGTTTCCATGCCGGATTTCCCTTCTGTGGTCTATCCCTGGCTCCACCTTGAAAGAAGGGGAGTTGAGATCGTCCCGGTTCACAGAAGAGAGGGGCGTCTGGAGCCAAAGGATATTGAAAAGGCTATCTCACCAGGGGCAAGGATGCTGGTTATAAGCGCGGTGGATTTTCTTACGGGTTTTGCCTGTGATCTGGAGGCCATGGGGGATATTTGCAGGAAAAAAGGCGTCCTTTTCTGCGTGGATGCCATCCAACTGCTTGGAGCCCTTCCTCTCAATGTGGAGCAAGCCGGGATTCACTTCCTGGCATGCGGATCACACAAATGGCTCATGGGGCCGGTAGGCTGCGCTGTTCTTTTTGTGTCCCGTGAAAGCGAAGAAGAGGTTAGGCCCGACCGTATAGGTTGGAAGAGTGTAAAGGATGAAGAGGATTTCTTTACCTTTCAGAGGGAAATTAAGAGAGGCGCTTCAGGTTTTGAGCCGGGGAGTCTCAACATCCTTGGGATCTCCGGACTTGGAGCGGCGGTTGAACTAATACTGGAAGTAGGAGTAGAGGCCATAGAAAAGAAATTGATGGAGCTTACGGGTTCTATTGTCGAGCGACTGAGAGAGGAGAGCCTGGGGCCCGTTTTACTTCCTGAGGACGGAGGAAGATCGGGTATTGTATCATTTCGGCCCGTGGGAGATCCGGTGGAACTGGCAAGGCGTCTGCTTGAGGAAAAGATAGTCGTATCGGAGAGGAGGGGACTCATTCGAGTCTCACCTCATTTCTATAACAATATGGATGAGCTGGAGAGGCTTTTCCAGGTGATAAAAGCCTGTCCCAGATAGAGTTCCCTATGGTTGCGAAAGAAAACATATTTATGATAATTGCTGATCTTGCTGTCAGGGGGGTCTTCAGACTTATGGCGGCTCTCCCTGCGTCATTCTCATCAGCGGCCGGGATAACCCTCGGGAGAATAGTGGCTGTGCTTCCAATACCGAGATTAAGGGTCGCCCTTGACAATATAAAGACCGTCTACGGGAAGAGCCTGAGCTCCCGGGATATGAAAGATCTATACCGCGGCGTTTCTATTCATTTCGGCCGCATGATCTTCGAGATTCCCAGGATCATGCGCCTGCGAGCTGAAAACCTTAAGGAGTTCGCTGAGGTTAGTGGACTGGCAGGCCTTGAGGATGTGCTTTCGAGGGGAAAGGGCTGTTATTTCCTCGCGGCCCACTTCGGCAATTGGGAGTTATTGAACGCTGTGGTTTCGCTTCTCATTGGAGGAAGGATGGCGGTAGTCGCAAGACCCCTTGATTTTCCTCCCCTTGAAAGGATCATCAGCGTCATTCGCGGCCGCTTCGGCACCGAGATCATACCGAAGAGGAAGGCCATGCGCAGGATACTTAAGTGCATAAAGGGCGGGCTGCCTGTCGGGATACTGCTCGATCAAAATGTTGACTGGTATGAGGGGGTGTTCGTTCCCTTTATGGGGAGGGTCGCCTGCGCGAATAAGGCCCTCGCGGTACTTACACTCAGGACCGGGGCACCTGTTCTCCCCCTTTTCACTGTAAGGCTGCCGGACGGTCGTTACAGAGTGATAATTGAAGAGGAGCTGGATATCATACGCACAGGGGATGAAACCCGCGATGTGGAGGAAAATACGCGTCTTTTTACGCAGACCATAGAAAAATACGTCAGGGCCTATCCTGACCACTGGTTCTGGTTCCACAGAAGATGGAAGACCAGACCCTATTGCTCTTTGCGGCAGGAGTAGGATTGACTTGGGGAGGGGGCGTCTTTATTCAAGAGGCTTCGCCCTTATGATATGACAGTATGCGACTATTCTTGACCATATAACGGACTTGTCTATTGCCTTAGAAAATATACGATAAATCTCAAACAAGAAGGAATTGATATTGAACAATATAAAAGCAGTGGGCTTTGACCTTTTCAACACACTTATAACCGTATCTCCCGAGTGCGTAACAGAGGCAATGGTTCGTCTGACCGATACCCTGAGGGCGGGCGGGATTGAACTTGAATTTGAATCATTCCGAAAGGCTCATAGAGGCGCCGCTGTTCACTTCTTTAAGGAGGCAAAGGCCGAGGGCAGGGAAACGCACAATCGTTTCTGGATCAGCAGGGCGCTCTCGGAATTAGGCTGCACCTTGCCGCCGGATGATCCTCTCATAAGCAGGGGAGTGGATGCTTATTTTTCTTCCTTTTTCGAATACAGCCGTCTTATTCCCGGGACAATAGAGATGCTTAAATCCCTTAAGGGTTCATATCGTCTCGGTCTTCTTTCAAACTTCACGCACGCTCCTGCGGCTGATACCTTGCTTGAACAGCTTGGCCTTCCGGGTTTTTTTGATCACGTGGTCATCTCAGGAAGGGTGGGATACTGTAAACCTGATCGAAGGGTATTTGATCTATTTCTTGAGGGAATGGGGGTCAAAGGCGATGAGATAGCCTTCGTTGGAGATGATCCTGATGCAGATGTCAAGGGGGCTTCCAACGCGGGCCTTAAGCCCGTATGGACCACCTACGTAATGGACAATAACCTCCCACACGCCGTGAGTGTTGTGGCAGGCCCGCAGGCCGATCCCGGCAATGATTTTCCGAGGATATCATGCTGGGAAGACCTCTTTACTCTTCTTGGGAAAAGGCCTTCGGAGTAACGACTATTTTGGAAGCCGTCCATTATTCGCTAGCGATAGAGGTGAAAGGCCTCCGGAAGACATTCACTTCGGGCATATTGAAAAAAAGGAAAAAGGAGGTGTTGAAGGGCATTGAACTTTTGGTGCCGAAGGGGGATTTCTGGTGCCTGTTAGGACCCAACGGTGCGGGAAAGACCACTCTCCTTTCCATCCTCTCCACGCTGATAAGCGCCGATGGCGGGAGCGCAAGGGTACTCGGTGTGGATATCGGATCTTATCCACAGCAGATCCGGGGGCGAATCAATATCTCATCGGGTCATGCCAATTTTCTGTGGAGCATGAGCGTGAGGGAAAATCTCAACTACTATGCAATGCTATATGGATTGACGGGACGGAGGCGCAGGGAAAGGGTGGATTATCTCCTCTCCCTTTTTGATCTTGGAAACTACGCGCGCTCCCGCTTTGATGAGCTTTCAACAGGAACAAAGCAAAGGCTTTCTCTCGCAAAGTCCCTCGTCAATAAACCTGAATTGCTTTTTCTGGATGAACCTACAGTCGGCCTTGATCCGGATGTTTCACGTAAGATCCGTGCGGCGATACGCAACCTGCATGAGCAGGAGGGAACAACCATCCTCATGACCACGCACAATATGAAGGAGGCGGAGGCCATGTGCCGACAGGTTGCGTTCATAGTGGACGGGGCCATCAGGGCGGTCGGAAAACCGGATGAACTCAAAAGGGATCTGAAACTGGGGGACACCATCTCGGTCATCTTCAGCGGGGGGAGCCCGGCCATTGAGAGCCTTCCTCTTGAAGGGATATACGGTATTCAAAGAGAGGAATCCCGAATTATTATCCATGTGGACGATCACAGGCTGAGGATTGCACCGTTGATAGCATTCCTTAACTCAAACGGGAGAACGATCACCGGTGTTGAGATACATGAATCCGATCTGGAGGATGTCTTTCTTGCATTTACGAGATGAGATAGTAAAGGCGTCGGCATTTGCTTATAAGAACTGGACAATGTCCAGGCGGAATGCCTTCACGCTCTTTGAGATACTTTTCTGGCCTGTTGTGGGATTTCTTTCTGTTGGGCTTCTCGCCGAATTCGCGGCCCTCGATCCGGCCAAGAAGGCCTTTATAATTGTTGGGGTTGTGGCCATGGGGGCGGTGCAGGTCTGCCAGTTGGATGTCGCCTATGGTCTCTTGTATGACGTATGGAGCAAGGCCGTAAAACATGGTTTTGCAGCCCCCACGGGACTTGTCCACCTTCTTGCAGGATCATTTCTGGTGGGCATTCTTAGGGGAGGGGCGGTGCTTTTACTTCTTGCGGCGGCAGGATATCTGCTCTTTGGTTTTGATATTTCAGCGCCGGGGCCGGGCCCTTTCCTGCTCTTTACAGGAGGACTGTTTCTCTGTTCTTCCACGGTAGGGGTCTTCGTCTGCATACTTGTCTTTGTCTTCGGCATCAGGGCGGAGGTTGCGGCCTGGTCCCTGGTGAGTCTTATGCTCCTCGTCTGCGGTATATACTATCCTGTCTCCATCCTCCCCAGGTGGGTGGCTGTAATAGCGGAAGCCATACCTCTTACCTATTTTCTTGAATACATAAGGGGCTTTTTTGGATTTGCCCCTTCCTCAAGCCATGTTCTCCTTAAGGGCTACGTCCTGGTATTGATCTATCTTGCGATAGAACTTTTTCTCGTAGAAAGAGCGCTTAAAAGAGCCAGACACACAGGAATGCTCTTGCGCCTCTCAGAATGAGGAGGGATTAGATTGCTAATTCAAGGTCTTCTCACAAGACGGAAGCGCATGTCAGGGCACTTCAGCCTTGTTTTTCTGGCCGAAGAAAAGACGCGCGCTCTTGTTGAGGATCCATTCAAGTTTTTCATAGCTTAGATTGAGGTCGGCCATCTTCCTCAGCTCTCTGTCCCAGCTATAGGGGATATTGGGGAAATCCGATCCGTACATGACGCGGTCGGCCCTGAAGGTATCCAGTGTAATAGGGCCCTGATCGTCAAAATAATCTGCCAGCATCATGGTGGTATCGAGCCAGAGGTTGTCATACCTTTCAATAAGTCTCCTGTAAGCCGGTGTCTCGTCAAACCCCAGGTGTGGGACGCATATCTTGAGGCCGGGGAATTCTTTCAAGACCCTTTCAATCTTCTCTATGCCGCATATTTTGTGGGGATCACAGTGATAAGCAGGGCTTTTGGGTTCCCTGCCGGCATGCACCACCAGCGGTTTCCCGCAGGAGCGGCAGGTGTCATAGATGGGGTTCATGTAATCGGCGTTCAGGTCAAAACACTGAACATGGGCGTGGAGTTTTACACCTGCGAGACCCAGCGAAAAGGCCTCTTTGAGTATTTCTGCAGGTTCTTTTTCTCCGGGGAAAACAGTCGCAAGACCTGTGACCCTGTCTTTGTATTTAGCGCATTTAGATGCCATATAGCCGTTAAGCATCCTGGCCATACCAGGTTTGTGGGCATACTGCAGGGCGAATATATGGCCTATGCCGCGTGAGAGGAGAAAATCAAATATATCTTTTGTCTTAAGCCTGTACCTGATACGCCAGGCATAAGTGTCGAACCATTTCCAGATGGCTGAAACGATGTCTTTCGGGAAGACATGGACATGGGCGTCAAAGACCTCTGGGAGGCCTGCAGGAACGATCTCCCCTTCCTTATCGTCGAAGTATGGCAGCATTGGACTGAGCATCAGAGAAACCTTTCCAAAATGTATGTTTCCGTCCCCGGGGCAGAAAAGCAATTATGCAACGGCCTGTTGCTATGATCTGACAAGAATTTCATCCGATCACTGGGGAGGTGAGTTCTGTTATTGCCTGCAACAACTCCTTTTCCGCCCTCAGGGACTTCGTATCCAGCCTTATTGCCGATATTGGACCGAGCGTGTTTCATGTTGGGGGGACCCTTGAGACCATTATCATATCAAACCGTTCGGCTATCCTTGGAGATTTCAAGTCAATCTCGGCCCGCAGGGCCATAAGGCCCTTTACACCAGGCAGATCTCCAAGCGCAAGGGATTCAGCCTTCCCCTTGAGATAGCCCTGGGCCGAGAGAAAATCCATGTGACGGGCCGCTTCTTTTCCTTCCTGGGGCTGAGAGAATACCACGGATAACATGCCCGGCTGGGTGAGCCGTTCGGAGCCGCCTTTCACAAAGGCCTTGTCCAACCGGGATTTGATGATTTCGTTACGCATGTCATAGGCGCCATCAACATCAAATCGCTTCTCATCAAAACGGAAACGTATAGAGGTAGGGGAGTGGTTGAGCATCATCAGATGGGCTATCTCCAGCGGAATATTGCTGTTTTTCTTCATCTCTTCAGCTAGAACGGCTATGCCGCACGCGGTTGTCATCTGCCACAGGCGGAAATTTTCAAGATAAAGCCTGCTGAATCCGTTTTGCTCGGCAATGCCCGGTCCCAGATAGATGATATAATCTACTCCATCAGATTGATGTTTCTCAAAATAGTGTGGACAGAGGGCCTGAAGGTCTGCTTCTTCTCTGTCCAGATAAAGAGAGATGCGCTGATTAAGTCCCGAGATGCTTTCTTCGAATTCCTTTCGCCTCCTGTAAACTGAATGTGTCCTGGTATCTAGAGTCGCCTCATATCGCTCGATCGCTTGTGTTACACCTGAGCCGAAGTCCTTAAGCGACGGGAAAAGTGATTCCAGCTCCGCTTTGAGCAAGCGTGAAAGCTCCACCTCATCGCCGGGGCTTACCGCTGCCTTTATTCTATCTGATTCTGCAAGGAGCCTATGCCGTATTTCGTCAAGGACAGCCAGAGGTTTTGCCCGCGAAGCCTCTTCCAAGACATTGAGACCCAATCTCAGGTGCTCGAGGAGATCTTCTGTCACGGCCCGGTTTCTGGCCAGAGTCGAGCCCCTTATATCTGATACTCCGTAAAGGGGATAGACATCCCTGAAGACAATAGGCTCCATCTCGGAGTCCTCGCCCCTTCTCTTTCTCTCAAGGTGCTGGAAGGCCGCCTTTCGGAAACGCCACTCCACCGCGGGATGAACAGCGGTACACTTCTCCTTGATGATGCCCTGGACGGTGTGATCAATTTCATCGAGCGACTTTTTTACTGCGAGTGAAAATGTGGGCACGATCTCCCCTAGAAGCAGGATATCAATCGGGCCGAATTCATCAGAATGTGCTGACGCTATGTCCAGGGTTCCTATAAGTTTTCCTTCGTATGTAAGGGGGGCTATCATTAAAGACCTTATGCCGGAACTTATGAGTTCTTTTTCCACTATGGTAGGAGAAGGCGTAAGGCTCAGGTCCCTTATGCGCAGGACTGTGTTTTCCTTCACGGCCTTTTCATAAAGGCTTCCCTGGAATTCTGATAAAGCTATATGACGCGAGCTGGAAAATACGGAATTGCAGGACAGTTCACAACCAAGATTCAGAAGCATGACCTGATCTTCGTGGATAGCTACCAGGGATACCACCAGGTCCTGACATCTCAGGAGGTTGCGGATCCTTTGTTGGAGTCGCAGGAATCCATTCTGGGTGAATATGGATTCCTGATCTATCAAGTCCTTTCCAAGGGCCGAAAGGGTCTCAGACTGTGTGACGTCCACGATGGTGAAGACCGCGAATCCCTGTATCTCGAAGTCTTCAGGGGGAAGTATCTCCTTAAGCACAGCAGGGTCTGCAAGGTTTTCAAGAAGTCTAGCTCTTTCTATGTCTGTGAGCGTCTTTAATTTCCCCCTGTGGTGGACCTCCATAAAATTGAGACTGGGCTTAATCCTCAGATGGGTTTCCAGCCCAGTTTCAGGATCCTGCACTACGCGAATTATCGGGTATTCGAACTTCTGACGGATGCCGTAATACTTCTCCAAAATGAGGTAATATGTCCTGAGGATTCGTCCCATAAGGAAATTGGCCTCTCCTACTGCTGAAAGGCCTTTCATGCGGCCCTTTTCATCAATGAGAAGCCTTCTGAAAGACTCCGAGACATAAACCGGCTGAAGGTTGAATGGGACAAAGATGCCAACCGGCTCCAGTTCCAGTGAGGCAGGCGCAAGAACAAGCGATATCAATGCCCTTAGAAGCTCTGTGTGCTGGGAGAGAAGCGGCAGGTCTTCTATGGGTCCGTAAAAGGCAGGCGCCTGATCGAGCATAGCCTTCAGTTTGTCCCAATATGCCTGTCCCAGGCCACCCCGTGAATTGTTTTCATTGTCAAAATAATCAATAAGGGGCTTGAAGCTTAACAATGAACGAAAAGGGTAATCGGGGTTAGTCATATCTCTTGTTTCCTGCATGATCCTGCCTGGCAGCCTGAATCCCTTCTTTCTTATCCGATGTGTCTTCACACTCGGGGTCCAGCTGATCAGGTGCGATCAGCTACCGCATCCTGAAGTCCAGGAACGCTTCCGGTTGACTGGATTCCGAGTAAGTGCTCAATGTTGAATACTGTATCTCTTAAAAAATATCACCTGCGGAGATCGGAGGTCAAGGCACTTCACCTACCCTTGCCCCGGTGTCACCATATGAACTACTGGCAGTCTTGAGAAAGACGTTCGTGGCAAAAATCTGTAAAAGTAAAGGGCGTCCCCTTTTGGAGCCCGCAATTTGACAGAAGACTTTATTGGGAGTAATGTTGTGCCCATGTTTCAACGTAATGCGGGAGGGTAGATATGCGAAGTGTAATTGTGGGATTGTGTGTGCTGGCTTTAATGGCGATTGGATGTGCTTCGGCTGAGGTGAATAAAGCTGATACAGCGGAAGAAGCTCCTGCGCCTCCCCCTGAACCGGTTCAGGAGGAGATTACTCCCAAGGAGCCTGAACCTGCCCCTGTGGAAGCCGAGGACTCGGGGAAGTTTGCTCTTAAACGTATTGTCATAACGTCGCTATTAAAAAACAAAGAGCCGGTTGATTCGGCGGAAGTTTTCCCATCAACGGTAGGCAAACTGCACTGTTTTACACACATCGTTAACGCTAATGGGCCGAAACAAATAACACACAAATGGTATTTCGGAGAAGCAGTGGTCAGCAAGGTTAATCTTAAGGTTGGCGGGACAAGCTGGCGGACTCATTCCACAAAGACTATAAACCGAGGCCAGACAGGTCCATGGAGAGTTGAGGTCCTGGGTCCCGAAGGTGAATTGCTTGGGGAGGCAAGATTCGAGATAAAATAGGCTTTTCAATATTTGAGATAATGGATAGCTTTGACTGGATAAGGTTGGAGACCCAATCGCAACGAAAGGTGAGGTTGCTTGACTGTTGAGGCTAATGAAATAGCGGCAAGGATAGTTGCTCTTCAAATGGCCTTGTCAAAGGCCCAAATGGATGGAGCGCTCCTTGTTCAGAGAATGGATGTATATTATTTTTCGGGGACGGATCAAAATGCCCATCTTTATGTGCCAAAGAAGGGCGAGCCGATACTTATGGTGAGGAAGAGCCTCGAAAGAGCGAGGCAGGACTCTCCTCTTTCAGAGATTGTGCCTCTCGCCGGCTTTTCACAGTTGCAGGAATTGATAAGGGCCAGAACCGGAAGGATTCCCTCAAGGCTGGGCCTTGAATTTGATACCCTTCCGGTCATGTTTTTCAAGAATTATGAGAAGAATCTCCCTGGCGCCGATCTGACGGATGTTTCCCTGATTCTAAGAAGAATCCGCATGGTCAAGTCCGAATATGAGATCTCCAGGATCATGCAGGCCGCTGAACTTGCTGACAGGATGCTCGCACAGGTTCCAGGATTTATAAGAGAATCCAGGACTGAGAACGATCTTGCCGCAAAGGTTGAGTATTTCTATAGGATTAATGGCCACAGCGGGATGATCCCCACTCGCACATTCCCCTATCCATCTCTCTATGGACAGATAATGTCCGGGCCAAGGGCCGCAGAGCCGAGCAGTTCATCGGGGCCTCTGGGAGGAAGAGGTTTAGGCCCCTTCTTTTCAGCCAGCGCTTCCATGGCCGAGATAGGAAAGAACGAGCCCATTATTGTAGATTATGCCGCTGTGTGGGAAGGATATATTTCCGATCAGACGCGCATCTTTTCTATGGGGCCGCTAAAGGATGAGTTCCTGCGGGCTCAGGAGACAGCCCGGAGGGTTCAGGAAACACTCGCGCGGGAGGCGAGGCCGGGGATATTGACGGGCGAGCTCTATTCGCTCGCCCTCAAGATAGCCGACGACGCAGGGTTCAGCGCCACCTTCATGGGCCATCCGGAGCCCGCTCCATTTGTCGGCCACGGCGTAGGCCTTGAACTGGACGACTGGCCGGTGATCGCGAAAGGGGGCCGCGAGCCTCTCAGTGAGGGCATGGTCATCGCACTTGAGCCCAAGATAGTCTTCCCGGGCGAAGGCGTTGCAGGGATAGAGAACACCTTTGTGGTCACGGAAACGGGCCTGAAGAAATTAAACCGTTATCCCGATGAGATAACCTTTTGTTGAACCGGGCTGGTACCCCGGTTTTTCCTATTCCATAGGGAGTATCTTCACCGGTACGGATGTCTTCTTCTCGAAGCTTTCCCTGTCATCCAGCGTGCCTATCCCTCTTCCCACATGCATGGGTATTGCCAGCCTCGGACGTATCTTATCCGCCGCGGCCGCGGCCTCCTCATCGGTCATTACGTATGTCCCGCTGACCGGCAAAAGGACTATGTCCGTCTTGATGGAGGACATCTCGGGGATGTTATCCGAGTCGCCCGTATGGTAGATGGTGACTCCTGAAACGGTGAACACATACCCCACGTGACCAGCCTCCTTTGGGTGGAATGGCACTCCGGGGCTCTTGAACTTATTTAAATTGTAGGCCGGCACGGCCTTTATCTCTATGCCTTCCACCTTGAGGGCGTCTCCCGGCTTTACCACTGTTACCGGCTGCGGGAGATTTGATGCCGCAGCCTTCGGGGCAAGGATCGCTGTTTTCTTTCCCCTGATCTTCGCCACATCATCGGGCGAGCAGTGGTCGAAGTGGTCATGGGTTATCAGAATGATGTCCGCATTGGGACCTCCCTTGATCTGCCAAGGGTCAATGTAGATAACCTTTCCACCCGCTTCTATGCGGAAGGAATCGTGACCCAGCCAGTGAATGCCCTTTACAAAATCCTCAAGGTTTTCTCCCTGGGGCGCTGCGACAGCAACAGTCGCCAGTCCCTTGAGGATCGTGAAGAAAACCGCCAGATAAATGGCCTGTGCCTTTTGTGGTGTCATGCGTAACCCTCCTTTTCCGTCATTTCTAAGTGGCTGAATACTTGAAAACACTGTCTAACACAGGAAAGTATGGGATAATTCTCGGGGCGGGTCAAGCCCGGAGTCTTTGTTTTCTATTGGCCGCTTGCCGTTTTTCTTTTTGAGCGAGGTCTCTTGTAGATGAGTGCTCGGTCAGTGCTTCCTTCAACTGAGTAACCTATTTTCATTCCAGCATCTCCCGGTAGTGCAATTCGCCAAGGGGCATTTCATCCAGGAGCTGTCTTATCTTGCCGGGATCCGGTCTAATCAGGACGGACGATATCTTGGAGGACTTGATAAGATGCAAGCCATCCAGATTGTCATCAAACAGGTCAATAAAATAGGGGCTATGGGTTGTAAAGACAAACTGCCCGCTTTGGCCTGAAGGATCAATCTTCCTGATAAGAGGCTTAAGACCCATATTTCGCACCATATCATACTTCGTCGCGCCTATTTTCTCATCCTGCGCTCAAGTGACCCAGGAACCGGTGTTACTCGCCTTGATGGTTGTGAAAACAGATGGAGAAACATCAAGGGCATGGAGATAGGCTAGTTG